>NZ_MOWP01000026.1:0-338599 GCF_001983215.1 Frankia sp. CcI49
GACGACGCCGTCCTGACCTGGCCCATCGGCGCCGACACCGCACTGCAGACCCTGATCTCCGCACGCATGACCGGCCTCGCCCTCACCGGCGGCGGCGTCATGATCGACACCAACCTGACCGAGAACTCGACCTGGCACGCCCTCGGCGGCGTCCCCATGGGATCAGCCGTCGACCTGACCGGCCGCGTCGTCGGCCACCGCGGCCTCTACGTCCTCGACGGCGCCCGCATCCCCGGCTCCACCGGCGCGTGCAACCCGTCCATGACCATCGCCGCCCTCGCCGAACACAGCATGTCCCGCATCGTCACCCAGGACGTCGGCACCATCTTCTGATTCGACGGAACACCGGCCGTCCGGGACGTCACGGCGCCTGCTATTCGCCGCGCCAGATCGGCGGGCGCTTCTCCGTGAAGGCGATCGCGCCTTCACGTGCGTCGGCGGACCGGGCGGCCTGCTTCATGATCTTCCGCTGCCTCTGCCAGGCCTCGTCGGCGCCCCACTGCGCTGATCCGGCGACGACCTCCTTGCTGCCGATGACGGCCAGCGGCGCGTTGGCCGCGATCTCGGCAGCGAGGTCCAGCGCAGCCGCCAGCGCCTCACCCGGCTCGGTGAGGGTGCTGACCAGGCCGTACTCAAAGGCCTGCGGGGCGGGCAGCGTCGCGCCGGTGAGGGCGAGGCGCATCGCGGTGTGGTACGGGATGCGTCTGGACAGCCGCAGCAGACCGCCGGCTCCGGAGACCAGGCCGCGGCGCACCTCGGGCAGGCCGAAAACCGCATCGGACGCCGCCGTGATCAGATCGCAGGCGAGCGCGACCTCGAAGCCGCCGGCCAGGGCATAGCCCTCGACGGCCGCGATCACCGGCTTGCGCGGAGGCGCGCCGGTGATGCCGGCCAGCCCACCTTCGACCTCGGCGGCCTCGCCATCGGCGAATGCTCTGAGGTCCTGGCCGGAGGAGAAGGTGCCGCCCGCGCCGGTCAGCACGGCCACTCTCAGATCGGGGCGGGCGTCGAACTCCCGGAACGCGTCCGCCGCCGCCTGGCTGGCCGCGCGGTTGAACGCGTTGCGCACCGCCGGCCGGTTCAGCGTTATGACCATGACGTCGCCGTCGACATCGACCAGCGCCTCGTCGGCCATCGGACCTCCTCAACAGGTTGTCTCGTCATCAGCTCATCAGCTCATCAGACCGGCCCATCGGCCCATCGGCCGAGCCAACCACGCTGGAATGGTGACATGGCAGTGCACGCGGGCGGGCGGGCGGGGAACAACAGTTGGGCCCGTGGTCGTTCGCCCGCGGCGAATCCGCGACCGGCGAAAGTCGTTCCGGTCCGTCAGGACTTCCGGGAGGCTGGCGACAGCCGTCCCACTGGAGGAAACAATGAGCTCCTCGCTCTACGACGACGTCGGCGGGCTCGAAGGTCTTCGGCGACTTTCCGAGGCGTTCTACGACCGGGTGCTCGCGGACGAGGTGCTCGCACCCGTGTTCGCGCACTTCACACCCACCCACCTCGACCATGTCGCCATCTGGCTGGGAGAGGTCTTCGGGGGCCCGGCGGACTTCTCGGCCCGCCTCGGCGGGCATCAGGCCCTGCTGCGCAGCCATCTCGGCCTCGGCATCCGCGACGAGCACCGCCAACGCTGGCTGGAACTGATGGCTGACGCGATCGGCGAGGTGCTACCCGCCCGGCCGGAGCTGGCCACGACGCTCATGGAGTACTTCGAGTGGGGCACCGCCATCGCCCAGGAGGTTTCCCAGGATCCCGTCGGAACCGACCTGGGCGATCCCGGCGCCACCCCCCGCTGGGGGTACCAGGGGCTCGTCCACTGACCCGCCACAGGTCCGGTCTCAGCTGGTGACGCGCTCGCCGCTGCCGCCGTCGATCGTCATGGCCAGCAGGACGAGAGCGTCCTGGTCCCGGCTGCCGGGCGCGGCCTGGTAGACGACGAACCGCTGACCGTCCGGGCCGGGCCCGAGGATCTCCGAGCGGAGGCTGAACTCGCCGACAGCCGGATGCCGGAACCGGATCTCGGAACCCGTCTTGACCCGCACGTCATAGGTCCGCCACAGCTCGGCGAACTCCGCGCTGCTGGCGGACAGCTCCTCCACCAGCGCAGTAAGGTCCGCCGGCTCCGAGCTTGCGGCGCTGACCGCACGCAGGTGCGCGACGGTGTTGCGGGCGATCCGCTCCCAGTCGACGAAGACGGTCCTGGATGCCGGGTCCAGAAAGACGTAACGGATGAGGTTGCGCCGGCCTACCGGCCATCGGTCGATCCCGACGAGCAGGGCCAGGCCCTCCGGGTTCGCGGCCAGGATGTCGTTGAGCTGGCTGAGGACGAACGCCGGGTTCGTCCGCACCGACTCCAGCAGCTGCGCCAGACCGGGCCGGACGACTCTGCTGGGCGTCACCGGCTGCCGGGGTGCCCGGCGGGCCGCGTGATCGGCGAGCGTGAACAGGTATGCCCGCTCGTGGTCGTCGAGCCGCAGCACCCGAGCGAGCGCATCGAGCACCGCATCGCTCGGCGCGGTCTCGCGGCCCTGCTCGATCCGGGTGTAGTAGTCGACGCTCACCCCTGCCAGCGCCGCCAGTTCCTCCCGCCGCAGGCCGCGGGTGCGCCGAGGGCCCGGCCCGCCGGGAAGCCCGACGTCCGCCGGCTGCACCCGGGCCCGCCGATCCCGCAGGAAGGCTCCCATCCCGTGGTCATCGGCCATCTACCGATTGTGTCAGCCCATGTCCCGTCGGCCGGGCCCGCTGCCTGGCCCTGCCACACCCTGGTTCGGCATCACCCGGTACAGCACGGTCTCGTCGGGCCGGCTGCCTGCCGCCAGTCTGGGCGTCATGACGACTCCAGCCCCGACTCCGACGTCATCCGCCGGCACACCCACCTCGGCCGGCACACCCACCTCGGCCGGCATGGTGTCGTCCGACCAGCCCCTGCCCGCGGCCTGCGGACGGGTGCTGATCGTCGGGGGTAGCTCCGGCATCGGGCTTGGGCTCGCCCAGACACTGGTGCGCGCAGGCACCGAGGTGACGGTGGTGTCACGTTCCGGCGACCGGCTGGCCGCCGCCGCCCGCTCGCTGGGCGCCCTCGACCGCTCGGGAACGCTCGTCTGCACCGCTGCGGCGGACATCTCCCGGGAGAGCGACGTCGAGCGGCTTTTCCAGGAAGCCGGGCCCATCCAACACGTCGTGACGACGGCCGCTGACGGGACGGGCGCCAGCGGGCCGATCGCCACGATCAGCGTCGAGGGCGCCCTGGGCTTTCTCGGTACCAAGGTGCTCGGCCCCTGGCTGGTCGCCAAGCACTGCGCGCGGCGGCTGCCGGCCGGCGGCTCCCTCACCTTCACCTCCGGCATCGCCGCCTACCGGCCGTCGGTCAGCGGCTCGGTCGTAGCCGCCGCGAACGGGGCACTGGAATCGCTCGCCTACGCGCTCGCCCTCGAACTCGCGCCGATCCGCGTCAACGTGGTCTCCCCCGGCTGGGTCGACACCCCGGTCTGGGACACACTCGCCGGGGTCGACCGGTCATCCGCGCTCGCGGAGATGGCACACCGCCTCCCGGTCGGGCGAATCGGCACCCCGGCGGACCTCGCGCAGGCCTACCTCGCCGTTCTGCGCAACGAGTTCATGACCGGCGCCGTGCTGCACGTCGACGGCGGCCACCGCCTGATCTGAAAAGGCGGGGACGCCGCGAGAGCCTTCCGCAGGAATTCGCTGAACTCGGCGGGGTGCGTGGTCAGACCGGTGTGCCCGCCGGGAAAACGCCACGGCTCCGCGCCGAGCCGCCCGGCCAGAAAGGCGGCCGCACGATACGGAAGCTCGCCGTGAGAGTCCTGGCCGCAGGCGAGCACGAGGCGCTCGGAAAGCGACTCCAGCCGCTGGACGTCGGGCGAATAGGACATGAAGCTGGGCACGATGCGTCCGACGAAGTAGGGCAGGTTGGCCATTGTCTGCTCGGCTCGCGCCGCCGCCTGCGGTGGAAGCTCGATCTCGGCCTTCGGTGCGGCGCCGCCGTCCCGCTCCAGTCCGGCGGCGAACTCCGCCATCGCCGGCATGAGGCCCTGCCTCTGAAATGTTTCCTGCACTCGGGCGATCAGAGCGCGGTGTTCGGCGGCGTCCGGCAGGAGTTCCACGACCGGCGGCTCGTGGGCCACGACGCGCTCGATGCGCTCCGGATGAGTGGAGAGCAGATCAAGGGCGACGATGGCGCCTGAGCTGGCGCCGAACACCCTGACGGGCTCCGCGGGGGACAGCAGTTGCAGCACACGGAAAGCGTCGTCGGCGTGCTCGGAGACGCGCTGCTGCGCCTCGGGGTCGTCCAGCACGCTACGGGACATGCCGCGCGGATCGTAGGTCACGACGGTGTGTTCGGCAGCCAGATCGTCCGCGATGGCATCGAAGGCGGCGGCACCGCCCGTCCCGCCGGGAATCAGCAGCAGGAGCGGGCCCTGACCGCGTGTTTCGTAGTGCAGGGTCGCACCGTGCACACGCAGGCTTCCGATGGTCGGTTCGGTCATGAGGAGTGTCCTTCCGTCGCCGCCGGCCAGTGCTCCAGCAGGGCGTGCAGGGCATCGAGGGTGCGGACCCAGGACTGCTGGGGCGAACGCTCATGCGTGAACCCACCCGCGGCCTCCAGGGCGACGAACCCGTGGAACGTGCTGCGCAGCAGCCGGACCGCGTCGGTCAGGTCGGGTTCGGCCAGGCCGTAGCCGCGCAGCATGCGGTAGGTCAGCGCGACCGCACGCCGGGGGCCGGGCGCCTGCGCGGCGAGCTCGGGGGCGATCTGGATCGGGGTCTGCGTGGCCAGGTAGCGACCCGGATACCGGTGCGCGTACGCCCGCCAGGCGTTCGCGAACGCGACCAGCGCGTCCTTGCCTGCCCGCCCGGAGGTCGCCTCCGCGATCTGGATGGACTTCTCGTCCGCTGCCAGGAGCGCGATCCGCCCGTGCAGATCCTTCAGGCTGCGGACATGCGTGTAGAGGCTCGCGTCTCGTACCCCGAGACGCCGAGCGACCTGCGACATGGTCACCTGGCCGAGACCGACCTCGTCCGCCAGATCGGCGCCCGCGACCGTCACCCGCTCCACCGTGAGCCCGGCTCGCGCCATGCACCCTCCGCATTCCTAGGACCCCTAGGAACATCCTAGGATATCTAGGAAGAGGATGGGGCGCGGTCGCGGTTCTCGGTCGCGGCCCCGGCTGCACCTGCTGTCATGGCGCATGCCCACGCCGCCCCTGCCCGCCGCCACCTACTACGCGCGTCTACCCCGAGTGATCGCCGCCGCTGGAGCGATCTTCTGCGATGCCAACGACCGGGTCCTGCTGGTCCAACCCACCTACCGGGACGACACCTGGGAGATCCCCGGCGGGGGCATGGACGACGGTGAACACCCGCTGCAGACCGCCCAGCGCGAAATCCGGGAGGAACTCGGCATCGACGTCCAGCCAGGCCGCCTCCTGGTCGCCGACTGGGTACCGCCGCAACCCGACGGCCGCCCCGCACTGGTCCACTTCGTCTTCGACGGGGGATTGTTCTCCCCGTCGCAGGAGCGCGGCCTGCGGCTCCAGGAGAGCGAGCTTCGTGCCTGGCGCCTGTGCACCGCCGCGGAATGCGACACCCTTCTCGTCCCGCGCCTGGCACGTCGCGTTCAGGCCGCCGTCCGGGCACGCCACCTCGGCCACACCGCCTACCTGCACGACGGCTGGGCCCCCGACCACACCACGCCGTGAATACAGCTGGGCCCGGCCGCCGGGATGGCGGCCGGGCCCAGTGGGCGCAGCGGATGCGGCGCGGTGCAGAACCGGCGTCAGCCAGTCAGGCAGTCAGCCGGTCAGCCCGCGGCGGTTGCGTGGCGCTGCCTGTAGAGCTCCGCCCACTCCTTGCGCGGGCGAACGGCGGTGTCGACGTCGGTGGCCTTGGCCCGCAGGGCACCGACCGTGACCTGCTCCCGCGGCAGGCCGCGGAACGGGTCCCAGTTGAAGAACCGGCAGGAGTTCTGCCAGGTGATCTTGTCGATGTCCTCGTCGGAGGCGCCGGCGCCGACCATCTCGGCCATGACCTGCTCGGGGGCGTCCGGCCAGATCGAGTCGGAGTGCGGGTAGTCGCACTCCCAGGCGATGATGTCGATGCCGATGTCGTGGCGCACCTTGAGGGCCACCGGGTCGGTCACATAGCAGGCCAGCGAGTGCTCGCGGAACACCTCGCTGGGCAGCTTGCCGCCGAAGTCGCGGCGCAGCCACTTCTGGTTGGAGTAGTGGCGGTCGCAGCGGCTCAGGTAGAACGGGATCCAGCCGATCCCGGCCTCCGACCAGGCGATCTTCAGCGCCGGGTAGTCCCGCATCGCGGGGCCCCACAGCAGGTCCTGGGCGGCGAGGGTGGAGACCTGCGTCGCCAGGATGATGAAGTTGTCGATCGGGGCGTCGGAGGGCTGCTTGAGCGCGCCGAAGCCCTGCCCGATGTGCAGGCACATGACCGTGCCGGTCTCGGCCAGGGCCGCGAACACCGGGCCCCAGTGGTCGAGGTTGTGGTAGCTCGGCAGGCCCTCGATGTGCGGCAGCTCGGGCATCGAGACGGCCGGGCAGCCCTTCGCCGAGATCCGCCGGATCTCGGCGACCATCAGCTGGGTGTCCCAGGTGGGCAGCAGCGCGAGCGGGATGAACCGGCCCGGGTAGGCCGCCGCCCATTCGTCGATGTGCCAGTCGTTGTACGCCTGGATCATCACGTAGGCGAGCTCGTTGCGGCCGCGGCCGAGGTTGCCGGCGCTGAACCCGGGGAAGGTCGGGAAGCACATCGACCCGAAGATCCCGTTGCGGTCCATGTCGCGGACCCGCTCGTGGATGTCGTACGCGCCCGGGCGCATCTCCGGGTAGCCGGCGGGGTCGAGGCCCCACTCCTCCGCCGGCCAGGAGACGACCGCGTTGAGCGACAGCGTGCCGGTGCGGTTGCCGTTGAACTCCCAGGACTGGAAGCCCTCGTCGGTCGTCACGACCTTGGGAGCCTGCTCGGCCCACTTCGCCGGCACGTGCCGGGTGAACATGTCGGGTGGCTCGACGACGTGGTCGTCGATGCTGACCAACACCATGTCCTCGGTCTTCATCAGGACGCTCCCCTCACGCCCGCCGCTCCCGGTGCCCCCGACGCCGCGTCCCGCAGCAGCTGGCGGGCGATGACGAGCTGCTGGATCTGGCTGGTTCCCTCGTAGATGCGGAACAACCGCGCGTCCCGGTAGAACCGTTCTACCGGAACTCCGCGCATGTAGCCCGCGCCGCCGTGGATCTGCACCGCGCGGTCGGCGATGCGCCCGACCGCCTCCGAGGCGAAGTACTTCGCGCAGGACGGGCCGATCCGGGTGTCGCTGCCGTCGTCGAACGCGACGGCGGTCTGCGTCACCAGGGCCCGGGCGGCGTACAGGTCGGTCGCCGAGTCGGCGAGCAGCCCCTGGATGAGCTGGTAGGTACCGATGACGTGCCCGCCCTGCGACCGGCTGGCCGCGTAGGCGACGGATTCGTCGACGAGGCGCTGCGCCATGCCGACGCACAGCGCGGCGATGTGGATCCGCCCGTGCGCGAGGCAGCGCAGCGCGGTGCGGTAGCCGCGCCCATCCCCGGCGGCACCGCCGACGAGGGTCTCCGGCCCGACCCGCACGTCGTCGAAGTGGACGTCCGCCGTCAGCGACCCGGCCTGGCCCATCTTCGCGTCCTTCGGCGCCACGCTCACCCCGGCGGTGTGGCGCTCGACCATGAAGACGCTGATGCCGTCGCCGCCGGTCGCCGTGCTGTCGGTGCGGGCGAAGACCATGAGGACGTCGGCGCTCGGCGCGTTGGTGATGTACCGCTTGGCCCCGTTGATGACCCAGCCGTCGTCCTTGCGGACGGCGGTGGTGGTCAGCCCCGCCGGGTCGGAGCCGGCGCCCTCCTCGGTGAGCGCGAAGGACGCCGTCCACTCACCGGAGGCGATCTTCGGCAGGTAGGTCTGCTTCTGCTCCTCGGTGGCGCCTTCCAGCAGGACATGCCCGGCGATGCCGTTGTTCGTCCCGAACATCGACCGGAACGACGGCGTCGTGTACCCGAGCTCGGCGACGAGGCGGACCTCCTCGCTCATCGACAGGCCCAGGCCCCCGTACTCCGCCGGGATGGCGAAGCCGAACAGGCCCATCCGCGCCGCCTCGGCCCGCAGCGCGGCCGGGATGGCGTCGGTCTCCTCGATCTCGGCCTCGGCGGGCACCACCCGCTCCCGCACGAACGCGCGGACGGCGGCGAGCACCTCGGCGAGGTCGCTCTCCCCCAGGCCCGACCCGGAACTCGTCATACCGGGATCAGCCGCGACAGGTTGCCACCGAGGATGAGGGCCTTCTCCTCCTCGGTGAGGTCCGTCAGCTCGCTGAAGAAGCCGGCCGGGTCGGCCAGGCCCTCCGGGTGCGGGTAGTCGGAGCCGAACAGGACGCGCTCCACACCGAGCAGGCCGGCGAGCTCGGCCATGTTCTCCTCCCAGAACGGGCTGACGTGGATGTTGCCCCGCAGCACCGACACCGGCTCCTCGGGGAACAGGTGCGGGTGCTTCTTGTAGGCGTTCTTCAGCGACTTGATCAGCGGGGCGACCCAGTCCGCGCCGTTCTCGACGATGGCCACCTTCAGCCCCGGGAACCGGGACAGCGCACCGTGGCAGATCAGCGCGGAGACGGTGTCCTCGATCGGGCGCCACTGGCTGATCATCCGGAAGGCGTCCGGCTGGAAGGGCAGGTACTCGCGGTTGGCACCCTCCCAGTCCTGGGTGTACCGGTTGTAGCCGCTGTCGGACGAGTGGAACGCGACCAGCACGCCGGACTCCTCGACCCGCTTCCAGAACGGGTCGAACTCGGGCAGCCCGGGGGAGCGGGAGCCGCCGGGGCCGGGCACCGGCGCGGGCCGGATGAGGATCGCGCGCGCGCCGCGCTCCAGCACCCACTCGAGCTCCTCGATCGCCTTCTCGACGATCGGCAGGGTGATGACCGGGGTGGAGAAGATCCGGTTCTCGTAGTTGAACTGCCAGGTCTCGTACATCCACTCGTTGAGCGCGTGGATGACGACGTGGGTCAGCTCGACGTCGTCCCGCATGCGCTCCTCGAGCAGGCTCGCCAGGGTCGGGAACATCAGCGAGCGCTCGATGCCCTGCTCGTCGAGCAGGGCCAGGCGCGACACCGGCTCCCGGAAGGCCGGGATGGACCGCATCGGCTTGCCGATGATCTCCCGGTACGACTTGCCCTCCGGGTTGCCGTTGCGGAAGTAGTCCTCCTGCGCCCCCGGCCGCGCGACGACCTCGAACGTGGGGTTGGGGATGTAGTCGCTGATCTGCCCCTTGACGGCGATCTTCGTCCGGCCGTCGACCTGCACGTAGCGGATCGCCGACCGGTACCGCTCGGGCAGGAACTTGGTGAACGCCTCTTCGGTCTCGTACATGTGGTTGTCCGCATCGAAAATCGGATACGGGGACACACTCGACGGCATGGAGATCCTTCCCTGGCTGGTCCGCCGGCTCACCGGCCGGCTGATCTGCTGATCTGCCGGCCCGAGGCGGTGGTTCGTCGCGGTTGCGGTCACGGTGGCGGTAGCAGCGCGTACACACCGTCACACAACGGGCCGCGGCCGATACCAGTAAGCTATATGCAATGTTGACGTCAATATAGGAAACTGCCAACCTCGAAGCAACGTCGACATTCGTGTGATCTCCAGGGAGTGACGTGAGCGAGCGCGAGGAACCGAGCAGTCCGCTGATCGTCGAGGCCCGCGGTGCGGTGCGCGTCGTGACGCTGAACCGCCCCGACGCCTACAACGCCGCCGACGAGAGCCTGCACCGCGCGCTCGCCGAGCTGTGGCCGGCGCTCGCCGCGGACCCGGACATCCGCGCCGTCGTCCTCACCGGCGCCGGTGGCGCCTTCTCCGCCGGGGGCGACCTCGGCCTGCTCGACCGCATGGTCCGCGACCCGCGGCTGCGGGCCGACGTGATGGCGGAGGCCGCCGACATCGTCCGCGGGATGACCTCCGTACGGGTTCCCATCGTCAGCGCCGTCAACGGCCCCGCGGTGGGGCTCGGCTGCAGCCTGGCGTCGATGAGCGACCTCGTCGTCGTCGAGGAGCAGGCGTACTTCGCCGACCCGCACGTCATGCTGGGCCTGGTCGCCGCCGACGGCGGTGCGCTGATGTGGCCGCAGCTCACCAGCCTGCTGCGCGCCAAGGAGTTCATCCTGCTCGGCGACCGGATCCCGGCGCAGGAGGCACTGGCACTGGGGCTGGCCAACCGGGTCGTGGCGAAGGGCACCGCCCTGTCGACCGCGCTGGAGCTCGCGGACCGCATCGCCGCGCTGCCGCCGCAGGCGGTCATCGCGAGCAAGGCGCTGCTCAACGACGGCATCAGGCGGGCCGTCGAGGGGCTGCTGACCACCGCGCTCGACAGCGAGACCGCGTCGTTCGACGAGCCCGCGTTCCAGCGCAACCTGGCCCGGATGCTGAGCCGGACCGGATCGGCCTGACATGGGGACGGCCGTGGGGAACAAGCCCGGACCCGACCAGCCGCGTGACCCGTCCGCCCAGCCGGCCCTCGGCGGGCCGGGGCCGGTGTCGCCAGGGCTGACATCGACGGAACTGGTTTCGCCGGGACTGGCAGCACCGGGACTGGCGGCACCGGGACTGGCGGCACCGGGACTGGCGGCACCGGGACTGGCGGCACCGAGGCGGGTGCCGCCGGAGCTGGCGGCACGCTACCGGGCAGATGGCCAGTGGGACAGCCGCGGCCTGGCCGACGGTGTCGAGGCGGCCGCCGCCCGCCGGCCGGGCGCGCCGGCGCTTGCGGACAACGAGCGAACGCTGACCAGTGCCCAGCTCGCCGCGGCCGTCGCCGCCGGGGTGGACCTGCTCGCCGAGCACGGCGTGCGGGCCGGTGACGGCGTCGTGCTCGTCAGCGGCAACACCCGCCACGGGGTGATCGCCTACCACGCGCTGCTGCGGGCCGGGGCCACCGTGGTCGTGCTCGACCGGCGCTGCGGGGCCGCGGAGGTGCGCCACGCGCTGGCCGTGCTGCCCTCCCGGCCCTTCGTCATCGTGCCCACCGGGGAACGGGACCGCCTCGGCGAGGCCCTGGCCACCGCCGACACCCTGGCCCTTGACCACTTCGACGGGCCGGCCACGGCCGGCGACCCGCCGGCCGTGCGGTGGGCCGAGCCGGACCGGGACCGGCCGGCGGTGATCCTGTTCAGCTCGGGCACCACCGGCCGGCCGAAGGGCGTGCTCCACTCGCTCAACACCCTCACCGCCGGTGCCGCGAACATGGCGCGCATCACCTCCGCCGACGAGAGCGCCGTCGTGTTCCTCGTCAGCCCGCTGACCAGCATCACCGGCCTGATGCAGCTGCATCTCGCGGCCGACCAGGGCGGAGCGCTCGTGCTGGAGGACCGGTTCGAGCCGGCGGCGACCCTGCGGCGGCTGAACGACGTCGGCGCGACGCTGCTCGGCGGTGCGCCGGTCATCGCCGAACGGCTGCTCGCCGCCGCGACCCGCGCGACGCCGAGCACCGACACCGGCAGCCACTCCGGTACCGGCAGCGACAGCGAGGGTGACGCCGAGGCCGACTCCGGTAACCGCGTCGGTATCGGCCTGCGGACGCTCGCGCTGGGTGGCTCGATGCTGCCGCGCCCGCTGCTCGAGCTGGCGTCGCGCACGTTCGGCATCGAGATCGCCCGGGTCTACGGCTCCTCCGAGGCGCCGAACTTCTCCGGGAGCCTGCCCTCCGACGAACTGGAGCGCCGGCTGGCCGACGACGGCGCGCTCATGCCTGGCGGCGAGGTACGTGTCGGGTCCGCCGCGCACCCCCGGGAAGGCCTGCTGCGAGGGCCGAGCGTCTTCCTCGGCTACCTCGACCCGGCCGATGACGAGGCCGCCTTCGAGGGCGACTGGTACCGCAGCGGCGATCAGATCGACACCGACTCCGGCCGGCTCACCGTCGTCGGGCGGCTCAAGGAGGTCGTGAACCGCAACGGCCTGAAGATCGCGCTCAGCGAGATCGACGCCGCCGTGCAGGGCCTGGCGGGGGTCACCGAGTTCGCGTCCTTCGGACTTCCCGACGCCACGACCGGCGAGCGGCTCGCGGTCGCGGTCGTCGTGGCGGGCGATGCAACCGTCACGCTGGACGACGTGCTGACGCATCTGCGCGCCGGCGGTCTCGCCACCCGCAAGCTGCCCGAGCAACTGGTGCGCTGGGACGGGCCACTCCCCCGGACGGCCTCGGGAAAGATCGTGCGCTCCGCCCTCGCCCGCGACGCGGCGGCACACCCCGGCGATCTCGCGGAACGGCTGCACGACCACCCGCACTGAGCACAGCAGGACTGGTACAGCGGGCTGGGACAGCAGGGCTGACGCCGGTCGGGCCGTCCGGGCCCGCCGGCGACACGCCGACAGTTACGATCATCGCCGCGTCAACCGTTGCCAACGCCACATCTACAATATCGACGTCGACCTGAATGTTCGTGCACCATGACACGGACGTCCCGGGAGGGGACTGGTGCGATCCGGCCACCGAGGCCGGGCCTCCCTGACCCGTCACTGGTCACCAGGTTCCGGCACCGCCGGCCGAGCCGGTTGACATACGCCACGAGGAGCCGCCGTGCCGGAGCACACGCAACACGGGACCGCCACCCCCATCGCCCCCCGCCCGGCCCGCGACGACCAGGAGGTCGGCAAGCGGCGCGGCACCGGCCGCACCCGCCGCGGTCGCCAGACCCGCAGCCAGCTCGTCGACGCCGCCCGCACCGTGTTCGAGCGCGACGGCTTCCTGCACGCCCGGGTCGCCGACATCTGCGACCTCGCCGGCTTCTCGCACGGCTCCTTCTACACGTACTTCGTGTCCAAGGAAGAGATCTTCCGCGAGGTCGTCGACTCCGTGGAGCTCGACCTGCTCAGCCCCGAGCCCTCCACCTCGACGGCCGACCCGGTCGAGCGGATCCGCGCAGCGAACCGGCACTACCTCGAGACGTACGCGACCAGCGCCAAGATCATGCACGTCATCCAGCAGGTCGCGACCTTCGACGAGGACGTCCACAAGATCCGCCTGCAGCGCCACGAGGTCTTCGCCCGCTCCATCGAACGCCGGGTCGCCTCCATGCAGGACGCCGGCATCGCGGACCGCACCGTCGACCCCGCCTACGCCGCGCAGGCCCTCGGCGGCATGGTCGCCTACTTCGCCGACCTGCTGTTCAACACCGACAACAGCGCCGGCTTCACCCTCGACAACGCGGTCGAGCAGCTCACCATCCTGTGGGCGAACGCGCTCGGAGTCCGCGCGAGCGACTGACGGCGCCCGCTCCCCCACCGGCACCCGGCCGGCCCTGCCCGCCTGCCTGCGCCCGCCTGCCCGCCTGCCCGCCCGAAGAGTGAAGGATTTTGGTCGCGCCGGCGACCAGGATCCTTCACTCTTGCTCGGCAGCAGTGGAAACTCGAAGCCACAGCTCAGAAGGGCTGAGGATGTCGGTCGTGCCGGCGGCCAGGATCCTCAGCTCCTGCTCGGCAGCAGCCGCTGCGGCTGCTGCGGCGCGGTCCACAGCGCCGCCGCGGTCGTGTCGTCGTCCGCCTCACGCAGCCAGGCCCCCAGGCCGTGGGTCAGCTCGGCCGACGTACCCAGCAGCGCGTCGAGGGCGAGCACCCGGCTGTGGAAATGGTGGTGGGTGTGCTCGCTGGTGAACCCGATCCCGCCCAGCACCTGCAGCGCCCGCTCGCAGACCCGCCGGCCGTTGCGGCCGGCCAGCGCCTTGACGACCTCGTCGTGGCGGGGCGGCGCCGCCTCCACCCCGTCGAGGGCCGCCGCGGCGGTGGTGACCTTCTCCAGGGCCACGCAGTCGGTCTGCGCCCAGGCCAGCAGATGGCGCACGGCCTGGAAGGTGCCGATCGGCCGGCCGAACTGCTCGCGGGTGCGGGCGTAGGCCACGGCGAGCGCCAGCGCGCCCTCGGCCGCGCCCAGGATCTCCAGGGCGGCCGCGAGACGTCCGAGGAACCGGGCGCGGACCCTGGCGACGGCGGCGTGCTCCTCGTCGACCGTGGGAACCCAGCGCTCCGGCCCGTGGATCACCTCATGGAGCTCGAGGCGCCCACTGACGGCCACCGGCCACAGTTCGACCTCCTCGGCCGGGACCACCGCGGCCCCGTGCCCGGGCCGGTCGATGAGCAGCGCCGTGCCAGCCATGCCGATCGCGCCGGCCGGGTCCGCGACATCCCCGACGACCATCAGCCGCTCGCCCCGACGGGCCGACGTACGGCTGATCGTCGCGACGGCGGCGTCGGGGGGCAGGCCAGCCGCGGCGAGGAAGGGCTGGGCCAGCAGGGCACCGAGCGCACGGGTGCCGGCCAGCTCCCGGCCCTGGGCGCGGAAGAGCGTCAGCGCGGCGACGCGGGCGTCACGGTCGGCCAGCTCGGGCAGCAGGTCGAACCACCCGAGCTCCCGCAGCGGGTCGCTCCGGGTTCCCGGCGTGCCGTCACCCGCGACGTCACCCGCACCGGTGCCACCCGGACCACCCGGGCCCCCGGGGCTGGCGTCGGCCTGGGCCCGCAGGGCCAGGCAGGCCGCATCGAGGAACTCCTGGTCGGCCTGTTCCTGCACGTCCCCGACGTCACCGTCGCGGCTCACGGGAGGCGGAGGATCTGCTTGGCGATGGTGTCGAGCTGCATCTGCTGAGATCCTCCGTAGACGGTGACGATGCGGGAGAACAGGTAGTCCTGCCGGCACACCGCCATGTGATCATCGTTCGGCGCGACGGCGAGGTCGGGGACGCTCGCCAGCGTCCAGTCGTTGACCGCCTGCTCGCTCGCGGCGAGCATCAGCTTCACGAACGCGGCTCGCGGGCCGAGGGTGCCGCCGGCGGCATGGGCCCGCACCGCCGCACCGCTGGCGGCCCGGACGGCCGCCAGGTCGAGCAGCGCGTTGCCGAGCAGCGCGTCGCCGGCGGATGTGCCCTGGTCCCGGTTCTCGAGCAGCTGCCGGTTCAGGAAGCTGTGCCGGTACCAGCCGAAGGTGCCCCGCTCATGGGCCAGGATGTGCATCGCCACCCGCCAGCCGCCGCCCAGCTCGCCCACCAGCCGCTCAGGCCCGACGGGGACCTCGTCGAACGTCACCTCCGCGAGCTCGTCGGTGCCGTTGGCCTGCTCGATCGGCCGGACCTCGACACCCGGGTGCTCCAGGTCGACGACGAACGCGCTCAGCCCGCGGTGGCGCTCCTGTGGCGTTCCCGTGCGCGCGAGGACGAGGCACCATCTCGCGTAGCGCGCCCAGCTCGTCCAGATCTTCCGCCCGGTGATGACGTGACCGCCGTCGACGGCCACCGCGCGGGTGCGGGCGCTGGCGAGGTCGGAGCCCGCCTCCGGCTCGGAGAAGCCCTGCGACCACAGCTGCTCGCCGCGCAGGAACCGGGGCAGCAGCTGGCCCATGAGGCCCGGGTCACCCAGCGCGACCAGCGTCGGAGCCAGGATCTCCAGGTGCTCGAACAGGGCCATCGCGGGCAGCCCGTGGCGCGCCAGCGCCTCCCACATCGCCGCCCGGTGGCGGATGTCCCCGCCGAGCCCGCCGAGGTGCTCGGGCCAGCCGTAGCGGGCCCAGTCCTGGTCGAACAGCACCTGCATGAGCGCGCAGCTCACCGCCACCCGCTGTTCATAGGACGCGATGGGGCGCGCCGCGGCCTCGAACACCGGCGGCCGGGTGGCCAGCCATGCCTCGAGGGCCGCCCGATACGCATCGACATCTTCACGATACGGATCGCACTCACTGCTCCGCGTTATATGCAACATCGACGTCAATATAGGAACTTTTGGACGCCAAAGCAACGGAACCTCGGACGAACCGCTCGTGGTGAGACCCGCGCTCAGGATCAGGGAGCGGTCGCGCCAGGATGCGGAGCGGGCACTCTCCAGGATGGAGCGTGGCCGGGGGCCGCGGCCCCTGGCCGGACCCCTGCTCGACTTGTGCGGGCGCCAGATCAAGTCCGCACCAGCGCTGCGGCATGGCCGCCGGACGGGTCGTCCTCTCCGCCGCGCGTGGATTCGTCGACCGGCCCGTCACCGGTGGCAGCAAGGCTGAAGCCGATGACGGTCGTCCGGCCTGTCAGAGGCGTCCGGCCTGTCAGAGGCGTGAGGTCACCCGACCGGTCACGACTCCGCTCGCGACGGCTCCGTCTCGGCAGCGGGTGCCGTGGCCTGGCGGCCCGCGAGGGCGATGGCCGCCCCGGCTGCGAGGAGCAGGGCGAGCGCCCCGAAGCCGTAGGTGAGCGTGGTCAGCGTGGCGACGGCGGCGACGAGCAGCGGGCCGCCGGCGTCTCCGAGCTCCCGGCCGAGCTCGGCGGTGCCCATGGTCTGGCCGAGGCGCTCGGCGGGGGTGCTCGCGGCCAGCGCCGCGAAGCCCAGCGGGGTGATCAGGCCCGTGCCCACACCGATAAGGGCGGCGCCGATCAGCACCCCGGCGAGGCCCGGCAGCATCGCGCCGGCCAGTCCGACCGCGGTGACCGCAAGGCCCGCGGCGATGCCGGCACGGGCTGTCAGGCGCCCTTGGTCGAGCGCCCGCCCGGTCCGCGGCTGGACGAACGCCGCACAGGCGGCGAGCACCGAGACGGCGGCGCCGGTGGCGACCGTCCCGAGGCCGGCCGCGCGTCCCGAGACGGGCAGGAACCCCACCCCGGCCGACAGCGCGGCCGTCGCCGCCGCCAACGCGGCGGTCGGGCCGAGGAAGTCCGGCCTGGCCAGCCGCCGGGCGAGGTCCAGCACCGTCTGCCGGGCCCGTGGCAGCGGCGGCACGACCGGAACGGCCACCGCCGCCCACACCGCGACCGTCACACCGAGGACCGCCAGCACCGCGAACAGCAGCCGCAGGCCCCCGGCCCAGACCAGCACCCCGCCGAGCAGCGGCCCGAGGGTGTAACCGATCGACTTGTAGAAGCCGTAGGAGCCGAACGCCCGGCCGTGCTTCGCCGCCGGGTTGAGCCGGGCGACCAGCGCCGACGCCGACGGTGAGAACGCGGAGGCGGCGGCTCCCTGGCCCAGGCGGGCGGCCCACAGCCAGCCGGGGCTGTCCGCGACGGCGTACAGCGCGGAGGCGACCGCGAAGGCGACGAGCCCGCCGAGCAGCACCGGGCGGGCACCCACCCGGTCGGCGAGGTTGCCGAAAACCGGCTTGAGCAGCACCTCGGCGCCGTCATACAGGGCGAGCAGGCCACCGAGCACGAGCAGCGAGGTGACCGCGTCGTCGGAGAAGCCACCGAGGTTCGCGGCGATGCCGTGCGCTCCGAACGCGGTGGTGAACCCGGCCGCGTACAGCGGCCACATCCGCCGGGACGGACGGGCACGCTGGATTCCTCTGAGCACCCCACCAACATAGAGGGGCAAGAGCCCGGAACCCGCCCGCAGTGCGTGCATCGGCCGGCTCGGAAGGTCCTGCCTGCCCGCCCGCCGGACGGGGCCGGGATACCCCTGTTCGGCCCAGAATACTGCTTCCGTCTTCCTTTCCGCACACCTGGATCATGACTTCCCGGCAGATGTCGGCGAAATGACCAGGTCGATACGCCGAGAACCCGTCCGACGACTACACAGAAAACCGCACGTGAATCGGCAGACAAGAATATTCTGGTGGCGACGACAGGCACTGGGATCACACATCAGAGGCCACCGGCGGGCTGCCTCATCGTGTCACGGGAGCGCACGCCGGCATGGCTGGTGAGGTGAGGCACGGTCATGGACGACCCAGTCGAGGAACGCCCGCGATCCTGGTTCCGCCGGGTCGTGGGAACCACCGTGATCGTGGTGGGAGTCCTGCTCGCATCGACCGGGAGAATCAGCTGCGGCGTCGGGGTCGACAGCGGCACCGCCCGGGACCTTTCCGAGATCGGCGACCCGCCCGTGACGTCCGTTCCCGGGCCGGCGGCCTCGGCCCCCGCGCCAGTCTGGCCGGGAGGCGTGGGCGGCGCTCCTGAGATCGCCGGCGGGCTGCCGCGGAACCACGAGACGGAAGCGGCGACCAGAGGTCTCGCGGCGCGAACGCTCGCGCAGCTCCCCGCGGGCACGGTCGATTCCGCGAGCGTGCTTTCCGCGGTGTACCGGGCGCCCGACAACGATCTCTTCGTCTTCTGGGGAAAGACCCCCGACCCCGCCCGTCTCCTGACGGCATTCCGCGACGGCGCGACATATTACGGCCACACGACCGTCGACGTCATTCCAGGCCCCGGCGGCGGCCAGGCGGCCTGCTCTCCCCAGGCGTCATCGAACGCCCCCGTCACGATACCCACCTGCCTGTGGGTCACCGCGGACTCGTTCGGTCAGATCTTCCCCCTCGTGCCGTCCGGCGTCACCGCACCGCCGGTCCCGACCACGCAGGAGCTCGCCGAGCTGATGCGCCGCATGCGCCCCGACCTCACCGCGACCGGCCAGGAGGCGACCACCCCGACGGCCGGCCACACAGCCTGACCGGGCCGCCGTCTCAGCCTGACCGGGCCAAGCCCTGACCGTCCACGCGGCGGGRCTCGGTTGGCCTGCTATCCCAGCACGCCGGTCTCGCCGTCGGTCAGTTCGCGGACGATGTCCGCGTGGCCGGTGTGCCGGGCCGTCTCCTCGATCATGTGGACGTAGATCCACCGCAGAGACACCTGCGGAGCGCTGGGGTGAGCGAAGACGTCATCGAGCGCGTACCCTGCCGCGATCTCTCGGGACAGCGCGCACGCACGGTCGTACTCCGCCAGCAGCGAATCGACGGTGTCGGTTTCGGCGAGCGCCCAGCTGGTGCCCCCCTCTCCATCCGCGGTCGCTTCGGGACCGCCGCCGACCATGCGGTGGAACCAGTCCCGTTCCACCACGGTCAGGTGTTTGACGAGGCCGGCGAGTGTGGTGAGCGAGGGCAGCAGCCTGCGCCCGGCGTCCCGGTCACCGACACCGCGCACCTTGTGGACGAGCACATCCCGGTAGAAGTCGAGGAAGGCTTCCAGGGTTTCGCGCTCACCGGCGGTGGTGGCCTGCATGACCCGTTGTGCTGGTGGGCGAAGCAATGGCGGCTGCATGTGGTAACCGTATCGCTACCATCACCTCGCGCATGCGGGCAGCCCTCCGCGGCGACCAGCCCGAAAAGCATTGGCCCGCCTGCCGCTGCCCTGGTGTACTCGGCAGCCGGCCGCTGAGCCGCTCCGCCGGCACCGGCACCGGCGCCGGGCGCGCGGTGCGACGCGCGAGGAGAAAGGACCGGAGCGGAAAGGTGACAGACACGTGAGAAGGAGCGCCGAGCCGCGCCCCGATTCTCGGCGCCGGGTGGGCGACAGAATGAAGCTGCACCGCCACCAGCTCCGGCTCGACGGCCGGGCCTGTACGGCCATCACTCTCCGGCCCGGTGGCTATGCCAGGTTCAGCACCAACAACTACCACGAGACCTGGCACGTTCTCAGCGACTGGCATGGCGCCCGCCTTCTCGGCCGACTGTTGTGGGGCCTCGCCTATCAGCGGATTCCGGGCACGTTCGTCCTCATTGACCGTCCCTTTCTCGCGCCCAATCCCTTCGACGCCGCCCCGAGCGACCCCATCGTGCTCCTGCCGTCCACGCTCACCACCTTTTCCGCCGCCGCGGCCCGTGCCCTGCGCAGAACGCTCCCGCTGGGCCGGCGGCCTGAGGGGACGGTCCGTTGGCACACCCCCGGCCTGGACTCCGCCGTGGCCGACAACCGCGCGTGGCAGGCCGCACCACTCGGCAGCCGGCAGTGGCCGGCCTGGGAGCCGGACCCGAGTCCACGGCCGTGGGTCGACCGGATCGGCGGCCTGATCGTCATCGCGGCCGCACCGGCCACGCTCAGGGAACACGCGGTCAGGATTCACCGCCTCGGCGACTACTCGCACGACGGTATGGACTACACCGACCTCACCTGGCCACACGGCGAAGTCCAGGTTTTCTCCGACTACCGCCACCGCGTGCGCGCCGCCGTGGCCGCGCGCCGGGAAATACTCACCGAGCAGCCCGGCCCGACCCCACCGGACGAGCTCAACCCGACGATCTGGGATCGGGGCAGCTCCATCCGCGATCGACAGCTCGACCATCTTCCCCGCGTCCGGGAACCCGAAGGCGTCGCGCCGCCTCCCCCGGCGCCGGCCGAGAGCCGACCGGGTTTCAGCGCGAGTTCGAGGCCGTCAGCAGTGGGATGAGCTGTTCGCTGGAGGTAAGTGAGCCGTGGTGGCCGGCGAAGCGGCTCGACCGTGGTTCGACGCCTGAGCGGATCAGGGCGAGGGTCCCCTGCGCGGCGACGACGACATCGCCGATGCGGGGCCGGACGTGCTCGGCCACCCGCGGGCCGAACCAGCCCGCCTCGATCGCCTCGTGGCGGCGCAGCACCAGCGCCCGCTCACCGAGGATCTCGCCCCAGGCGCGCCACACGTCGTCCGTCGCGCCTGGGTGGGTGTACAGGTGCCGGGTGCGCGCCTCGCCGCCGAACAGGCGCACGCCGTCGAGCAGCGCCGGTTCGGTGTCGACGTCCACCCGGTCCTGCTCGGCGACCGCGACCATGCCGTGATCGGCGGTGACCACCAGCAGGCCGCCCGGTGGGAGGCCCGCGGCGATCCTGGCGGCAAGCTGGTCGACGACGGCCAGCTGCTCCTGCCAGGGATCGCTGCCCGGCCCGTACCGGTGCCCCAGCAGGTCGAGATCGCCGTGGTAGGCGTAGCAGAGGATCGGGCCGGGGCCGCGCAGCTCGTCGCGCACCCCGCTGGTGAGATCCCCCAGGGCGTGGGCCGCGCGGTGCCGCCCGCCGCGCAGTGCCGCCCGGTTCAGGCCGCTGCCGTCATGGTGCGCCGGGCCGACGAGCCGCACGGCCACCCCGGCGGCCGCAGCCCGCTCGAAGGCGGTCGCGCGGGGCTGGAACTGCTCGGGCACGATCCTGTCCCGCAGGTCGACCGACGAGTCGCCGTCACCACCGCCGGCACCGTTGCCCTGGCTGCGCCAGCCCAGCGCGTTGAGCACCTCGTCGGGCCCGACGGCGAACGAGTAGCCGACCACACCGTGCTCACCAGGCGGCATTCCGGTACCGATCGCGGAGACGCTCGTCGCCGTCGTCGCCGGGAAACCCGCGGAGATCGGCTCCCGGCCGGCCGCCAGCGAGGTCAGGAACGGCGCCTGGTCGGCGTGCTCCCGCAGCAGCTGCCAGCCCAGCCCGTCCACCAGCAGCACGCACACCCTGGACGCCGCCGGCAGCCCCAGGACGTTGGCCATGCCCGGCACGTCCATCCCGGCCAGCACGGACGGCATCACGTCAGCGAGCGAACCCGCCCGGTAGTCAGGCGCGAGGAAGCTCATGATCCACGATCATAGGCCGTGCCCAGCCTCGCCGGCAGGGCTACGCGGGGAACTGAGCCTCGGTGGGGTGGCGGTCAGGCGATGGTGAGTTGGATGTTGCCGATGCGGGCGACGACGTCGAGGTGGCCGCCGAGGCCCGTGATGTAGGCGCGCAAGGTGTCGAGGCCCATCGCGCCGCCGTTCTCGATCTGGCTGATTCTGGCCTGGGTCAGCCCTGTGGCCTCGGCGAGCTGGGTCTGGGTGACGCCGAGTTGGCGGCGGATCTCGGCGAGCTGGGCGCCGCTGACGGAAGCGAGCATCTGTGCGCGCATCTCGGCGCGGCGCTCGACGCGTTCAGCATTGTCCCAGGTGGTATCAGCGGCGCGGGCCTTGGATTTGACCTCACGCCAGTTCGACGGGCTCACGGCTGGTCCTCCTCAGTCCTCTTCCTTCAGGCGGGTCAGATGGTCGGTGAACCGTTCGTCCGCGAGGGGGATGGCGGTCCGGTACCACTCCCTCCAGGCTCCGGCCTTGTCGCCCGCGACCAGGAAAATCGCCTCACGGCGGGGATCGAAAACGAAGATCATACGGACCTCGGTGGAGCCTGCCGAGCCAGGTCGGAGCTTCATGTGGTGGTAGATGCTGCCTTTTCAGGCGGTCCACGAGCGGCCGGCCCAGGGCCGGCCCGTTCTCGGCGAGCACGTCGATGGCCTCGGAGACCAGGTCCGCGCGCTCGTCGGGTCCGTGCGGCACGGATCGAGGAACCAGTCCTCGACCGCAGGGTGCAGCAAGATCTCCCACACATCGACGAGTATAAGTCATCCTTATGATCGCCAGCAGCCCCGACGATCACAGGCCGAAGCGCAACGGACGGAAACCTGACTACACAGGTTGGCGATCCGCGATCGCGCCCCTTGGAGGGCAGGAAGCTCTGCGAATGAACGGAAGACGAACATTCGAGGGTGTCATCCCGTACCCGTTGACCTAGCTATGGCGCATGCCCGACCGTACTTCACATGACAGGTTCGGGGCGGCGGCCAGGCAGGTGGAGCCAGTGCGGACCGGGCAGTGCCGCGCCCGGAGCCGGAACATCGTGACACCCACCCGCGCATGACGACCCGGGTAGCGCTCACGGTGCTACCCCACGCCTCCTACGTGGATGATCCCGAACACGGAAATTCGAGGCCACGACTCGGAATCCCGAGGATTTTCGTCGTCCTTGGCGTGTCGCAAAATCCCGAGAAGTGGTGGACCCTGGGCCACCGATATCGACCTGGTGGCCCTGTCCGCGCCCACACGACGAACCGCCGGGGATCCCGCACCACCACACGGCGCCCGCAATTCCTGCCAATAAGGACAAAATAGGCGAGGGAGTCGCTTGGCGATCCGCAAGAAGCGAGGATTTCGGTTGCTGCAGCAGCCAGAATCCTCCTTTCTTGCTCGGAAGCGGAAGCGGAAGCGGCGGCAGCCCTCACCATCAGACTTCTGATCGGAGTTGTATCCATGATGGCCAGCTTCTTCAGACGCCCGGCGCGGCGCCTCGCCGCGGGAATGGCCGCCGGAGTCCTCGCCGCCGGCCTCGTCGGTGTCGTCGCCGGCACGGCACCCGCCCAGGCGGCGACCCTGACCCCGAAGCTCCTGTTCGTCGGCATCGACGGCGCGGGTGAGATCGCCCGGGTCGACGCCGCGAACGCGCCGAACCTCGACGCGCTGCGCGCCTCGGGCACCTGGGGCAGCACCCTGCTGTACTCGACGGCGAGCGACTCGGACTGGGGGCAGAAGGGCGCGCAGACGCTGTCGGGCCCCGGCTGGTCGACGATGCTGACCGGGGTCTGGCCCGCGAAGCACCACGTCGTCGACAACACGTTCTCCGGCAAGCAGTACGCGACCTACCCGAGTTTCATCGACCGCATCGAGCAGGTCAGCCCCAGCCTGCGCACGGCGGCCTTCGCGACCTGGTCACCGCTGGTCACGAACGTCACCGCGGGCGGAACCATCCTGCACGCCGACACCTCTCTCGCCGGCGGCCCGGACGCCACCACCGCCCAGGCCGGCGTCAACGCACTGGCCGACCCGGCGACCGACGTCGTCTTCGTCGCCCTCGACGACGTGGATGCCGCGGGCCACAGCTACGGCGCGAACAGCACCCAGTTCACCCAGGCGATCGAGACCGCCGACGCCCGGCTCGGCCAGCTGCTCACCGCCATCAACGCCCGCGCGACCCGGGCGAGCGAGCAGTGGACGATCATCGTCACCGCCGACCACGGCCACAAGCCGACCGGCGGCCACGGCGGGGCGACCATCCCCGAGCGCAGCACCTACGTGATCGTCGCCGGTGACGGCGTCCCCGCCGGCTACCGCAACGACATCCAGCTCGCCGACGCCGGCGCCACCGCGCTGTCCCGGATGGGCATCACGATCAACCCGGCCTGGGGCCTCGACGGCGTCCCGGTGGGCAGCCACGCCGCCGACGCGTTCGACGGCCTGCGCTCGTCCCTGCTCAGCCGCAGCGGCGAGACCGGCATCCCGACCACGGTCAAGGGCTACACGCACACCCCGCCGGCCGGCTGGAGCGTCGACAACTCCGCGATGCCGACCGGCGGCATGGAGGAGTGGAAGGGCTGGACGTTCACCACGCAGGACTTCTGGTCGCGCGCCCAGGCCAGCCAGGCCCGCGAGAACGCACTGCTCGTCCGGGACGTCTTCGCCGTCGCCGACTCCGACGAGTGGGACGACGTCTCGCACGGCTCCGGGGCGTTCGACTCGACGCTGCTCACCCCGCAGTACCCGGTGACCGCCGGGCAGACGGTGAAGCTGAGCTTCTTCTCCGACTTCCGCGCGGAGGGCAGCCAGACCGGCCGCGTCTCGGTGCGCTTCAACGGTGGCACCGCGACCCAGCTCGCTGCCCTGACGACCACCAGCGAGAACGGCCTGCGCACGGTGACCGCCACCGTCCCGGCCGGAGCGACGAACGCCCAGTTCCTGCTGCGCTACACCGGCACCAACAACTGGTACTGGGCCGTGGACGACTTCAAGGTCACGACTTCCTGACCGCCGGGCTGAGTCCGTCCTCGCCCTGGTAGCGAGGCCGGCACGGCCGCCGGCGCGGACCAGACCCCGCGCCGGCGGTCATCTATTTATCATCATATCGATGAACAATAAGGTTGAGGTTCGCGTGGGGTCCGGGGCCGGCCTGTGAACCGGTGGCTGGACGAGCTGGCGCAGCAGGCCGCCGCGGTACTACCGACGGACGTGTACGACTACTTCCGCCAGGGCGCCGGTACCCACGCCGCGCTCGACGAGGCGACGCCGGCCTGGGACGCGCTACGTCTGCACCCCCGGGTGCTGCGGGACGTCACCAGCGTCACCACCGAGACGACGGTGCTCGGCGCCCCGGTGCAGACCCCGGTGCTGGTCGCCCCGACCGCCGCCCAGCACGTGGTCGAACCCGGCGGCGCGGTGGCCACCGCGCTCGGCGCGGCGAAGGCAGGTTCCCTCGTCTGCGTGTCCTGCATGACCAGCCGGCCCTACTCCGACATCCGCGACGGCGGTGCGCCGTGGTGGGCACAGGTGTACGTGCTGCGCGACCGCTCCCTTACCGAGGATCTCGTGGGGCGGGCCGAGGCCGCCGGTGCCGCCGCGCTCGTCCTCACCGTCGACACCCCGGTGATCGGCGACCGTCCCTTCCCCGCGCCCAGTGCGGACGCACCCTGGTACGGCGGCGAACTTCTGACCAGCTATCCCCCCGGCCCCATCGCCGCCGCCCTCACCTTCGACGACATCGCCTGGCTGCGCGGCCTCAGCCGGCTGCCGGTCATCGTCAAGGGCGTCCTGCGCGCCGACGACGCGCTGACCGCCGTGCGGGCCGGGGCCGGCGCGGTCGTCGTCAGCAACCACGGCGGCCGGCAGCTGGACGCCGCGATCCCCACCGCCACCGCCCTGCCCGCCGTCGCCCAGGCGCTGGCCGGCACCGGCGCCGAGGTCTACGTCGACGGCGGGATCCGCAGCGGCGTCCATGTCCTGGCCGCGCTCGCGCTCGGGGCCCGCGCGGTGCTGCTCGGCAGACCCGTCCTGTGGGCACTGGCGACGGGCGGGGCCGACGGCGTCCACCRCCTGCTGAGCACCCTCACCTCCGAGCTGCGCCACGCCATGACCCTCGCCGGCGCCCGCAGTCTGGACGATCTCACCCCCGACCTGCTGGGCTTCGCCTACGCCACCGGAACCGCCTGGCCGTAAGGGGGTCAACGGCAACAGCCGTGATCAGCCCGGCCCCCAGCCGAGTAGGCAGCTCGTGATCGGCCGGCCCGGAGCCAGCGTGTCGGATGGCGCCTGCGCCAGCGGAGCAACCAGGTATTGGCGGCAAGGACGTCCAGGCGGCCGTTGCGGACGAAGGCGGGGACGTCCGTCATCCCGTCGAGGATGAGCTGGATGCCGGGGCGGACCTCGCTGGGTGGACGGCGCCGCGCGGGCCGGGCTGGTGTTGGCCGCGCTGGCCAGTGCGAACAGGTGGAGGCGCTCCGCCTCGTCGAGGTGTAGGGCGGTGGCGACGGCGTCCTGCACGCCTTCGGAGGCGCCGGCCAGGTTGCCCTTCTCCAGGCGGGCTTGGTAGTCGACGCTGACTCCGGCGAGCCGCGCTTACCTCCTCGCGCCGCAGGCCGGGAACGCGCCGGTTCGTCCCGTAGGTCGTCAGCCCCGCCTGCCCGGGTGTGAGCCGGCGCGGCGGGTGACCAGGAAATCGCGGGCCTCGGACCGGCTGGCGTTCATGTCTCCGCGCTAAGTGCGTCCCGCCGGGGCATGGGGGTTCTGTCAGAACCTGGAAGTACGTGACCTCCCACGCCGGCCCGAACGCCGGTTGCATGGATGCCGTGGCCGAGGTCAAGGCCCAGGCCACAGCCAGATCAGGAAGGAGCCACGTGATGAGCGCATGGACATCTTCGGAGCTTGACGCCCTCGGCGCCGCGGAGGAGCTGACCATCACCACGAAACGACCGGACGGGACGCTACGCACTCCCGTTCCGATCTGGACGGTGCGGGTCGAGGACGAGGTTTATGTCCGTTCCTGGCGCGGGCGCGGTGGTGCCTGGTACCGGAACACCTCGGCCCAGGGCGCGGCGCACATCCACGCGGCGGGCGTCGACTGCGACGTCACCGCCACCGGACCGGATGTCTCCGTTCGAGCAGCAGTCGACCGGGCTTACCGCGCGAAGTACTCCCGCTTCGGCGACAGGTACGTGCTGCCCATGGTTGCCGACGCGGCGGCCAGCAGCACACTGCGGCTGCGCCCCACCGACTGACAACCAACCGGCCGGCAGGCGACCGGCAGGCGACACAGGGACTGAAAGGCCAACTGGATGCACACGCGAACGCTCGGTCAGGGGCTGCGCGTCTCCGCCGTCGGCATGGGCTGCATGGGCATGTCGCAGAGCTACGGTCCGAACCCGGGCGACCGGCAGGCGATGATCGGTGTGCTCCGGTACGCGCTCGACCTCGGGATCACGTTCTTCGACACCGCCGAGGTGTACGGGCCGTACGTCAACGAGGAGCTCGTCGGGGAGGCACTCGCTCCCGTCCGGGAGCAGGTGGTGATCGCGACGAAGTTCGGCTGGCGAATCGAGGGTGGCCGCTCCGTCGGGCTCGACAGCCGGCCGGCCCAGATCAGGGCGGTGGCGGACGCTTCCCTGCGCCGGCTGCGCGTCGACACGATCGACCTGTTCTACCAGCACCGGGTCGACCCGGACGTCCCGATCGAGGACGTCGCCGGCACGGTCAGCGAGCTGATCAAGGCTGGGAAGGTGCGCCATTTCGGCCTGTCCGAGGCCTCGGCGGCGACGATCCGCCGGGCGCACGCCGTCCAGCCGGTCACGGCGGTGCAGAGCGAGTACTCGCTGTGGACCCGCGACCCTGAGCCGGAGGTCCTCCCGGTCTGTGCGGAGCTGGGCATCGGCTTCGTGCCCTTCAGCCCGCTCGGCAAGGGCTTCCTCACCGGCACGGTCGACCCGTCGACCACGTTCGCGTCCGGGGATGTGCGTGCGACGATTCCCCGGTTCACCGCGGAGAACCGGGCGGTGAACCGGGCGCTGGTCGAGCACGTCGCCGCGCTGGCGCGGGCGAAGCAGGCGACCCCGGGGCAGGTGGCCCTGGCCTGGCTGCTCGCCCAGCAGCCGTTCATCGTGCCGATCCCCGGCACCCGGCGCCGCGAGCGGCTGGTCGAGAACGCGGGTGCGACCTCGGTGGCGCTCTCCGCCGTCGAGGTCGCCGACCTCGACGCCGTCGCCCAGCGCCTGGGTATTCACGGCGATCGCTACAACGCCTACCACATGGGCCTGGTCGGGCACTGACGGTACGGGACCGCCGCTGGCGAGGCGGGCGGCGGCGCCGGCCTGGGAAACCGGTCCGGGGAAGAGGGTGCGCGGGCGGGGCGCACGCCAGATGCTGGGAGGGACGAACGAGACCACGCGGGGCATCACGTCCCGCGCACAGCTGGAGGCCGCACCGGTGACCCAGACCCCCGAGACGTCCCAGACACCAGTTCCCGGAGCGCCCGGAGCACCCGCGACGAACGGGCCCGCCGGAGCGGCCGGGGCCTCGGGGACGTCCGAGGTCGTTCGGGTGGTGCGGGGGCGGGTCGGGCGGCTGACGCTCAACCGGCCGAAGGCGATCAACGCCCTGAGCCATCCCATGGTCGACGCGATGGACGCCGCGCTGCGCGACTGGGAGCACGACGACCAGGTGGACGCCGTCCTCGTCGACGGTGCCGGTGAGCGCGGGCTGTGCGCCGGCGGCGACATCCGCTCCTTCCACGCGGACGCCTGCTCCGGCGGCACCGGGTCGCTGGGCTTCTGGGCCGACGAGTACCGCCTCAACCACCGGATCAGCACCTACCCGAAGCCCTACATCGCCCTCATGGACGGCATCGTCATGGGCGGCGGCGTCGGGATCTCCGCGCATGGCGGCGTCAGGGTCGTCACCGAGCACACCAGGCTCGCCATGCCCGAGGTCGGCATCGGCCTGGTGCCGGATGTCGGTGGCACCTGGCTGCTCGCCCGGATGCCAGGTGAGTCGGGCACGCACGCCGCGCTGACCGCGGGCCACCTCTCCGGCGCGGACGCGCTGTACGCGGGTCTCGCCGACCACTATGTGCCCAGCGAACGGCTGCCCGCGCTCATCGACGCGCTCACCGCGACGACCGACGCCGGCAACCCGGCGAAGATCGTCGAGGAGTTCACGGTAGTGCCGCCGCCCAGCGCCCTGGAAGCGAACGCGGGCTGGATCGACGCCTGCTACGGCGCCCCGACCGTCGAGGCGATCCTGGCCCGGTTGCGTGAACACGGCGATCCCGCCGCCGCGGCTGCCGCCACCGAGATCGAGGGGATGTCACCGACCGCGCTCACTGTCACACTGCGGGCGCTGCGCGCCGCGGCCGGGCTGCCCGACCTGTGGGCGGCGCTGGTCACCGAGTTCCGCGTCTCCGGTGCCAGCCTGCGTTCCCACGACCTGCGCGAAGGCATCCGCGCCCAGATCATCGACAAGGACCGCAGCCCCCGCTGGAACCCGCCGGCCCTGGCCGAGGTGTCGCAGGAGCAGGTCAGCGCGTTCTTCGCCGTGCCGCCGACCGGCGACCTTCGGCCCCGCCAGGGATAGCCGGCGACAGCCGGACGAAACGCGCCGAGCGGTCCTTCCCGGACGGCGGTCCACGAGTGCGCCGCACGGTTGAATGTGCCTATGGCACAGGCGATTCGGGGGGCGTGGGGGCCAGATGAACAGTCCGGGTGACGGCGGGATGCCTTCGGGGCGGCGGCGGATGGGTGTCGGGGAGGTCGCCGCACTGGTCTCGGCGGTCGTCGCCGTGCTTGGCCTTCTGTTAGCGGTGTTCGGAGGGCAGCTCACCGGCGCTTCACCGCCGGGCGGCTCACTCGCCTACGGCGCCGACGCCCCTTCGATATCGACGGCTTCCGCGACGCCGGCCGTTTCGCGGACTCCGGTTTTCGAAACGCCGACCGATTCCGATTCCGCGGCGTCGGCCGTGCCGACCTTGTTCGCGTCGGCCACGCGGTCCGGTCCGGCCGCGGCGCCGCCCGTGCTGCCGGCCGGCTGGCGCCGGGTCAGCGAACCCGACCTCACTGTCACGTTCGCCGTGCCGGACGGTTGGAACCGGGTGGTCAAGAACGAGCTCCAGAGCACCTGGCATTCCCCGGACGAGGTCCATGCCATGAGCGTCAAGCGGGACACCACGCACGGGTCGACACCCGAGAGCGCCGCCGCTGGGCAGCTCGCCTGGTACCGCAACACGGCTGAGTCCTCCATGGCTGACCTCGAGCCTGCCAGCCACCCGATCCGGCAGAACGGCAAGGACGCCCTCTGGCTGGAGATGGACTACCACTGGGTCGGCCAGGCCGAGCCGCGCAAGCGGGTCGAGCTGTTCGTGGCGGGCCAGGCAGGCCAGGTCTACCAGCTGCTCTTCGACACCGCGGCCACAACCGAGAAGCTGGCGATCCAACAGCAGATGTTCGACATCGCACGCGAGCAGCTGCTGATCGACGCATGAGACCGTCGGCGCGAGTCCGCGGCAGGGGACGACCAGCACCTTGACACTCATCAGTGCCATTTCTAATGTCGAGGTCAGTGTCGATACCGAGGGAGCCGTCGCCGGGCGGCATCGGTCGGTTCCGAACGTGCGGAAAGGTCGATGAGCGTGATCAGCATCAGCCCGGAACTGCCGACGATCTTCGATGCCGACAACCACTACTGGGAGACGAGCGACGCCTTCACCCGCCACCGTGACCCGAAGTACGCCGATCGCGGCGTGCTGGTGAAGGAGATCGACGGGCGGATGCGCTACGTCGTCGGTGACGAGCCGCATCCCTGGATTCCCGGCCCCGGTGACGTCAACCCGCGGCCGCGGCCCGGCGCGCTGTACGAGTACTTCGCCGGCCGGGGCGCCAAGGCCGACGTGGCGCACATGCTCACCTGCGAGCAGCCGGCCGATCATCCGGAGTGGTACAACCGGGATGCCCGCCTGCGGGTCATGGACGAGCAGGGCCTGGAGGCGATCTGGCTGTTCCCCTCCCAGGGCGTGTGCATGGAAGGCCCGATGCAGCCCGACATCGAGGCGGCGGTGGACATCTTCCGTGCCTTCAACCGCTGGCTGGACGACGACTGGGGCTTCGCCTACCAGAACCGGATCTTCGGCGTTCCCTACCTGACCCTGTCCGACCTGGACGGCGCGATCCGGGAACTCGAATGGGCGATCGGGCGCGGCGCGCGCATTGTCACGATCCGGCCTGGGCCGGTCTTCACCGCCGACGGGACGAAGTCGCCCGCCGACCCGGTTTTCGACCCGTTCTGGGCACGTGTCGCCGAAGCCCGGCTGGTGGTGACGGCGCACGCCGGCTTCGACGAGGGGCATCGCGAGGTCGAGGACGCGATCGCGCACACCTGGGGCTATGCGAGCCGGCGGCGCGCCGGAAAGGTGTCGTCGCTCGCGTTCTACGAGCCATTCGTGGACGCCCTCATGCACGAGCGCCGCATTCACGACTTCCTGGCCGCGCTGGTCTGCCACGGCCTTTTCGAGCGGCATCCGGGTGTCCGCTTCGCCTCGATCGAGAACGGCGGCACCTGGGTTCCGTCGCTGCTGCGGGTCCTGCAGCGCCTGCACAGCCAGAACCCGGGCATGTTCTCCCGCAGCCCGGTGGACCAGTTCCACGAGAACGTGTGGGTCTCCCCGTTCGTCGAGGAGACGGTCGCCGAGCTGGCCCGGTCGGTGCCGGTGGAGCGAATCATCTTCGGGTCGGACTGGCCGCACGCCGAGGGCGTCGCCGAGCCGAAGGACTTCCTCGCCAACGTCACCGACTTCCCGGCCGCGGACCAGCGCAGGATCATGGCCGAGAACGCCCGGGAGCTGACCTTCGGATAGTGCCCATCCCTGCGGTCAGGCGCCTGCGTCCGGCGGCTCGGTACCGTCCGGAAGTTCCGTGCCGAGACCCGAATACGAGCTGTACGAGTTATACGAGCGCCGGGCCGTGTCTTCGACGTCCTTGCCTTGCACGGTCGTAGAGCGGGCCTTCCCCGAGCTGGCAGCCGTCGGCGGCGAGTCGGTGTTCCTGCCGCTCGCCGCGGACGGCGGGGGCGATCACGGTGAGACCACGCCGGATGGCGGCGCCTACCAGCGCGGACCGGATCGTGTCCGCCATCGTCGGGTCGCCTTCGCCACTGCCCCGGTTTCCGGCTCCCGCGCCGGCCGCCGCGTCGCCGGCGTCACGGTTGGCGGGTACCTCACCGTCCACGCTGGTGAGGGCCGCGTCGAGGCGGATGATGTCGATGGGCAGCAGACGCAGCAGACGCAGTGTGGCGGCGTCGCCGGCCGCTTCGGTGAGGGCGCACCGGACACCGCTGCGGCGCAGCTGGCCGAGCACGTTCCGGGCCGCGACGAGGTCACCGACCTCGGCCGCCGCGGCGCTGAACGCGGGAACGACCACGCGGGGCGGGAGCCCCCGCTCGGCGAGTGCCTCGAGGATCTCGGCGGCCAGCGACGGCTCGGCAGCACGGCCCGCGGAGATCGGGACGAGCACGGCGGGGCGGTCGACATCCGCATCCGCACCGTCATCCGCACCGGCGCAGCCGGCGTCCGCCGTGTCATGGCCGAGCTCCTCGCAACAACGCTGGAGCAGGAACGTGTCGATCGCCCGAGCGAGCCCGCCGCGGCCGGCCAGGCGGTACAGCCGACCGGCATCGACGCGGCCGATCTCCGGGTGGTTCCAGCATGGTCCGGCGTCGAAGGCGACGACGCGACCGTCCCTGAGGTCCACGACATCGCGGTAGACGACGTCCAGCGTCCCGTTGCCGGGCTCGCCGCGCAACGCCGCCGCGAGCTGACCACCGAGCTGTATCGGGGAGTCCGAGGAAGGCCTGCCGGCCCTCCTGACGACGAGCCCACCCCGCTTCGCACGTTTGGCCGCGTACATGGCGATGTCGGCATCCCGCAGCAGGCTGTCGGCCGTGACGGTTGTCGCCCCGCGGTCGCCCGTTCCGGGGGACAGCTCGCTGACGACGAGGCCGAGGCTGATCCCGACGGGGTAGCTGTGCTCCCCCAGGTGGAAGGGGGCCCGCATGATGTTCCCGAGCCGGCGGGCCACCGGCTCCGGATCACCACCCGCACCGCCGAGGACGACGGCGAACTCGTCTCCGCCGAGGCGGGCGACCGTGTCCGTGTCACGGGTCCCGTGCTGGAGCCGGCCGGCGACGACCTGCAGCAGCGCGTCGCCCACGGAGTGCCCGAGGCTGTCGTTGATCTGTTTGAAGTCGTCGATGTCGCAGTACAGCACCGCGAGTCGTCGGTGGTCGCGGACGTGGGCGGCGACGGCCTGTTCCAGCCGCACGGCGAACAGCGCCCGGTTCGCCACTCCGGTGAGGGGGTCGTGGAACGCCTGATGGTGCAGTTCGCGTCGGCTGGTGTCCACCAGGGAGAGCAGGCGGGCGTTCTCGCCGATCGTCGCCAGCTGCCGGCAGACGAGGAACACCAGCAGGCCGATCAGGCCGAAGAAGTCGAGCTCATCGGCCCGCGCGCCGGTGGCGAGCCGGGTGAGGGTGACCGCTCCGGCCGCGCCGAACGCGAGATACGGCAGGACGGCGCGCACGCTGAACACCCAGGCACCGGTCTGCGGGCTCGGCTCCGACGGCAGCGGTCCGGGCGGGGGCGGGACCAGCGCCGCACTGATCATGAGCAGCCAGGAGACGAGGTAGCCGAGGTGAACCGCCGCCGGCACCACTCCGTTTGTGGCCGCGGCCAGGTACAGGTAGACACCCATCGTCACCGACATGACGGCCATGCCCGCCGCGAGCAGTATCAGCGTCGGCAGCGAGCGGGGCCGGCGGGCCGTGGCCAGCAGTGCCGCCACCACGACGAGAACCAGTCCGATCGCGATGGAGCTGAAGACGATCGCCAGGGCCGGCCTGCTCAGCGTGGTTCGGTGGACGACCGGCGCCAGCAGCGTCGACCAGGCGACGAGTGCGCCGGAACCGACGATCAGCGCGCTGTCGAGCACGGTGATCACATACCAGTGCCGACCGTGCGGCCGCGGCAGGCTGCGCGGGCCCGCCCGGGCGAGCACCAGCTCGGACGGCAGGAGCAGCAGCCCGGCGAGCGCCGGCAGGTAGGCGAGCAGGAACGTGGCGTGCACAAGCTGGATCTCGTTGTAGACATCGGCGCCGTGGACGATGCCGTGCCAGGAGTTCGCCGACGCGATCAGGAAGCCGCCGAACGTGGTCAGGGCGACCAGCAGGCGCCATCGCCGGTCGTTCCCACCGGCGCGCCGCGCGGTGGACAGCAGCACCACGGTGGCCACCAGCGTCGCCGCCGTGCAGGCCATATCGACAGCCTGAAGATCATAAGGGGCCGGCAGTACGACAACGCAGATCGTGGCAAACAGGGCAAAAGCCCAGCAAGACCAGCACCCGAACGCCGCCGGCCACAGCCGGCGATCCCGCCCACCGGACTCATCCATCGGCATACGTCACATCCCCGATCGGCTCGCCCCGGCCGGACGACCGTCCGGATGCCGCATCGCCATAACACCGATCATCAGTATTCTAACCAACCGTGGCCAGATGAATCCTCACCGTGCCCATCGGCATGATCCGCCCGCAGGCATCCCATTCCGAGTCCAGGGAACCGCCCCGCCACCCGGGGGAAGCTTCGTTCGTCAGGGGTCCCTGCGGGCCGCGCGGGCGGTCAGGCCGGCGGAGAGCAGATGCAGGCCGCGGGCGGTCGTCGGGTCGGCGCCGGTCAGCTCGGCGATCCGGCGCAGCCGGTAGTCGAGGGTGTTCGGGTGGATGTGCAGCGCCGTGGCCGCCTCCTGGCGGCGCAGGTCGAGGGCCAGGTACGTCCGCAGTGTGCGCTGAAGATCGGGCCTGCCCTCGAGGCCGTCGAGCAGGTGCTCGATCGCCGGCAGCGCGACGCCGGGCCGGGTGAGCTGGTACTCGACCAGCAGGTCGGCAAGCTGGAACAGGCCCGGGGCGCGTTCGAGCGCCCGGGCCAGCCGCAGCAGCTCGGTGGCCTGCTCGTGGGCTTCGGGCAATCGGGCCCGGCGATCCGCCGCCACGACCGACGCATCCACCAGCGCGCCGTCGAGCGCCTCGGTGGCCGCGGCGAGCAGGGCCGGTATCCGGTCGATGACGGCGGCGGTGTCGTCGTCATCGACCGGGAGCAGGGCCGTCGCGCCGCGGCCGTCGTCGTCCACGGCAACCGGGACCGCCGGCCCGAAGCAGGTACCGAACGCCTCGTGGAGCCGCCGGGCGTAGCGGCCCGTCCGGTCCGGGGCGCCGGGCTGGCGCGCACGGAGCACCGCCACGACGTGGGCGGCGCCGAGCACGACCCCCGCACGGTCGGCGAGGACCTCCGCGGGCGCACCGGCGAGCAGTGCTCCCACCAGCTCGCGCAGCAGCTCACGCTGGGCGGCGTGACCGGTGTTCGTGGCGGCGACGGCGCCGACGCCGGGGATGAGCATGGGCAGGAAGCGCTGGAGGAACACGGCGACGGCGATCACGTCGTCCTCCTCGCCGGGGCCGGCGAGCCGGGCCACCTCCTCCAGGGTGATCCGCGCGCCGATGTGGTGCGCCATCAGCATGGCCTCGGACGCCACCTCGTCCGGCGCGGACAGCGCCACCGACGGCTTCAGCAGGGCGAGCTCCGCGGAGATCGGCAGGCGGTCCTCGCGCAGGCAGCGGGCGAACAGCTCCACTCCGGCGAAGGCGAGGCCGGACAGCTCACCGTGCCCCAGCTCCGGGACGACCTGCGCGGGCGGCAGTTCCGCGATCACGGCGGAGACCATCCGGCCGGCGATCACGCCGAGCGAGCGGTCGAGCCGGTCACAGATCGAGCGCGGCGGCTGCGGCCGCACCGGCTGCGGCTGCGGCTGCGCCGGCTGCGGGCCCGGCTCGGCCGGCGGGCTCGCGTCGCCGTTGTGAGATCTCACAACAAACCCCTACGTCGTTTCGGGCTGGCATGCACTGCGATCCAGGTCACATTTGTCGAGACTCAGGCTGCGCTCACACCGCGTCGGCGGTGGATGAGGATCGGAGGAGACACGTGTACCTGGGATCGGTCGCCCGCGAGGTGCCAGACAAGATCGCGTACCTGGTCATCGACGGAACTGAGGCCGGCCAGGTGCGGGAGTCGGTCACCTACCGCGAGCTCGACGAGCGTTCCAACCGGCTCGCCCAGCTGTGGTGGAGCCGCGGGCTGCGACCCGGCGACGTGGTCGCCGTCTGCATGGAGAACAACGCCCGCTACCTCGAGGTGGTCTGGGCGGCGCAGCGCTCCGGCCTGTTGTACACCGCCGCCAACTACCGGCTGACTCCCGATGAGCTGGCCTACATGGTGGACGACAGCGGGGCCAGGGCCCTGGTCGTCTCCGCCGCCACCGAGCAGTCGGCGCTCACGCTGCTCGACCGCACGCCATCGGTGCGCGTCCGACTGGCGGTCGGCGCCGACCTGCCCGGCCACGAGCGCTACGAGGAGGCCGTCGCGGCCTTCCCTGCGCGTCCGCTCGACACCGAGCTGGAGGGCGGGGACATGCTCTACAGCTCGGGGACGACCGGGCGTCCGAAGGGCATCCGGTCGGCTATCGCCGAGCCGGCGCCGATCGGTGAGGGCGGGCCGTTGCCCGCGCTGCTGCGGCAGCTCTACGGGTTCGGGCCGGACACGGTCTACCTGTCGCCGGCACCGCTTTACCACGCGGCCCCGCTGCGGTATTGCGTGACCGCGACCCGGCTCGGCGGCACCGTCGTCGTGATGGAGCGGTTCGACCCCGCGGCGTTCCTCGGCGCGGTCAGCGAGTACCGGGCCACCCACGCCCAGGTGGTGCCGACGATGTTCGTGCGGCTGCTGAAGATGCCCGAGGAGCAGCGCCTCGCCTACGACACCTCCAGCCTGCGGTATGTGATCCATGCGGCGGCGCCGTGCCCGCGCCAGGTCAAGCAGGCCGTCCTCGACTGGCTGGGGCCGATCGTCCACGAGTACTACGCGGGTTCGGAAGGCAACTGTTATGTGGCCTGCTCACCGCAGGACTGGCTGGCGCATCCCGGTTCGGTCGGCCGGGCGCTGCTCGGTGTCCCGCACATCACCGACGACGACGGCGTCGAGCTCGGCCCCGGCCAGATCGGCACGGTCTGGTTCTCCGGGGGTCCCGAGTTCAGCTACCACCATGATCCGGTGAAGACCGCCGAGTCGCACGACGCCCGCGGCTGGTCGACCCTCGGCGACATCGGCTATCTGGACGAGGAGGGCTTCCTCTACCTCACCGACCGCAGGTCCTACACGATCATCACCGGTGGGGTGAACGTCTACCCGCAGGAGATCGAGGATCTGCTGGTGGGGCATCCGGACGTCCTCGACGCCGCCGTCTTCGGCGTGCCCGACCCGGATCTGGGCCAGCGCGTGCAGGCCGTCGTGCAGCCCGTGCCCGCCGTCGTCGAGAGCATCACCGGAGCCGCCACCGCGGGTCCCGCCGCGGCCATCACCGACACCGCCATCGCAGCGGCGCAGGACGAGCTGGTCGACGAGCTGATGCGCTACTGCCATGAGCACCTCGTCGGCCCGAAGCGGCCGAGGGACATCGATATCGTGACCGAGCTGCCCCGGCATCCCACCGGCAAGCTCTACAAGCGGCTACTTGTAGACCAGTACAGCAAGAACAGCCAGGCCAGCCAGTAGGACCAGGCCGGCCACCAGCCAGCTCCGACCCGGGAGGAATGCGCCGCGATGACAGTGGCCGCCGGTTCGACGCCGCTACGCACGGTCGACGACGTCGACCTGTCCGACATGTCCTTCTGGGTCCGGCCGCGGGCCGAGATCGACGCCGCGTTCGCCCTGCTGCGGGCCGAACGCCCGCTGCCGTTCTACCCGGAGCCGGTCTTCGCCAACGGCGCCATCCCCTCGGGCGCCGGCTACTACGCCGTCACCCGCCACGCCGACATCGCACGGATCAGCGCCGAGCCGGGGATCTTCTCGTCGGCGCAGGGCGCCACGACCATCGTCGACCTGCCGGCGGAGTTCCTGGAGTTCTTCGGCGGAATGATCAACCTGGACGCACCCCGGCACCACCGGCTACGCCGCATCGTCTCCCGGGCGTTCACGCCGCGCATCATCGCGCAGACCGAGGCCGACATCGCCGCGATCGCCCGCACCGTCGTCGACGACCTGGTCGCGGGCGGTCCGGGCGAGTTCGTCGAGCGGGTCGCCGCCCGGCTCCCGCTGGAGGTCATCTGCCGGATGATGGGCCTGCCGCGAGAGCGCTACGCCGACGTCTTCCGCTGCACGAACGTGATCCTCGGCTCCGCCGACGCGGACTACGTACCCGAGGGCACCGACATCGTCGCCGCCCTGCTCGGCGCGGGTGCTGAGCTCGCCGCGCTGCTGCAGGAGACCGCGACGGCGCGGCGGGCGAACCCGACGGATGACCTCACGACCGCGCTCGCCCTCGCCGAGGTCGACGGCGAGCGGCTGGACAACGGCGAGATCGCCTCGTTCTTCATCCTGCTGCTGGTCGCCGGCAACGAGACCACGCGCACCGCGATCAGCCACGCGCTGCTCGCGTTGACGGCGTTCCCGGCCCAGCGGGAGATCTGGCAACGTGACATCGACGGGACGACCGCGACCGCCGTCGAGGAGATCGTGCGCTGGGCGAGCCCGGTGCGCTGGATGCGCCGCACCGTCACCCGCGAGGTGGACGTCGCCGGTCAGCGGCTGGCGGCCGGCGACAAGGTGCTGCTGTTCTACTCGTCGGCGAACCGCGACGAGTCCGTGTTCACCGGCCCCGACCGCTTCGACGTCCGCCGCGACCCCAACCCGCATCTGGGGTTCGGCGGCCACGGCCCGCACTTCTGCCTCGGCGCCCACCTGGCCCGCCGCGAGATCTCGGTGATCTGGCGCGAGCTGTTCGCCCGCATCCCGGACATCCACGCGGTCGGCGAACCCGAATGGCTGGCCAGCAGTTTCATCAACGGCGTCAAGCGCCTGAACTGCGACTTCACCGCCCACTGAGCCCGTCCTTCGCGCATTCAGGTGCAGGGCCGGCGCCCCGGACCCGCCGAGGCCTCGCCATCGGCAGCCCACCGGCGGCTCATCGCTGGTAGGTACGCAGCTGCGTGCGGAGCTCGTCGTACCAGGCGTACGGCCCACGCTGGCCTTCCCGCGGTGGTGTGCCCAGGGCGTCGACCAGGTCCGTCACCCCGTAGGTGACGCGGTACGCCGCCAACGACGCGGCCGTGTCCAGCCAGCCACCGCCTTTCAGCCCGGATGGCGGGCCGTAGCCGAGGGCGATGGTCAGCCACTTCGGCAGCAGGGCCGACTCGTTGACCGCCGCGACGACCCGCCGCCGGAGCAGCTGACACAGCCGGGCACGGGCCTCATCCCCGCCAGTGATCGCGGGGCCGTGCACGGCCTGCTGGTCGTCGTCCGCGGCGATGAGGGCGGAGGCCGACGCCGCCTCCTGCCTGACCTGCTCGAGTTGTCGCGCAAGAGTGTCCGCGTCAAGAACGGCCTGGCGGAAGGCGTCCGCCGCCTCGCCGTGTGGAGCGCCGCCCAGCGGCACGTCGGCGAGGACGGCGCTGTGCCTGACCGCTTCGGACCGCCGCCGAACGTACTGGTCGCCGAGACTTCGATGGCGCTCGACGACCTGGACGTGGTGGGCCCGGTCGGATTCGGCCAACACCGCGGCCCGCGCCTCGTCGCCCCGTCGGATTATCCCGATGAGGTTCCTGGTGAAATGGTCGGAGTCATCGAGATCGGCCACGGGGGCCCCGTCCGTCGACCGCACGGCCTGCTCGATGAAGTCCACTCGGAGCTTCAGGTCCTCCGTATCATTCCGTGCCACGACCAGCGCCGCCGAAATCTTCTCGAATTCTTCCCGGAGGCCGACCAGGCCGGCCGTCACCTCCTCCAGGCGGCCATCGTCCAGCAGCTCAACCCGCCGTTTGACGTCATCATACTTCTTCGTCGCCTTACGAAGATCGGCTCTGAGAGTGCGAACCTCCCTTTCCAGATCGTCGAAATCCGACTGGCTGGGGTGGGGCGGGTCCTGCTCGGTTGCCATGGCGCTCCCTTTCATGGAGCCGGCAGCGGGGCCGGCGTTCTCACCGCGCCGGCTCAGCCGGACAGCAGGACACCGAGGACCGCCAGGACGACGATGACCGCACACCAGCCGGGGAGAGCGCCGAAGGCGACCAGAACCGCCGCCGCGGCGCTGGTGGCGAGGGCCACGGCTCGCAGGAGGCGACGGTCCTGTCCGGTACGTGGCCGGCGCGACTCGGCACCGAGGTTCACAAGGGCCAGCAGCCCGGGGACGCCTATCAGGAGCCACCATCGGCTGACCCAGCCGGCCGCGGCCGAGACGAGCACGAGCGCCGCGACACCAGCGGTCACCGCACTGACCATCCGGATTGTTCTGACGGCCGCCAGTCGCCGCCGTTCCTCGGCTGCCTTCTCCGCCCGATCCTTGCTGTCCAGCAACTCGACGGTGGTCCGCAGGAGACCGTTCACCGCCTCCTGGTACTCCACACCTTGCCGGGGTTTCTCTCCCAGTGCGCGGTGCTGCGCGCGCAGACGCTGCTGGATCTCCTCGGCCTCGCTCAGATCGACGTCCACAGGGGCTCCGTTTCCAACGTTCGTTCCACCGCAGGCCACCGAAGGAGAAGGAGAGCAAGAAGAGACAAGCAAGGCAACATAGTAGGGCCGTGGTGGYGAAGGATCGGCTGCTATGCGATTTCCCGCCGCCCGTTTCCGGAGCGGACCTCAAGCCCACCGAACAGCGGAGTCGAATCCCAGGGCCCTCACGGTCGGGGCGCTGCCTGTTCCCCGGGACAATGCTGCTCACCGGAGCGGTGCGGCTCCGCGGACTGCCGCTGCCACTCGCGCGGGGTGACGCCGTACAGGCGGCGGAAGCGGCGGGTGAAATGGGTGGGGTCGCTGAAGCCCCAGCGGCTGGCGACCATCGCGATGGTGCGGTGCCGGTGCTCCGGGCGGCGTAGTTCCTCGCGGGCGCCCCGCAGCCGCTCACCGATGATCCACTGTTCGAGGCTGACGTCGGCCTGGGCGCAGATCTTGTACAGGTGGCGCACGGAGATGTTGTGGGCGGCCGCGATCACGGCCGGCCGCAGGTCGGGGTCGACGAGATGCCGGCGGCAGTAGGCCCGGATCTGGGTGAGCAGCGTTTCGTCGAGCACGTCACGGGCGCGCGGCTCGGCGTGCGCGGCGGACGCCAGCAGGGCGCGGGCCAGCTCGATGCTTCCCCGCCCGAGCAGGTGCGCGGCCGGGTCGACGCTCAGGCTCGGCGCCTCCCGGACCAGGTGGGCGACATGGTCGGTCATCAGGCCGTACAGCGGGCTGTCGCGCAGGTTGACCGCCGCGCGACGGATCACGTCGATCGGGAGCCCGACCTGCTCGAACGGGATCTGGATGCAGCCGGCCGCGCCGTCACCGGACCAGGAGAAGTCGTACGGCGACGACAGGTCGGCCATCATCAGCGCGCCGGGCGGCACGGTCTGCTGGTGCCCGAGTTGCTCATGGCGGCCGTCGGCGCGCAGCTGGACGGACAGCGCGACCACCGGCGCGGCGTCCTGCCTGGCCTGCTTCGCCGTACGGAGCAGGCGCAGCCCGGAGGAGCGGGCGACGAACACGTTCGCCGCCCCGAGATCCCAGACCTCGAGGCGGGTGCGCACGTCACCGCCCGGGTTCTCGTGGATCACGTGCGACGGGACGGACGCCTCCATCATCGCCGCGTGGACGGCGTCGATCCGCTCCCCCGGCGGCAGGTCCGCCGTGTCCAGCACGAATCCCATCCGCTCCGCCCTGTGTACTCCGCTCCGCCCTGTGTACTCTGCTCCGCCCTGTGTGCACGGTGAGCCGACAACGGTGCACGCACAGCCCTGCTGTCGGCGCACCACCCCCCTAACGTTCCTTCCGGAGTCTTATCAGGAGGTAGCGGTGCTGCGTGGGCGGGTTGAGGAACGTACACGCCTGGAAGGGCTGGTCGCGTCCGTGCGTGACGGGCTCAGCGGCGTTCTCCTGCTCCAGGGGGACGCCGGCATCGGCAAGACCGCCCTGCTGGAACACACCGCCGAGGCCGCCGCGGGCGCGGGCGTGCAGGTCGTCCGGGTCGCCGGCGTGGAGTCCGAGTCCGGTTTCGCCTTCGCCGCGCTGCACCGGCTGCTGCTCCCGTTCCTAGGAGCGCCACGCGGCCTGCCGCCGGCACAGGAGCAGGCGGTGCGGGTGGCGTGCGGGCTGGCCGAAGGGCCGGCGCCCGACCGCTTCCTGGTCGGGCTCGCGACGCTGACGCTGCTCGCGGAGGTCGCCGCCACCAGGCCTGTGCTGTGCTGCGTGGACGACGCCCAGTGGATCGACGCCGAGTCGCTCGGCGTGCTCGCGTTCGTCGGGCGCCGGCTGCACGCCGACGGCATAGGCCTGCTGCTCGCGGTGCGGGGGCGCTGTGACGGGCTCGCCGGAATTCCGGTCCAGCCCGTCACCGGCCTGGACGAGCAACACGCGCTGGAGCTGCTCCGTTCGACCGTGGCGGGGAAGCTGGACGCCCGGGTCGGGGCCCGCATCGTGGCCGCGACCGGCGGCAACCCGCTGGCCCTCACCGACCTGGGGCAGGAGCTGACCGGCGCCCAGCTGGCCGGTGGGGTGTCGCTGCCGGAGCCGCTGCCCGTCGGGAGCCGGCTGGAGGAGCACTACCTGCGACAGGTGGCGGCGCTGCCGGAGCCCACGGGGACCTGGTTGTTGCTGGCGGCGGCGGAGCCGGCCGGCGACCTCGACTATCTCCGCGACGCGGCCGCGCGGCTCGGGGTCGGGCCGGACGCGACCGGCCCCGCCGAGGCGGCGCGGCTGGTGGCGGTGCGGGCAGCCGTCGAGTTCCGCCATCCGCTGGTGCGGTCCGCGGTGTACGGCGGTGCCACCAGTGTCGCGCGGCGCCGTGCGCATGCCGCGCTGGCCGAGGCGACGTCCCGACCCGCCGACGCCGACCGGCGGGCCTGGCACCTGGCAGCCGCCTGCGCCGGTACCGACGCCGATGTCGCCGCCGAGCTGGAGCGGGTGGCCGACCATGCCGGCGCGCGCGGCGGGTACGCGGCCCGGGCCACCTACCTCGCCCGGGCCGCCGAACTCACACCGGAGACGTCGGGCCGCGCCGAGCGGCGACTGGCCGCCGCCGAGGCCGCCTTCCTCGCCGGCGCCCCGCTGCAGGCGCAGGCGCTGCTGGACTCCGTCGAGGAGTCGGCGACGGATGACGTCGGCCGCGGGAGGGCGCTGGTGGTCCGTGCCGGAGCGCTGCTCACGCTGGGCGCCGAGGGGGCGTTCGCCCGGGCGCCGGCGTTGGCACTGCGGGCGGCATCGGCGTTCGGCCCGGACGCGCCGGAACGGGCCCGGGACGCGCTGCTGAAGGCCGTCGAGTACACGAACGGCGCGGAGGGCCTGCTGCTCGACATCACCCACGCCGACATCGCGCGGGTGATCCGGGAGATCCTGGGCATCACCGACGACGACGGCGGCGGCGACGGCGACGCCACGCCGGGCAACACCGGCACCGGTGACGGCACCGGTGGCGCGAGGCTGGCGACCGGGCCCGACCTGCTCCTGCGTGCCTTCGACGTGCTCGCCCTCGACGGGTACGTGGCCGCCGTCCCCCACCTGCGACGCGCCTGCGAGGTGCTGGTCGGCCCGTCCACCTCCGACGAGGACTACCTGCGCGGCTACCTGTCGGCGGTCTGGATGAGCATGATGATCTGGGACGAGCCGTTGCACACCGCGGTGATCCGCCGGGCCGTCGAGGTCTCCCGGCGCGCCGGCGCGCTGTGGCAGCTGGACACCGCCCTGTACTGCGCGGTGATGCATGAGACCAATCTCGGCGACTTCGCGGCCGCTGACACGCTGATGGCCGACGGCAACCAGGTCCGCGCGGCGATGGGCGCCACGGATGAGGTGTGGGCGATCTACCGCCACCCGGAGCTGCTGGCGTGGCGGGCCGGCGGGGACGATCTGACCAAGGTCCTGGACGATTCGATGCGCGCCGCGACCTGGCTCGGCAACGGTGCCGTCGAGTCGATCGCCCGGATCGGGCGGGTGATCCTCGCGCTCGGTGGCGGCGACTATGCGTGGGCCCGCACCGAGGCACACCATCTGATCGCCTCCGATACTCGCGGTGTGCACTCGCGGGTCCTGCCGAACCTGGTCGAGGCCGCGGTGCGCAGCGGCGACCGGGTGCTCGCGACCGCGACGCTGCGCACGCTGTCCGAGCGTGCGACGGCGGCCGGCGGCTCGTGGGCGCTCGGCCTGCTGGCACGCTGCCAGGCCGTGCTCGCCCCCGACGACCGCGCCGAGCCGCTCTACCGGCAGGCGATCACCCTGCTCTCCGCCAGCCGCGCCCGCACGGACCTCGCCCGTGCTCACCTCCTCTACGGCGAGTGGCTGCGCCGCCGCAGGCGTCGCCGGGACGCCCGCGACCAGCTGCGTGCGGCGTTGGTGATGTTCGAGGAGATCGGCGCGGCCGGATTCGCCGCCCGGGCCGCGCAGGAGATCGCCGCGACCGGCGAGACCTGCCGCCCCCGGAGCCCGGAAACGGTCACCGGCCTGACCGTTCAGGAGCTCGCCGTCTCCCGGCTGGCCGCCACCGGTGCGACGAACACCGAGATCGCGGCCCAGTTGTTCATCAGCGCCAACACCGTGGACTACCACCTGCGCAAGGTCTTCCGGAAGCTCGGTGTGACGTCCCGCCGCCAGCTCGGGCCCGTGCTCGCCGCCGAGCTGGGCCGGCACCCCGACGACGCCGCCAACCCCGACAACACCGACAACGCCGACAACGCGGCCGACGCCGGGTCGGGCCCGAACCACACGCGGGGGACGGCCCGGCTTTCGTGACTACGTGTTTCGCGGGATTCGGCGGCCGTGCGCCCGGCCCCACGATGGTGGGGACCGGAGTTCGGCACTCTCCCCCTGGGAGCGCTTCCATGCCGTTCGTCAGTACCGCTGATGGCACGCAGATCTACTACAAGGACTGGGGCGAAGGCCGGCCAGTCGTGCTCAGCCACGGCTGGCCGCTCAACTCCGACAGTTGGGAGGCGCAGCAGCTCCACCTCGCCGAGCACGGCTACCGGGCCATCGCGCACGACCGCCGCGGGCACGGCCGTTCCACCCAGACCTGGGGCGGCAACGAGATGAACACCTACGCCGACGACCTGGCCGCCCTGATCGAGGCCCTCGACCTGCGGGACGTCACGCTGGTCGGGTTCTCCACCGGCGGCGGGGAGGTCGCCCGGTACATCGGCCGCCACGGCACGGCCAGGGTCGCCCAGGCGGTGCTGGTCTCCGCCGTGCCGCCGCTGATGCTGCGCACCGACGACAACCCGGGCGGCCTGGCCGTGGATGTCTTCGACGCGATCCGCGCCGGTTCGCTCGCCGACCGGTCGCAGCTGTACCGGGACCTCGCCGACGGCCCGTTCTTCGGCCTCAACCGGCCCGGGGCGAGCGTCTCCCAGGGCGTGCGCGACGCGTTCTGGCGCCAGGGCCTGCAGTCCGGGCACCGCAACGCCTACGAGTCGATCGCGGCCTTCTCCGCCACCGACTTCCGTCCCGATCTCGACGCGTTCGACATCCCGACCCTCGTCATCCACGGCGACGACGACCAGGTCGTGCCGTTCGAGGTCGGCGGCCAGGCCTCCGCCACGCGGATCCGGGACGCGGCGCTCGTCGTGTACCCGGACGCACCGCACGGCATCACCGACACCCACAAGCAGCAGCTCTGCGACGACCTGCTGGCCTTCCTCGACAAACACAAGGAGTCTCAGTGACCGCACCGGACACGATCGTCCTCGTCCACGGCTTCTGGGTGACGCCCCGCAGCTGGGAGAACTGGATCAGCTACTACGAGGCGAAGGGCTTCCGGGTGATCGCCCCCGGCTACCCGGGCTTCGAGGTCGAGGTGGAGGCGCTGCGGGCCGACCCGCAGATCATCGTGGACGTCACCGTTCCCGCGATCATCGAGAAGATCGGGGGGATCATCGACGGCCTCGACCGCAAGCCGATCATCATGGGCCACTCGGCCGGCGGCGCGTTCACCCAGATCCTGCTCGACCGCGGCTACGGCGCGGCCGGCGTCGCGCTCAACTCGGCGCCCACCGAGGGCGTCAAGGTCGTACCGCTGTCCCAGGTGAAGTCCACGTTCCCGGTGCTCAAGAGCCCGGCCAACCGGCACAAGGCCGTCGGGCTCTCGCTCGAGCAGTGGACGTACGCGTTCACGAACACGTTCACCGCCGAGGAGGCCGAGGCCCTCTACGAGCGCTACCACATCCCCGCCAACGGCGGGATCCTGTGGGGCAGCGTCCTGGCGAACTTCCAGCCCGGCCACCAGGACACCTGGGTGAACTACCACAACGACGACCGTGCGCCGCTGCTGTTCATCTCCGGCAGCGAGGATCACATCATGCCGCCGGCGATCCAGCAGTCGAACGCCAAGCACTACAAGTCGAACACCATCACCGAGATCAAGCAGTACGAGGGGTACGCGCATCTGCTGCCCGCGCAGAAGGGCTGGGAGGAGATCGCCGACTACGCCCTCGACTGGGCGCTGCGGCACGCACAGTGATGAGCTCCGCCCCGCACACCGTCCGCGTCACCCACATCGGCGGGCCGACCACGCTGCTGGAGTTCGCGGGCTGGCGGCTGCTGACCGACCCGACGTTCGACCCGGCCGGGCGCAGGTACGCGTTCGGCTGGGGCACCTCGTCGCGCAAGCTCGCCGGCCCGGCCATCCCGGCCGGCGAGCTCGGGCCCATCGACGCGGTGCTGCTCACCCACGACCACCACGGCGACAACCTGGACGAGGCCGGCCGCGCACTGCTGCCCTCCGCGGGCACGGTCATCACCACGGTGCCCGGGGCGGCCCGGCTCGGCGCCGGCGCCCGGGGGCTGAGCCCCTGGCAGTCGACCACGCTGGAGGCTCCGGGGCGGCCGTCCATCGAGGTCACCGCCACCCCGTGCCGGCACGGGCCGCCGCTGAGCCATCCGATCGTCGGGGACGTCGTCGGCTTCGCCCTGCGCTGGGACGGGCAGCGGCACGGCGTGCTGTGGATCTCCGGGGACACCGTGCTCTACGGCGGTGTCCGCCACGTCGCCGAGCGGCTGACCGTCGGGCTCACGCTGCTGCACCTGGGCGGTGTGCGCTTCCCGGTCACCGGCCCGCTGCGCTACACGATGACCGCCCGCGACGCGGTCGACCTGCTCGGCGCCGTCCGGCCGCACACCGCCGTGCCGGTGCACTACGAGGGGTGGCAGCACTTCCAGCAGTCCCGAGCCACCATCGAACGCGAATTCGCGGACGCCCCGCCCGACGTCCGCGACCGCATCCGCTGGCTGCCCCTGGGATCACCCACCGACCTGGAAACCTGACCTCTCGGCCGTTTCCGCGTGGGCGCGCCGTAAGGAGGCCGGCCACGGCGGGGTTGTGTTCTCAGGTGACGCCCATGCGGTAGGCGAGTCCGCGTAGGTCGCGGCCGCCGGCCGCGCTGCGGGCCCGCTGCAGCATGACGGCGACGGTCTCGCGGACGAGCGGGCTGGTTCTGATCTGCTCGGGCGCGAGTTTCTCGGCTTCGCGGAACATGGCGAGGGCCTCCTGGTCCTTTCCGCGGGTCTGCGCGAGGCCGCGGCCGAGATCGGCGTAGAAATGCGCGCGGCGGCGGCGCGACGGAAGAACGGTCGGGTCGACTCCCTGCGCCAGTTCCGCGGCCTTGCCGCCGTCGCCTCGTTCGACGGCGATGCTCACCTGCCAGACGGCGACATTTGTCGGCCCGAAATGCAGGCGGAAGGCGCTGGTCTCCCCGGTGCGCCGGGCGATGTCCGCGGCCTCGGCGATATGGGCGTCGATGTCGCGGGGGTCGCTGCCGGGGGCGGCGGCCAATGCCGCGGTCAGGTGAAGAATGCCGTAGACGGGCATGACGTCCGGGTGGTCGAGACTGGCGGCGGCGGTGTCCGCCGCGTGCTGCGCCACCCGGCGCGCACGGTCGCGGGCCCCGGCGGTGAGCAGGCCGTTCGCGCGGGAGAACTCACCGAGCGCGGCCCATTCCGGGCTTTCCAGCAGCTGCGTCCCCTGCACGCAACGTTCCGCGGCGATCCACGCGAGGTCGACATAGCCGAGGTCCTTGGCCAGGACGAACGCGGCGCGGTAGACCTCGACGAGGGTGGCGATGGCCGCCCGGGAGCCCGGCCCGTGCGGGTCGGCGGCGTGGCTGTGGAGCCCTTCGATCAGCTCCGGCAGGCGCGGGGCGTAGCTGGCGTGCTCCGATGCCTGCCAGGCGACACCGACCTCGGCGGCGATCCGCTGGAGTTCGGCGACGGGTCGGGCGGGCCGCTCCGGCCGCTCGTGAAAGGCCGTGCCCAGGATGGCGATGCGAAGGGCGGGAATCGCCGCCAGGGACTGGGCCTGGGCCGGGTTCGTCGGCGCGTACGGCTGGCCGGTCAGGTCCGTGATCGACACCTGCAGGGCGGCGGCCACCGTTTCGAGGTGTGATCGGCGGTCCATGCGGCGCTGGCCGTTCTCCACCATCGACAGGAAGCCCTTGGACAGTCCGGTGAGCCCCGAGAGGGTCTCCAGGCTCATTCCGCGGTAGCGCCGGCAGGACCGTATGCGTATGCCGATTGTCGGCAGTTCCGATCCGTCGTTCATGACAGCGTCTCCCGGTCTCACGGAGCGCGGGCAGGTGCCGCCAGCCTATCCCGCCCGATGAGACACCCCGCATTCACGGCGGTGAACGCCACACGACCCGTCCGGCCAAATCGGTTCGCAGGTGTGAACGTTTGGTTACGCGCGAAACATAGCCTGTCCCACGACATGACTCCGCTCGCGATCGCCAGCGGCGCTGACGGATTCGGGAGGTGGCTATGAGGGATGGGGACAGCACGGACATCGACGCTGACGACGAATGGATGTGGAATAACGACGACTGGTTCACGCCCTGGCCCTGGCTGCCCGGAGAATTCCGGTGGCTGGATTACCCGTGGGCCGGGAGTTCCGTCGCCGGATTACCGGACGCCGCGCCGCGGGGCATGGCCGCGTCCGGCGCCGGAGATGATCATGACCCGGCGGGCGGATCCACGGCGGAGACGACCCCGTCGACGGCTACGGCGGCCACCCGCTGGGAGTTCGAGTCCGGTGGGCTTCGGGCCCTGTGGCCGGAGCCGTCCGACAGCCTGATCGTCGGCCTGCTGCCTGCGTCGATCCAGGCGGGCGGGGAGGCACAGGAGATGYTGCTGTGCGACCTGATCCGGGTCGACGCGGATGTGATGGTCGGGGCGAGCATCGGCGTGGCGCAACTGGCCACCGTGGGCCTGGTTGTGCTGCATCGCCGCTTCACATCCCTGATGCAGACGCGGGTGGCGTGGGCGGTGGGTGTCCGGCTGCGCCACGAACGGCTCGCGGCCGGCACGCTGCCCCGGATCGTGATGGCGGGGTCACTTCCCAGCGACGACATGATCCCGGACGGAGTGACGTTCTCGGCGCATCGGGTACACCTGCGCGACCACGGAGTCATCTCACCGGTGGAGGTGTGGGAGGCGAACTTTCCCCCGCTGGTCACCGACGGGGAGAACACTGTCCGCCGGGCGCCGCGGGGCCTATCCTGACTCGTCTGTCCAGGGCGCCTGCGCGCGTTCGAGGAACGTCGGTTCGGCGGCGGCGTCGTCGTCCAACGCCAGCAGCATCGGCAGGTAGACCTTTCCTGCCTGGTCCGGGGCGGCCTCCTCGACCGTGCCGACGGGGCGGAAGCCGTGGCGCAGGTACACGCCGACGGCGGCCGGGTTCGTCGGCACCACCCACAGGCGCACACCGACCGCGCCGACCTCCCGCGCCCACCCCAGCGCGGCGCCGAGCAGCAGGTCGGCCGCCCCGGTGCCGCGCACGGCCGGCGCCACCCACATCGCGGCGAGCTCGCGGAACTCCGGCGCGTGCGACGGACGATGCACGTCGACCATGCCGACGAGCTGCCCCAGGGCGCCTTCGGGCCGGCCCGGGGTGTGTTCCAGCAGGAAGGTGGCGTGCGCGTCGCCGGTGGCGTTGCGGGCCGCGCGGGCCTGCCAGTCGGCGAAGGGCCGGGCGCCTTCACCGGCCAGGGTCTGCCAGAACGAGTCGGGTGCGTCGGCGAGCGCCGCGAGTCGCACCTCGCGCAGCCGCTCGGCGTCGGCAGCCTCGATGCGGCGCACGTTCACCCTGACGATGCTATTCAGGCACAGCGGCGCGCCCTCCGCCAGACCAGCTCGGACCAGGGCAGACCAGGGCCGGTGACGCCCGCTCAGGGCAGCCGGGTGACCGCGATCTCCCCCAGTGCGCGCGCCGTTCCCGGCTTCGCTCCGGCGCCGACGGTCACATAGAGGTACACCCCTCCCTTGACCGCGTAGAAGTCCTGGATGTTCCCGCCGCTGGTGTAGGTGAATGCCTTGTAACCGCCCCCGGAAACATCCTCTGCCGGCTGGAGCTTCGGGTGATCGCGCATTCTCTGGTATTTCTGGCCGGCATTGTCTCGGGTGGCCCAGACCTGCACCCAGCCCCTGGCTGAACCATACGGGCAGCCGATGACCTCCGGGGCGCCCTCGCTGGGGAAGGGCTGGCCTTCGGTGAACTCCACGCCGACCGCGCGAGTGACTTCCTCCGGTGTCAGCAGCTCACAGGTCGCCAGCGGCGCCGGTGCGGCATCACACGCCACCGCGCCCACCAGGAAAGCAACAGCAAGCCCGGCGGCCACACGTGGTCTGGACAGCACCTGTCATTCGACCATGGCTCTTCGCGCGCCTCGTTTGATCTGTCACGGAGGCGACAGAATCCACCGACGCGGGTTCATCCGCCACCCTGGCCCAGAGGGAATCCGAGCGAATCAGGCCGTGCCAGCCGAAGGTGCGACCGCTCTTCGCGGCCGGCGGTCCGGCCACTGCCACGGACGCTCCTGTCGCAGCTCCCGGCACTGATCCCGGCACCGCCGTTGACGATCAGTAGGCGGCATCGCTTGCCTGTGGGCACAACCAGGGCACAGGATTTCAAAGGCGGTGCCTCCCGCGCCCGCGCGGGGGAGGAGCCACTGATGCCGAGCGTGGGCGATCCGGCGGCACGCCGGCGAGTGCTGCTGACCTGCCTCACCGCGATGTTCGCGACGACGTTCACCGCGACACTGCTCACCGTCTCCCTGCGCACCGTCGCCGAGGACCTCGGCTCCAGCGTCGGGGTGATCTCCTGGTCGGTGACAGGCGCGTTGTTCGCCCTGGCGGTGGCGATGCCGATTCTCGGCCGGATCGGCGACATCCGCGGGCATCGCCGCACCTTCCTCACCGGCACGGCGTTCGCCGTCGTCTTCTCCGCCGCCACCGCGCTGGCGTGGGACGCGACGTCCCTGATCACGTTCCGGATCCTGGCGCAGCTCGCCGGGTCGGCGACGATTCCGGCGTCGTTCGCGATGCTGTTCAACGTCTTCCCGCCGCAGGAACGGGTGCGGCCGTCCGCGTGGGCCTCCGGGGTGCTCTCCGGCGCGTCGGTCACCGGCCTCGCCGTCGGCGGTGTGATCATCGATTCGATCGGTTGGCGTGCGGTGTTCTTCCTGCAGGCCGGCATCGCGATCGTTCCGCTGGTCGCCGCCGTCCGGGTGCTGCCCCGGGATCACGGCGAGAGCCGGGCCGCGCTGGACAAGGCGGGTGCCGCGGTCCTCGCTCTGGCGGTGTTCACGCTCACCTTCGGGGTGAACCGCGCGGCGGCGTGGGGGCCGAAGCCGATCGTCTGCGTGCTGCTGGCCGCGGCACCCGGACTGTTCTGGCTGCTTGTCGTGGTCGAGCGACGCAGCGCCGAGCCGGTCGTCCCGCTGGAGCTGCTGGCGGCCCGGGACGTCCGTGCCGCCGGAGGGACGTCGTTCCTGCTCTGCGCCGCGCACCTGGGGAACTTCCTGGTGACGCCGCTGCTGCTGCAGGGCGTCTTCGGGCTGTCGGTGTCGCTCACCTCGGTCGTGACGATGTGCCGCACCCTGTCGATCGCGCTTGCCGCTCCGTCCGCGAGCTGGCTCGGAACGAAGTTCGGGCCCCGGCTGCTGGCCGCTCTCGCCAGCTGTGTGTACGTCGTCGCGCTGCTCATCCTGGCCTTCGGCGCCCGGGCGGACCTGCTGTGGCTGGTCATCGTGGGGCTGATCGTGAGCGGTCTGGCTTTCGGGCACGCGCAGCCGCCACTGATCGTCATCGCCAGCAACGCCGTCGCCGACGGAAGCTTCGGGCTGGTCACCTCGCTACAGCAGACCGCGGGCCAGATCGGCGGTGTCGTCGGCACCAGCCTGCTCTCCGCCGTGGTCGCGGACACGCTGGAACCGGGCCCCTTCGCCGTCAGCTACCTGATCGCCGCCGCGTTCGCCGTGCTCGCCGCCGCCACCGTGCTCCTGAGCACGCGACGCTCCCCCGCCACGGCCGGCCTCACTCCGGTGGGCACCGTGCCGGCCCTCGACCCGGATGTGACGCCGGCTCCACGCTGAGACTTCACGCTGAGGCTCCGCGCCGGGTTCCACGCTGAGAGCGCGTGCCGAGATCGGGTGCTGAGGGCCGTCGAGTGGCACGGCCTCCAGGCCACTCAGTCTGGTTCCGGACCCCGCAGCTACCCTGCCGATCTGGCACATTACGCTGCCATCATCACTATTCAGGCGCATGCATTATCAGGGCACATGGTGCAATATCGGGGGGCACACCATGCCAGGCGGGACGCGACTTCCCTCGCACCTGGGCCTGCACGAGGGTGGCGGGCTCGGGCGGTCGCAGGGTGGGCGTGGGCTCGCCGGGCACCTCGGTCTGTCGGTGCTTGCCCTGTGCTCCGCGACCGTGCTGCTGTTCAGCGTGGGCGGCTGGTCCGTCGCCACCTATTCGGACCGCAACGTCACGCGCCTCGGGCTCGACCTGGGCGGTGACGACAAGTCCGCGAAGCATGACGTGGCCAACTACCTGCTCGTCGGCAACGACAGCCGAGCAGGCACCAACGGCGAATACGGTGACGAGCCCGGCCAGCATTCGGACACCACCATTCTGATGCATGTCGCCGCCGACGGCGCCACCACGATGATCTCCTTTCCACGCGACACCCTCGTCGACATCCCCGCGTACACCGATAATGCCGGCAAAAAACATCGGCAGCACAAGGGAAAGTTCAACTCGGCACTGCACGACGGCGGCCCCCAGCTGCTCGTGAACATGATCCAGAGCCTCACCGGCATGCAGGTCGACCACTATGTGGCGGTCGACCTCGCCGGCTTCAAGAAGATCACCGACGCGATCGGAGGCGTCGACGTCTGCGTGAAGCCCTCGGATTTCGTGGACCGTTTCAAGGACGACAACGGCCGCTGGCGGACGAGCACCAACACCAAGGACTCGATGAGCGGCTGGGTTGGTGGTCCGGGCACGGTGCATGTCAACGGCGATCAGGCACTCGCGTTCGTCCGCCAACGGCACGGTTTTCGTGACGGCGACATCGCCCGGATCCAGCGTCAACAGCAGTTCCTCGGCGCCGTGTTCCACAAGGCCATGAGCGGTGACGTCCTCACCAACCCGCTCAAGTCGTCCGCGCTGCTGCGGGCGGCGACCGGGGCGGTGACCCTCGACGACGACACCAGTCTCGACGAGCTCCTGGACCTGGCACTGTCCATGAAGGGCATGGTGGGCGGGATGAACGTGACGACGTTGCCCACGCGCTCCCCCGGCCTCGCCGACGGCGGGAACCCCGAGGACGGGACACTGCCTCCGTATGGGTCGGTCCAGCTCTACGATCCGGTCGACCTCGCGAAGATCGTCGTACCGTTGGGCGGGCACGTCGAGGACGTCGACCTCGACGGCACGGCCGCTCCCGGTGCGGCCGGCACGCCCGACCCGGGAGCGACACCCGGGCCCGTGACGGTCCCGGCGGACCAGGTCACCGTCTCGGTCTACAACGGTTCGACCACGTCCGGCCTCGCGGCGAAGGCGACGACCGCGCTCACGGGCCAGGGCTTCCACGCGACCAGTGCGGGAAACGCCGACTCGAAGAAGTACACGGCACCCCGCGTGCTGTACGGCCCCGGCCGACAGGAGGCCGCCTGGACCGTGCAGGCGGCCGTACCCGGCTCGATCACCCGCGCCGACCCGACCATCACCGGGATCCACCTGATCCTGGGCTCCGAGTACACCGGCGTGGTCACCCCCACCGTGACAGGCACGACCACCGGCACGGCGCCAGCCACCGCGACCGCGCCCGCACCCGCACCCGCTCCCGAAAGCCCCGCCGCGCAGGGCCAGGCCCCGCCGACCTGCACGCTGTGATCGCGGCCGACGGCCGGAGCATCGGCCCGCGACCGGCCCGCGCACGGGCCGGTCGCCCGAAGCACCGACACATCGATGTGACAACCGCCACAGGAACCTGTCACCCGCGGCGAGGAACCGAAAGCAGCACAATCACACGCCGTTAGAATCCCCACCGGCCCGCGCCTTGCCAGGCATTCAACAAAAGAGCAACAAGCCGTCGTCAGGGCCCTGCCGCAGGACCATGCGGAGCTCAGCCCGATAGACACGGACGCTACGCTCAGTATTTTCTTCCGCGACCCGATGTGCATGCGTCGCGAACGCCGGGAACAAATACCTTGTCCCGAGAGGACAACACCGGCTTGCGCATCCGCATCGTTCGCAGCTATCTTCCCGGAAGATCTTGTCCAGCTGGAGACGGCGGCCTTCGGCCAGCCCTCCGAATGATTACCCGGGGAAACCCTGGCTCGTCGCCTGCGCGGGTAATGACGGCTCCCAAGCCCGCGACCTCGGTTAACCGGATTCCTCGGAATCCTCCACCGGTCCAGCCTGCCCACATCCGGGCACCGACCAGGAATATCGACGCCATCTTGCCGAATCATTCGAGGAAGAAGAGGCGGTCCACGTGGGCCGTGGTCGCGCTGGCACTGGCCCTGACCGCACTCGTCGCGACCGCCGCCTGCGCGGGGGCCGTCGCGGCCCTGGTCTGGCCAGCCGAAGCCGCTCCGGCCGGACCGGAACCAACCCGCCGCACCAACCTGGCCGGGCGCGACGGGAAGAACAGGCAGGACGGACCCCTGCGGGTGATGGTCACCGGTGACTCGATCAGTCAGGGCCGGGAGGGCGACTTCACCTGGCGCTATCGCCTGTGGGAGCACTTTCGCTCCGGCGGTGTGAACGCACGGTTCGTCGGCCCCTGGACGGGCACCTATGTCATCCCGCCCGCCCAGCCGGACGAGTATCCGAAGGTCGACGCGCCGATCTCCCATGACGGGGCCTACCGGGCGGGCATCGACTTTCCCACGGAGAACAACGCCGAGTGGGGCTGGACCGCGCTGGAGGCCAAACAGACCATCGCCGGCGACGTCGCCCGGTACCAGCCGGACATCCTGCTCGTCGAGCTCGGTTACAACGATCTGGCGTATGCGCTCAACACGCCCGCCGGCCTCGTCGCGGATCTGCACACTCTCCTCACGAGAGCGCGCGCGGCCAGGCCGTCGATCAAGGTGGTGCTGGCGGACGTCATCCATCCCACGCCGCTGCCGGGCATGTCACCCGACCTCGACGCCAGGATCTCCGAGTACAACGCGCTGCTGGCCCGGGAGCTCCCGAGCTGGGGCACGGCCTCGTCCCCGGTGGCGCTCGCCGGCCTGGGGGCCGCCTACCAGGCGGCGACCGACACGTATGACGGCGTCCATCCGGGCGGCGTGGGCGAGTTCCGGGTGGCCAGGGCGTTCGCCGACGCGCTGGCCACCGCGTTCGGCCTCCCGCCCTACCGCACGCCGATACCGCAGACCGTCCCGGAGACCATGCCGTCGGCCCCGCAGTCGATCACCGCGGTCAAGGCGGGCGGCATCGTGACGGTGCGCTGGTCGCATTCGTTCGGCGCCGGCGGCTACGTCCTGTACTCACGGGATGCCACCCTCGGCCGGGAGTTCGCCCCATCCGACCTGCCGCTGCCCGCCGACAGCTGGAAGTTCGTCCTGCCGGATCCGGCGCACACGTTCGAGTACTACGTGCGTGCCGTGCACGGTCCCTACCTGAGCCCCGCGTCCCCGACCGCGAGCACGGCACGCATCGAGGCGCTGCCGACGCGCTGACACCCGGCGGGCTCAGAAACGCCACCGGGTGGCGCCGCCGGGATCGACAGTCCGCACGGCCGTCGCCGCGGTCAGATCGATCCGGTAGACGAACCAGGGCGGCGGGCCGGCGGATGGCGCGCTGAACTCGGCGGTCAGGGCCCGGCCGGACTCGTCCACCGACACCGGCCAGCCCTCCCCCGCCCAGCGGGCAGCCAGTGCCGCGACGACCGACGGATCGGTGACCTGGCTGGCCCGCCCCTCGACCACGAGATCGAACTCGGCCGTGGCCAGGCTCAGCGCACAGCGCGGATCGCGGGCGACGTTGCGCGCCTTGCGAGTGCGCTCGCCGGTCTCGAACCAGAGGCCCCCTTCCACATACAGGGCCCCGATGCCGGTGACATGTGGCGAGCCGTCCGCGTTGAGCGTCGTCAGCCAGCAGGTGTGCCGGCCGGGCCCACCGGAGCCCGGGGCCTGGGTGAGCCCGCCCTCGAGGCGCGCCTGGATGAACGCCCAGTCCACCGGCGGCAGGTCGTAGAGGTCGGCGAGGTTGGTCGCGTCGGGTGCGTGCATGTGGGATTGGACCACGCTGACTCCCGAAACTCATCGTCGGTGCCGCCGCCACGCCCGGCGGGCCCTCCGCGGGATAACTGGAGCCTCGCACCACAGATCCGCATATTCTTTGTAGGCAGCCGTCGAGCTCCCTCGAGCACGTCGGGTATGTCTCCGGGCCCCTTGACTCGTGGGAGGGAGCACGTCCGGGTGAGGACAGATGCTGTCGTCATCAGTGCCGCCGCCGCCTGGCTCCCGCCTCGAAGCGAGGCTCCAGCCGAATCCGACGACTCCGCGGACGACCCCGGCTACACATCGCTGACCGTGTCGGACGGCCCCTCCGCTCCGGAGATGGCGGTGCTGGCGGCGAGCACGGCGCTGGAACGGGCCGGCTGGGACGGAGCGGAGCTGGACCTCGTCCTGCACGCCTGGAGCTACTACCAGGGGCACGACTTCTGGTCGCCAGCCCACTACATCGCCGACCAGCTCGGCGCCCAGGCCGCACAGCCGATCGGCATCCAGCAGATGTGCAACGGCGGCGCGGCCGCGTTGCAGACCGCCGCGACGCACCTGCTCGCCGATCCGTCCACGGCCCGGGTGCTGGTCACCACCGCGGACCGCTTCTGCCCGCCCGGGTTCGACCGGTGGAACAGTGACTTCGGCGTCGCCTACGGGGACGGCGCGAGTGCCGTCCTGGTCAGCCGGGCCGACCTCGCGGGCTCCACCGGCGGCTCCACCGGCGGTGCAGTCCTCGGCGGCGGAGCCGGCAGCGGAGCCCAGCTTCACCTGACCTCGATGAGCTCCGTCTCCGCGCCGAGCCTGGAAGGCATGCACCGGGGCAACGACACCTTCTCCCCGGCGGCCCGCGCGAACGCTCCCACCGTCGACACGCGCCGGACGAAGCGGGCCTATCTGCGCCGCCACGGCAGCTCCGGGTACCGGGCCGCCGAGCGGGAACGGGTGGAGACGCTGCTGCGGCTGGCCGTGGCCGAGGCCGAGCTCCCCCGCGGAACGCGCCCGCGCTGTGTGGTCCTGCCGCGCGTGCACCGGGCGCCGCTGCAGTCTGTGTTCGTCCCGATCGTCGCGGATGTCACCGGCGCCGAACCGATCGACTTCGGCCGTGAGACGGGGCATCTGGGCGCCGGCGACCTCACCGCGGGGATCGCCGACCTGCTGGAGAGCAAGATCCTGGCCCCCGGCGAGACCGCGCTGGTACTCAGCACCGGAGCCGGGTTCACCTGGTCCTGCGCGGCCCTCACCGCCCCCGCCGCCTGACCCGTCCGTCGCCCGCCCGCCGGGTGGCGGCCACCGCCGGTGGCGGCCACCGCCACGGACGGCGACCGCCATCGGGCGACGGCCACCCGGCGACCGCCGATCAGCAGATGCGGGGCAGCTGCTCGCCGAGCGGGCGGTCGACGATGCGGGTCGTCCCGAAGGCGGTGCGCCCGACGACCATCCCGGGATGCTCGGCGGTCACGGTGCCGATGATCGTCGCGTCACTCCCGGCCGGATGCGTTCGCATCGCCGCCAGCACGGCGTCGGCGTCCTCGGGTGCGACGAAAGCGACGATCTTGCCTTCGTTGGCGACGTGCAGCGGGTCGAGGCCGAGGAACGCGCAGGCCGCCTCGACCACCGGCGGGACCGGCACGGAGCCCTCGGTGAGCTCGACGCCGGTGCCGGAGGCGGCGGCGATCTCGCACAGGCTGGTGGCGAGGCCGCCCCGGGTCGGGTCGCGCAGCGCGTGCACCCCGGCCGGCGCCACCGCCAGCATCGCCGCGACCAGCCCGTGCAGGGCGGCGGTGTCCGACCGGACGTCCCCGCCGAACTCCAGGTTCTCGCGGACGCTCAGCACCGCCACTCCGTGCTCCCCGACGGGCCCCGAGATGATCACCCGGTCACCGGGCCGGGCCCGCTCCGGCCGGATGTCGACACCCGGAGGGACAACACCGATGCCACTCGTGTTCACGTAGAGGCCGTCCGCCAGCCCGCGCTCGACGACCTTGGTGTCGCCGGTGACCAGCCGCACCCCCGCCCGGGCCGCGGCCTGCCCCATCGCCTGCGCCACCCGGCCGAGAACGCCCAGCTCCAGGCCCTCCTCCAGGATGAAGCCGGCGGACAGCGCGATCGGGGCGGCACCGCTGCACGCGAGATCGTTGATGGTGCCGTGAACGGCCAGCTCGCCGATGCTGCCCCCCGGAAAGAACAACGGGCGGACCACATACGAGTCGGTCGAGAAGGCGAGCCGGATGCCGCCCACCTCCAGCACCGCCGCATCGGCCATCGGCTGGTCCGGTGACGCACCGAACGCGGGCAGGAACAGGTGCTCGATCAGCTCGCCGGACAGGATGCCCCCGCCACCGTGCCCCAGCATCACCGCGCTGTGATCCCGCAGCGGGCGCGGGCACACCCAGCGGGACGGATCCACCGCGCCGGCGTCAGCCGCGCTGGTGCCAGCCGCGCTGGTGCCAGCCGAGCCCGTGTCAGCCATGGTCGGCACCGAGCCTGCGGAACTGGAAGTAGGCGGCACACGCGCCCTCGGTGGACACCATCGTCGCTCCCAGCGGGGTACGCGGAGTGCACCGGCCGCCGAACGCCGGGCACTGCGGGGGTTTGATCATGCCGCGCAGCACGTCACCGCTGTGGCACTCGGACGACTCCTCGGCGGTGAGGCCCGTGACGTCGAACCGGATCTCGGCGTCGAACTCGGCGTACTCGTCCGCGAGCCGCCAGCCCGAACCGGGGATGACCCCGATGCCACGCCAGGCCCGGTCGCACACGGTGAACGTCCGGTCGAGGGTGCGCCGGGCCACCACGTTGCCGTCGGCGCACACCGCCCGGGAGTAGGCGTTGGCCAGCTCGGCGCGGCCCGCCTCAAGCTGCTCGACGGCGGTGCGGACCCCGTCGAGCAGGTCCAGCGGCTCGAAGCCGGTGACCACGATCGGCACCCGGTGCGACGAAACCAGCGGCTCGTACTGGGACGTCCCCATGACCGCGCACACGTGCCCGGCGGCGAGGAAGGCGCGTACCCGGTTCTCCGGCGCCGCGAGCACCGCGGCCATCGCCGGCGGCACCAGCACGTGGCTGACGAGCATCGAGAAGTTGCGCAGGCCGCGGGCCCGGGCCGCCACCACCGCCATGGCGTTGGCCGGGGCGGTCGTCTCGAAGCCGATGCCGAGGAACACGACCTGCCGGCGCGGGTTCTCCTCGGCGAGGCGGACGGCGTCCAGCGGTGAGTAGACCACCCGGACGTCACCGCCGCGCGCACGGACGCTGAACAGATCCGTGTCACTGCCGGGAACCCGCAGCATGTCGCCGAACGAGCAGAGGATCACCTCGGGACGGGCGGCGATCGCCAGCGCCCGGTCGATCGTCTCCAGCGGAGTGACGCACACCGGGCAGCCCGGCCCGTGGACGAACTCGACCTGCTCGGCGAGCAGCTGGTCGAGGCCGTTACGGATGATCGAGTGGGTCTGGCCACCGCAGACTTCCATGATCGTCCACCGGCGGGTGGCGACCGTGGCGATCGCGTCCACGAGCCGGGCCGCGAGCACGGGATCACGGAACTCCCGCAGATACCTCATCGGCGTTCGCCCTCATCATCTCGATCGTGACGGTCGGATGGGCCGGCGAGGGCCGCGATCGCGGCCTGCCCGAGCGCGAGCCCGCCATCGCCGGGTGGAACGATTCGGTGGGTCAGCACCTCGAAGCCGGCCGCGACCAGCCGGGAGCGGCAGGCCCGCACCAGGACGACGTTCGCGAACACGCCGCCGGTCAGCCCGACCGCGCCGACGCCGCGCAGGTCACGCGCCGCACGGGCGACCGTCACCACCGCCTCGGCGACGGCCAGGTGGAACGCCTGCGCCAGCACCGGCACCGCGACCCCGGCGCGGATCCCCTCGACCAGGCCGGAGATCAGCGGCGCGGGGTCGAGCACACCCCCGCCGGGCCAGCGGTCGAACCCGAACGTGAGCGCAGACGCCAGCCCCTCGACGTCTGCCAGCCCCTCGACGTCTGCCAGATCGGCCGCGGCTTCCAGCTCGGTGGCGGCCTGCGCCTCGAAGGTGCTGCGCTGACGCACACCGAGCAGCGCGGCCACCGCGTCGAACAGCCGGCCCATGCTGCTGCACGGCACGCAGGACACGCCGCGGTCCAGGATCGTCCGCAGCACCGCCAACGCGGCCGGAGGCACGGCCCGCACCGGCGGAAGATCGTCGGACCAGGGCAGCCCGGCGGCCGCGAGATGCGCGAGGGCGCAGCGGTACGGCTCGCGGGCAGCCGCGTCGCCGCCCGGCAGCGGCACCGGCCGCAGGTACGCGAACCGTTCGACGCTGGTGAGATCGGCCCCGACCAGCAGCGCCTCACCGCCCCAGATGGTCCCGTCGGGCCCGAACCCGGTGCCGTCGAACGCCATCCCGAGGACCGGTCCGGCAACCGGATCGCCGGCCCCGCCGGGAGCACCGGACCCGCCGGAAGCACCAGGCGTGCCGGGAGCACCGGGACGTCCGAGCCGGCCGTGCTCGGCGAGCAGCGCGGCGACGTGCGCGTGATGGTGCCCGACATCGTGGCTTCGGCTGGCACCGTTGGGTCGCCGGATCGCCCAGGCCCGGGTGAGATAGCCGGGATGGCGGTCGGCGGCGAGCGTGGCCGGCGCGACGTCGTACAGCCGCGTCATCCGGGCGCAGGAATCCTCGAACGTGCGCAGCGCGTCGAGCCCGGCGATGTCCCCGAGGTGCTGCGAGACGACCGCGTGCCGTCCGGTGGTGAGACACACCGTGGCCTTTCCGTCGCCGCCCACCGCCAGCACGGAGCCGACGGGACGTCCGAGGTCGACCGCCTGCGGGGCGTAGCCACGGGAACGGCGCACCGGCAGCACCCGTTCGCCGTCGAATCGCTCGACCGAGTCGTCGCACGGCGCGATGATCGGCCGGTCATGGGCCAGGAAGGCGTCCGCGATGCCACGCAGCCGGGCGCGGRCCTCGTCGTCCGCGATGCAGATCGGCTCGCCGGAGCGGTTGCCGCTGGTCATCACCAGCGCCTGGGGTGGATCCGCGTCCACACCGGGCACCGGGGTGAACAGAAGATGATGCAGCGGCGTGTACGCTAGGAGCAGTCCGATGAGCGGGCTACCGGGTGCCACCAGCTCCGAGAGGGGCGCGGTGGCCTTCCGTCGGGCGAGGACGATCGGCGCGGCGGGCGAGGCCAGCAGCTCCCGCTCGGCCGCGGACAGGTCGGCGAGCCTGGCGGCGCTCGCCAGGTCCGCCACCATGACCGCCAGGGGCTTGTCCGGACGTCCCTTACGTGCGCGCAGCAGCGCGACGGCGTCGCTGGCACCTGCGTCGCAGGCGAGGTGATAGCCGCCGACGCCCTTGACCGCCACGATCTCACCCGCCACCAGCGCTCGCTGCGCCGCCGCGAGCGCGACATCCGCGACATCCGCGACATCCGRCCGCCGCCGCGCGGACGCGGCCTCTGGGCCGCAGGCTCGGTCGCCCTCGCCGCCGCCGCCGCTGCCGCTGCCGCTGCGCTCGCCATCACGGTCGCCGTCGCCGTCGCGCTCGCCGTCACCGCCGCGCTCGCCGTCGCGGTCGTGGTCGCGGTCGTGGTCGGCCCGGCTCGTGCCCGGGTCGGTGGCTCGTTCGAACCACAGCGTCGGCCCGCAGGACGGGCAGCAGATGGGTTCGGCGTGGAACCGCCGGTCCGCCGGGTCGCCGTACTCACGCGCGCACTCGGGACACATCGGGAACCGGGCCATCGTGGTCGCCGCGCGGTCATACGGCAGGCTCTCGATGATCGTGAAGCGGGGACCGCAGTTCGTGCAGGTGATGAACGGGTGCCGGTGGCGGCGGTCCGCGGGGTCGGCCAGCTCGCGCAGGCAGTCGTCACACACGGCCGTGTCCGGCGGGACCATTGTGCGCGGGCCGGGTGCCGGTGCGCTGGCGAGGATGCGGAAGCCCGCGGCCGCGGCCGCCCCGGCAGCGCGCGCACCGCCCAGGTTCACACCGCCCGCGTCCGCACCGCCCGCGTCCGCACCGTTCGCGTCCGCACCGTTCGCGTCCGCATGGTTCGCGTTCAGGGCCGCGTCCGCGTTCCCGGCGCGCGCGATCTCGGTGACGGTGATCCGCTGCACCCGCGCAAGCGGTGGGGACGGGGCGGTGAGCCGCCGCCGGAACTCGGCGACGGCGCGGGCCGCCCCCTCCACCTCGACGACGACCGCACCCGCGTCGTTGCGGACGAAGCCCGCCAGCCCCAGTCCAACCGCGAGCCGGTAGACATGGGGCCGGAACCCGACTCCCTGCACGACACCTTCGGCGGTCACCCGCCACCGAACCCGGCCCGCGCTGCCGCCAGCCTGCGCCGCCCCGCCGTCCGCGAACGTTGTGGTCGCGCCGTCGTCGGGCGAGGGGTGAGACGTCAAGATCCGGCTGTCGAGCTGATCAGCGCGCGGTGGCGGGCGATCTCGTCCAGCAGGTGGCGGACCGTGGCCGCGGACTCGTCGTCACCGCTGTTCTCAAAGATCGTGCGGGCCTCGTGAAGCAACGCCGTGGCCTGCGGGAACGCGCCCAGACGAGCGAGCGCGTTGCCCTGGCTGGTGAGCACCCGGGCATAGGCGGGCGGGTCGGCGAGGCCCACCTTGTTGGCGATGACCTCCTGGTAGCGGCCGACCGCCTCGACGAGATTGTCCCGCCGGTGCGAGGACGGGGCATGCACCAGCGCGTTCGCCAGGTTGAGCTGGGTGCTGGCCCACTGCTGGGGATGGGTCTTCCGCGTGTACACGGTGAGGGCGGTCCGCAGGCCCTGCATCGCCACCCCGATGCGAAGCTGGTCGGAGGCCGAGTTCATCGGCATCGCCAGGTAGGCGGCAGCCAGGCTGACCTGGGCCGAGGCGAACAGCTCCGGCGCGGTGTCGATGGTGATCAGCCGCAGCGCGGCGAGGTAGTGCTCGGCGGCGGTACGCAGACCGGCCAGATCCTCTCCCACCTGGTCGTCGCCGGTCTGGCCGGCGCCGGCCAGCTCATGGTGGACGGAGCCCAGCGTCAGGTGCAGCTCGGCCCGGACGGCGACCAGGTCAGTGGGCTCCAGCGTGTTGAGCGCGGCCGTCAGGTCGGCGATGACCTCGCTGGTCGGTCCCTCGACGTCGCGGCGCAGCCCGGCGGTGGTCGCCATCAGCTGGGCGGCGAGCCCGGGGGCCGCCTTGTGTGCCGCCGCGATCGCGCGGCCGAGCATCCGGGCCGCATCACCGATCCGGCCGGCGGCTGTCGCGTGCGCGGCGTGCGCGGACCACACCAGCGCGGCGATCTCCTCGGACTCGCCGGTGAGAATCGGCGGCACGGACCGCTGACCGCCGGCGAAGCGGACGACATCCACCAGGATGCCCAGCTCGTCACCGAGCGCCGTGCGCAGCGAGAGCGGGTCGTCCGTCGCGGTGGCCGCCGCCGTCTCCGCCCCTGCCGGCGCCGCGGAACCGGTCGGGCTCAGGACGAACCGGTTGTAGCGGGTGACCGGGTCGTCGCCGGTCAGCAGCGCGACGGCGCCGGCGAGGTCCCCCCGGTAGGCGAGCTCGATCGCCGCGAGCTGCGGCGGCCACGCCGTCGGCAGCATCCCGGCCGCCAGGGACCGCCGAACGGCGGCCGTCTCGTCCCCGCCGGGGATGAGCAGGAAGCCCGCGGGCAGCGGAAACACACCGACGGGCTGCGGACGCGCGCACCGCACGGCAGCACCGGAGCCGGCGGCCTCCGCAGCCTCGGTGGGCTCCGCAGCCTCGGTGGGCTCGGTGTGGGCAGGGAGGTCTGTGGCCATCTGTGTCACCCGTCGTGGTTCAGTGGGCCTTGTCCATCGCACGGTGCACGGCCAGGGATGCCGCCGGTCCGAATCGACGATGGAGAAGGCTCAGTCGTGTGCCCCGTCCGGGTCACCGGCGGGAGAGGTCGCGTGGTCGCCGCGCGCGCGTCCCGCCCAGAAGCCACAGCTCGGATGACATCGGTCCCCTTCGTCAGGTGAGCGTTTCCGGGCCGGTCGGCGACGTCCCGGGTGGCACCGGGCCCTCGTGCTGGCGGGCCCGCCGCGGACGCCTTCGGCAGCCAAACGCTATGTGCCGCCGGCCACTACGCCGATCGGCAGTGGACGGACACTGCCACCTAGGCGCCAACCGGTTCGCCGCCGACGAGAACCAGCCCCCCGGTCGAGGGGACCCGTCTCGGCCGGGTGAATGCTCGGCCAAAGGCCACCGAACCACCTTGCGGTCATCGGAGCTGTTGGACCTTCGGGCTGGCAGGGTACCTACCGGACCAGGCCTTCACATTGCGGTGGCCGTCCGCGAGCCGGAGGAGGAACCGTTCATGGACTATCCACTTCTCAACGTCTTCTGGACGATGCTCTGGTTCTTCGCCTTCGCACTGTGGATCTGTGTCCTGGTTTTTGTGATCGCGGATATCTTCCGCCGGCGCGACCTGTCCGGCTGGGGCAAGACCGGCTGGCTCGCCGCCGTGATCCTGCTTCCGCTGCTGGGTGTCTTCACCTACACGATCATCTACGGCCAGGAGATGGGTGAGCGCACCTACCAGGAAGCTCAACGGCGCGACTCCCTGCAGCAGGGGTTCGGCCCTTCCGCGGTGCGGGCCACCCAGGGGACCGCTGACGAGCTTGCGAAGCTGGCCGATCTCCGCCGGCAGGGCGACATCAGCGAAGCGGAGTTCGAGCAGGGGAAACGGCGAATCCTGACCTGATTCACCGGTGGCCGCGGCCGGAACCGCGTAGGTCAGCCCGCCGCACCACGACGGTCAGCACCACGACGGTCATCCCGCGCCGGTTATGTGGCTGCGGTGCAGCCTCCGCAGCGCGAACGCGAGATGCAGGCGCAGGCGGCCGTTCGGGTCGTGGACGGACCAGCCGAGAACCTGCTCCGCCTGGTGGAGACGTTCCTGCAGGGTCGAATGGTGCACGGTGAGCCCCACGGCCGCCGCGCGAAGACTCGGGCTGGTGGTGACGGCCTCCAGGGTGGCGAGCATCCAGGGGGCCGCGGCGGCAGCCCGGTTCAGGGCCTGGACGTCGGGGTCGGGCGGCGTGGCCGGGCCGACCGCCGCGGCCAGCACGGCCAGACCGCCGAGCTGGTCCGCGTGCACCACCCGCGGTCCCGGGTCCATCGCGGTGCCGCCGGCAGTGAAACGCAGCGCCGTGCGGGCGGCCTGCCAGGACGACGGGAGCTCCAGCACCGGCACGGCTGGTCCGACGCCCGTCCGCCGATCCGCGACCTGTGCGGGGACGACCCGCTGGCCGGCGGCGACGGGTTCCCGGGCGGGGACGGGTTCCCGGCCGGGCCCCGCCGGCACAGCCTCCACCAGCGCGGTGCCGTCCGACAGCGCGAGCGCGCGGGCGAGGCCCGCCGGGTCGAGGCCGAGCTGGGCCGCCACCGTCCGCCGAGTCCGTGACGACGCCGCCGCGTCCAGGAGAACCTCGATCGAGGCCCGGGTGGTCCCGTCGTCGGCGGTCACCGACGGCCGGGCGCCCGTACGGTCGAAACACGCTCGGCAGGCGGCCGCCGCCCGCTCGAGCACGACCGCGTCCAGCGGGCCGATGGGGCCTGGTCTTTCCAGCCACAGCGTCGGCGGCCCACCCGGCACCACCGCGACTGCCGGCCAGGTGTCGTCGGCCGCGGTGGCGGCGGCTCGGCGGCGCCCCTCGACGTCGACCTCGACGTGCACGCCCCGGCCGACGTCGACGAGACGGGCCGGCACACCGGTCAGCAGCGCCGCACCCCGCACGATGGCCTCGAGCCCGGCCCGGCCCTCGACGAGCCGGTCGAAGTAGATGACGGCCCGTAAGGCCGCGCCGGCGTCGGGGTCCAGCGCCGAGAGCCGGCCGGCGAGCTCCTTCACCGGGCATCCTTCACCGGGCAATAGTGCCGTGCCGACCGGGAGGGCCGCGACCGCTACGGCGCGAGAAGGCGGCGAAGCCAGTTCGTCCGGGCGGCCTTCGCGGCCTGCGATACCGGAGCCTGCGGTGCCATCAGGTCGAAGCCGTGGAAGCCGCCGGGCCAGACATGCAGCTCGGCCGCGCCGCCCGCCTGCCAGATCCGGCTGGCGTAGGTGACGTCCTCGTCCCGGAAGGTCTCCGCCGAGCCGACGTCGATGAAGGCCGGCGGCAGGCCGGAGAGGTCGCCGGCGCGGGCCGGGGCGGCGTACGGCGAGACGTCGGGGCCACCGCGCTGATCGCCGAGCAGTGCCGTCCAGCCGGTCTCGTTCGACGCCCGGTCCCAGACACCACGCCCGGCCATCTGCCAGGCCGACGGGGTGTCGTTGCGGTCGTCGAGCATCGGGCACAGCAGCATCTGCCCGGCCAGGGCCGGGCCACCGCGGTCGCGGGCCATCAGCGCCACGGCCGCGGCCAGGCCGCCGCCCGCGCTGGTGCCCGCCACGATGGTTCGGCCCGGGGCGACACCGAACTCGGCCAGCCGGTCCGCCGTCCAGAGCAGGCCGGCGTAACAGTCGTCGACAGGGGTCGGATGCGGGTTCTCCGGCGCGAGCCGGTAGTCCGGCGACACGACCACCAGACCCAGCTCCTCGGCCCACTCGAGCGCCTCGGAGACACCGGTGCGCGCGTCACCGATGACCATCCCGCCGCCGTGCATGAAGTAGACGGCCGCCGCCGGGGTCCTGGTCGACGTCGGCCGGCACACGACCAGCGGCAGCTCGAACCCACCCTGACCGCCGAGCCCGACCGGTAACGAGACCGTCTCCACGGTGAACGCGCCGCCGCGGGCGAGCTGCTCATCCGAGACGACGATGCCCGCCATCCGCTCGCGAAGCTCCCGGATCACCGCCGGCGTCATCGGCTGCGGCAGAAGCGCCCCGAACATCTCGAGGGCAGCCGCCAGCTCGACGTCGAACGGCGGTGGTGGACCGACCCGCACGTCACCGGTATCCACATCGCTCACAGCCATTCTCGCTCCCGCAGGTTCCAGCTCGGCCGACATCCCTGATGCTGGCCTGCCGCGCGCGATCACGAAAGATGCGAGACGGCGGGAATCGCCCGCCAGCCGGCGGGCGATTCCCGCTCTTCGAACCCGGCTGCCCGACGATCCGGAGGGATCACCGCCGTCGCGGGCGCCTTCGGAGCCGCGCGCCGCCACCACGGCGGCGGGCCGCAGGTGTGACCGGCCTCGGCACCGCCGAGGAGATCAAGATGATCCCGAGACCGCCGGCCAGCAGCGCGCCCACCGCCACCAGCAGGAGCGGGACCGTGCCGGTGAACGGCAGCCGACCCGTCGGTTCGGCCGGCGCGCCGCCCCTGTCAGCCGCACCAGCTTTGTCCTCCGCACCGGCCTTGTCCTCCGTACCGGCCTTGTCCTCCGTACCGGCCGCGCCGACCGGGCCCGCCGTGCCGCCGGGACCCGTTGACCCGGCCGCCGCGCCGACGCCGGTGGGACCGGCCGGTTGCGGACCATGGTTGCCGGAGCCGGAGCCGCCGGTCTCACCCTCACCCCATCCCGCACCGCCGGATCCGCCACCACCGACGCCGTACCCGCCGGTGTGGTCGCCGCCGCCGGGACCGCCACCAACGACGAGCGTGAATCCAACGGTTCCGCTGGCGACGACAACCCGGTCGCTACCGAACGGTCGCCCGGCGGCGGCGTCGGCCGCGCATACCGAGACAGCGGTGGGCACGAGCAGCGAGACAACGAAAAGAACCCCGCGAACCGCGTTCACCGTGGCACCGCGAGGCCGCCTTCTGGGCCGGACTGGACCTGACACATCGCTCCCCAACGACCGCACCGACGACTACGGGGTACTCCCGAGATCGCAGGCCCGTCTGACCGTCATCCGCGGCGCGGAAATCCCCGGCGAAAGGCAGCCGGAGAACACAGCCGGAGAACGTGGACCTCGGTTCTCCCTCCCCCTGTCCACGGACCCTAAGGCCGTCGCTCGGTTTCCGCTCGGTGAGCGATACCCATTCCGCGCCTGCGGGGAATGCCGGAAATTCCGTCGCGGGGCCGGGGCGGGTCAGGCCGGATCGGGTCGGGTAAGGCCGGGGCGGCTCGGGTCAGGCCGGGGCGGCTCGGGTCAGGCGGGAGCGGCCGGTCGCGGGAACGGCCGGCGCGCGGCTCAGCCCGCGCGGCCGGACCAGTTCCGGGCGTCGCGCAGCACCTCCCGGAAGGGCTTGCCGCTGTCGAACGAGGGCTCCCGGGGCAGACCGAGCACCCGCTCACCGATGCCGTTGCGCTGAACCTCGTTCGTCCCGCCGGCGATCGACATGAAGCGGCTGTTGAGGAAGCCGATCGCGGTGCGCCCGGCTGCCTCGTCGTTCTCCTCCCAGGCCACCGCGTCCGGGCCGCCGATCGCCATCGCGAGGTTCGCCCGGACGGGGTCGTGGACACCGGAGGCCAGCTTGGCGTACGACGCGAGGTGGGCGGCCCGGCCCGGTTCGGCCCGCATGAGGCCACCGAGCCGGGCCATCAGCGCACGGCGGGCGACATCGTCGACGTGCGCCCGCACGATCAGGTCCCGGGCCTGCGGGTCGTCGATCCGGCCGACGGACCGGGCGAGCTCGACCAGATCCGGCGCGATGCCCTGGGGGACCTTGCGTACCGGGCCACCGTGGCTCAGCCCGCCGCCCCGTTCGAACATCAGCATGGTCTGCGCGACCGTCCAGCCGTCGTTGACGTCGCCGATCACGTCGTCGTCGGTCAGCTCGACGTTGTCGAAGAACTCCTCGCAGAACTCGGCGTCCCCGGTGATCTGCCGGATCCGCCGGACCGTCACGCCTTTGGCGCCGATCGGAACCGCGAACCAGGTCAGGCCACGATGCTTGGGGACGTCCCAGTCGGTGCGGGCCAGGCACATGCCCCAGTCGGCGTAGTAGGCGCCGCTGCTCCAGATCTTCGCGCCGTTCAGGATCCAGCGACCGCCCTCCCGGACCGCCCGCGACCGGACGCCGGCGAGATCGGATCCCGCCTCCGGTTCCGAGAAGAACTGCACGAACAGCTCCTCGGCGGTGAGGATCCGCGGAATGTGACGCCGCAGGAAATCCGGTGACGCGTGCGCGAGCATCGTCATCGCGCAGACACCGAACGTCGTGCCCCCGGCGATGCCGAGATTCGGCATCTGGTAGCCGCGCGCCTCCTCCAGGAAAGCCCGCTCGTATTCCCCGCCCAGCCCCTGGCCGCCGTACTCCCGCGGCCAGGTGATGCCGGCGTACCCCGCGTCGAACAGCTTTCGCTGCAGCGCGCGGCCGGCGGCGATGACCTCCGGAGGTGTCTCCGTCGTGCGCATGCCCACCGGGGCCGGCCCCGCGGCCGGAACGGGCCTGAGGTTCTCCCGGATCCAGGCCCGGGCCCTGGCCCGGTACTCGTCGAGGGTCGGCGTTTCTGATGTTCCGGGCGTTTCGCTCGAAGCCTCGGCCGGCACCGCGGTCTGCTCCTCACCCTTCACGGCGGTGTCCCCCATCAGCCGACTCCTCCGATCCGCTCGGCCAGCCGCGCCCGATGCCACTGCGCGCATCCGTAGGTCACCGCGTCGGCCGCCAGCCGGCGCATGAACAGGTGGTGGTCGTGCTCCCAGGTGTAGCCGATCCCGCCGAAGACCTGGAAGCACGCGTGCGTGAGGGTGATGCTGTGCTCCGCGACGAACGCCTTGGCGGCGTGGGCGAGCTCGGCGCCGTCGGGCGCACCCCCGCCGAGTGCCTCGGCGGCGGCGGTCACCAGGCCCTTGGCCATCTCCAGCGACAGGCTGGTGTCCGCGAGCAGGTGCTTGATCGCCTGAAACGAGCCGATCGGGCGGCCGAAGGCGATCCGGGCCCGGGCGTACTCGACGGCCAGCTCGAAGTCCCGGTGCATCGCGCCGACCGACTCGGCGGCGGCGAGCACGGCGGCCACCTGTGTCTGCCGGGCGAACAGTTCCTCGGTGGCCGTTCCGGGCGTCCCGACCAGCGCGCCGGCGGGAACGTGGACACCGCTCAGGCGAACGGCGCAGATCCGCCGGGTGATGTCGAGGCCGGACAGCGCGCGGATCTCGACACCCGGTGCGGTGGTGTCGACGAGGACCTGTGTCAGGCCGTCCGTGCCGTTGCCGGTGACCAGCAGCACGTCGCAGCCGAGGGCGTCGGGGACGTGGCGGACCTCGCCATCCAGGACATAGCCGTCCAGAGCGGAGCCACTGCCGGGCGCGGCGGCGGCAGGCCGGATGGTGACCTCGCCGGCGCCGGGCGTCAGGCCGCCCACCGCACCGGCCACCCAGGTCGCGACGACCTGCCCGGCGACGAGCCGCGCCAGCAGATCTGCGTGCGGGCCGGCCTCCCCTGGCGCCCGGTCCCCGAACGTCTCGTCGCCGGACGCCTGGTCGCCGGACGTCTCGTCGCCAGACGTCTCGTCGCCGGACGCCTGGTCCGCGGGGAGGATCGCCGCGACGGACAGTGCGTGGGCGACGACGTTCGTCCCGACGAAGGGACCCGGTTGCAGCGTGGCGCCACGCTCGGCGGCCACGGCGGCCGCGTCGACAAGCCCGATACCGGACGCGCTGCCACCGCCGTGGCGCTCGTCGACCAGCATCCCGAACCAGCCGAGGGAGGCCGCGTCGGCGATGTAGGCCGCACCCACCGGCTCGGTGCTCTCGGCGAGTGCGCGGACACCGGTCAGCGGCAGCGTGTCCTCGATGAAACGGACGGTGGTGTCGACGAGCATCCCCTGCTCGGCCGTCGCCGCCGCCAGCAGCCGAACGCTCATTCGCCGGTGAACTTCGGCTCGCGGCGTTCGATGAACGCCTGGATGCCCTCTCGCATGTCCTTGGTGGTGTAGGTGATGTGCTGCGCCCGGGCCTCCTCCTCGACCGCCTGCTCGAAGGTCAGCGACTCGCTGGCGTCCAGCATCCGCTTGATCAGGCTGATCGCGGTGGTCGGGCCGCCCGCGAGCCGCTGGCCGAGAGCCGCCGCGGTCTTGTGCAGGTCCTCGGCCGGCACGACCTCGTTGACGAGCCCCCAGTCCAGGGCCTGCTCGGCGCCGAGCCAGTCCCCGAGGAAGGCGAGCTGCTTCGCCCGGCGCAGGCCGACCTGGCGCGGCAGGCTCCAGGACGTCCCGCCGTCGAGGGCGAGGCCACGCCGGACGAAGACGGAGCTGAACCGCGCCCGGTCGCTGGCGACGATGAGGTCGCAGGCGAGCGCAAGGCCCATCGACACCCCGACGACGACCCCGTCGACCGCTGCGATCGTCGGCTTCGGCAGCCGGTGTAACCGGTTGATGAGCTCGCCGACATGTCGCATCTCGTGCAGGATGGCCTGCCGGCCGCGGCCTGTGAGCCCGCTCGAACTGGCACCACTACCGCTGCCGGTCAGGTCGGCGCCGGACGAGAAGTTACCGCCCGCCCCGGTGAGGAGCAGGGCCCGATCCTCGGGGTTGCCGGCGACCTCCGTGAGCACCTGGTCCAGGGCCGCCCAGCTGGCCGCGTCGAGCGCGTTCTTCCGCTCCGGGCGGTTGAACGTCACCGTGACCAGGCCGTCCTTGCGTTCGACGAGCGTCGAGTCCATCACGAAATCCCCTCCTGGGGCGGGAACGTCTGCGGTGTCCCGACCCCGCCCCGGGGTCGGGACACCGGACCTCCAACCGGAAGGACCGCTCGCGTGGGTCGGTGCGAGCAAGACCGAGCGGGTGGACGAGCACACCGCCGACGGCGGGGCACCTCCAGTGGCTCAATCTATCTAGATGTTTGAGTGGTGTCGAGCAAAGTCGGCACTCGCCCGCATCCGCACCCCGCCCACGTACACCGCACCACCAGATCCAACGATCTTCATCCTGACCGCGCCAACCGCCACATCACCCGATCAAGGGAGGCCGGGGATGGATACATCTAGATCTATGGGCTGGAGTCATGCCGACCGGCGACCGGCGCTACCCGGCGACGGCAGGCACGTCGGAGGCGAGCGAATCCACCCGCAGGCGCTCCAGCCGCGAGCGGTTGATCCGCCACCGACCGTCCTCGCGGACGTACTCCTCCACATAGTGCCCGTAGCCCTGCAGGCCGACCCGACCACCCGACTCGGGTGCGGGCCATTCGACGTAGTCGAACATCGCCCAGGTGCCGCGGGCGGTGTCCGGCCCGGTGAGCTCGAGCTCCGGCATGTGGCCGTGGTGAACCGTCCGGGTACCGGCCAACGCCTCGCTGACCGACCTCACGATCGCCTCCCGGCCGTTGACGACCATCTCGGCCTCCGGAACCTCCAGGACGGCGTCGGACGCGAACACCCCGGCGAAACCGTCCCAGTTCTTCGTGTCCAGGTTGCGGAAGTAGCTCGCCTTGAGCCGCCTGAGCTCCTCGATGTCGAGAAGCCGGCGCAGCAGGTTCGGCTCCTGGTCGGTCACGATGCCTCCATCCGGTTCAGAGCGGCGTCCATCGCGTCGCGCCGGGCGACGTAGAACGGGCGGAACGAGCCGTGCGTGACGGAGTACGGCTCGTCGTCACGCAGGTCGGTGAGCAGGTTGCGGATGGCGTGCTCCGGTGTCACGACGTCGGCCTCGCCCACGGGCCGGTGCGCGAGCATGGCGGCGAGGTCGTCCATGTCGACGCTCGTCGTGCCGAGCGCCGCCGGCCGTGCCTGAACGCTGCTCTCCAGATGCCCGGTGGCCATCCCGCCGGGGAACAGGAGTGTCACGCCGATGCCCTCGGGGGCCAGCTCCTCGCGCAGGGTTTCCCCGAACCCGGTGACGGCGAACTTGCTCGTCTGGTAGGCACCCATCCGCACGGCCGGAGTAAGCACGCTGGACGAGGCGGTCAGCACGATCCGACGCCAGCCGGCGCGCTCACGGATGAGCGGGAGGAACTCCCGCACCGTGCGGATCGTGCCGAGCACGTTGACGTTCAGGACCCATTCCCAGTCCTGGTCGGTCAGCCGATCGATCGCCCCGAACTGCTGCACGCCGACATTCGCGCACAACACGTCGCACCCGCCGAGCGTCTCCCGTACATGCCGCGCCGCCACGGCGAGGCTTTCACCGTCTCCGACGTCGACACGTGCCGAGGTCGTCGGAACGCCGAGTTCCTCGGTGATGGTCTTCGCGGTCTGCTCGGCGGCCACACCGTCGATGTCCAGGGTGGCTACCGCCGCGCCCTGCCGCGCGAACACCCGGGCCAGGGCGGCGCCGAGGCCCGCCCCGCCGCCCGTGACGACCGCGACTTTTCCGGCCAGCTCCGTTGTCAGGTTCAACTATCCTCCTCTGACGCCTTCCGATGATTTCCTTCGGCGGTCGCCGGGGACCGCCGCCGCTGGCGCGGGGAGCTATTCGCGCGATGTCGCGCGGGATTTGATGATCTCCATTGTGGACCAGCTCCGCACCGGTGTGGGGCCGCCTTCCTCCTGCATGGTCCCGTGCAGCCAGGCGATTCCCAGGGAAACCGCGGCCGCTGCCGCGTTGTGCGTCCCCTCGAAGTTGAAGGTGCGGCCGCCGAAGGTGAGGGTGGCCAGCCTCGGCTGGCTCACCTCACCCTTCGTCTCCCAGACGATCTTCGAGCTGACGTCACCGTTGGTCGCGATGACCGGTGACTCACCCTCACGGTGGAAGGTCGCGGTCGCGTAGTCGCCCGCGCCGAGCATGGCGTTGCCGGTCTCCCAGCGCCCGTCCTCGAGGATCGACCCCCAGACGAACCAGTAGTGCTCCAGCTTGGCGATCTTCGACACCCAGGCGCTCAGGCCGGGCAGGCAGTACATCCGGTCGAGGCCGCCGTAGCCGCCGGTGATCCTCGACCCGGCGATGCTGCCCGCCACAGTGCACCCCGAGCTCGTGTAGCCGACGTCGTCGGGCAGGCCGGGGACGTAGATGGCCGTCACGTTCATCGGGAGCGGGGTCAGGACGACCTCGACGAGCCCGTCGTCCTCCTTCCAGACGTACGCCGCCGGCCCGAGCGAGATCGAAAGGCTGTGCTTCGCGCTGAAGTTGACGGGGATCGCGGCCCTGCCGGCCCTGGAGTCGGCCCAGACAATGGGGCCCCAGTACAGGTCGCTCTCGTACGGGAAACGGACCGTCGTCGGATGGGCCCACAGGTCGGTCGAGCATTCATGGACGATGAAGTCGAACGTCCCGCCCGACGAGAGCATGCGAATCAGCTCGTAGCGCTTGCCGTCCTCCGTGTCGGCCATGGCCCAGAGGAACAACAGGTCGTTGTGGAGACCGGGGAACTGCCCGTCCTGCGTCGAATAGTCCTGGACGGACGCGTCGGCCAGATGAACATACGGGATGATGTTGGCCTTCGAAACATCGAGGTCCGGCATGCTGCCCCTTTTGTTTGGTGGCATTTTCACGGAGCACCGACCAGCTCGGGAGGATCGCGGCCGGGCATGGGATGCCGTCCGCCTCGGCAGCCCGAGAGGAGATCACGAGTAGCGGCACCATCGGTTCCGGCGCCACCAGCGGTTACGGCACGATCAGCGGTTACGGCACGATCAGCCGCTCGCCGCGCGCGGCCCCAACGAAAGGACTATCGTCCGTTAGAGGACATCTGTCCGGTAACTATGGCGGAGGACCGCCCATGCCGCAACCCCTCGACCGTCGGACCCGACGGACCCGCTCCGCGCTGGAACGCGCGTTGCTGGAGCTGATCACCGAGCGCGACCTGGCCCAGATCTCGGTCGCCGACCTGACGAGGCGGGCCGACGTCAACCGCACGACCTTCTACGAGCACTACGCCGACGTGCACGACCTCGCGGCAAGCGCCTGCACCATGATGTTCGACGAACTGATCTCCAGCTCGCCGGTGATCGCGCCGAGCCGCGTCCCGTCCCGGCAGCTCGACGAGCGGGATGCCCTGATCCGAGTGCTGACGCACATCAAGGAGCAGGCCGGCCTCTACTACGCCCTGCTGGGCGACGACGGCAGCGCCCGAGTGATCAACCATCTGCACCGGCGGCTCGCCATCTCGCTGCACGTCAACCTCACCCACCCCGGCACCGGCACCCATGCCGACGACCCGGCCGACATCCCCTACGACCCGACCGCCGCGCTGTACGCCGGCGCGCTGCTCGGCCTCGTCCTCGACTGGCTCCGTCACGACTGCCCGGGCACGCCGGCGGAGCTGTGCCGCACGATCTGGCCGCGTCTCGCCGGGGCCGTGGACGGCAGCCGTCCCGCGCGACAGCAGGCGGCCTCCGCACCTGAATTTAATATCTAGATATTTAAGGGTAGATGCGTTAGAACAGGGGCGGGAGCGGGATCGCGGCCACCGTGGCTGTCGGGCTCCCGAGAACGGAGGTGGCGCGATGACCTTCCGCTGTCGACGCCTGCGACGGTTGGCGCCCGCCCAGGCAGCCGGGGGCTCGGCCCACGAGCAGCCGGCCGGGGACCGTGCCGTGGCCCCCGTGAGCGCCGCATGAAACGGATTGTCGTGCTGGGCGCCTCCAGCGGCCTGGGCCGCTGCATCGCCCTCGGTCTCGCGGAGCGGGGCCACCGGGTCGCCATGCTCGCCCGCCGGCTCGGCCGTCTCGAGGCGGCGGCCGAGGAGGCAGGTGACGGCGCCGTCGCGATCGCCTGCGACGTCACCGTGGAGTCGTCCTGCCAGGAGGCGATCGCGCGAGCCGCCGACGCGATGGGTGGCATCGACGGCCTCGTGTACTCCACCGGCCTGATCACCATCAGGCCCATCGAGGAGATGGACGCGGCCGCCTGGGCCAGGCTCTTCGCCACCAATGTCACCGGCGCCTCGCTGGTCACCGCGGCGGCGCTGCCATATCTGGCCAAGTCCCACGGGTCGGCGGTGTACCTGTCGTCGATCAGCGCCTCGGCGGGGCCTCCGTGGCCGTTCATCGGCGGCTACGCGGTGAGCAAGGCCGCACTGGACAAGCTGATCGAGGCCTGGAACGTCGAGCATCCCTCGGTCGGCTTCACCCGCCTGACGATCGGCGACTGCCTGGGCGGTGAGGGGGACTCGGCGACCGGCGCACTCGCCGGCAACGACCCGGAGCACATCGGACAGGCGGTCAACGAATGGCAGCGCCTCGGCTACCTGACGGGCCATTTCATCGACGTCGAGCACCTCGTCGACGTCACGGCCGCCACGCTCGGCTTCGGCGCCAGCAGCGTGGTGCCGTCACTGACCCTCGTCCCGCGCCCCGCCGGCCGCCCGGCGCCATCCCCCGTCGACACGCTGACGGCGGGGAACGCAACCCCCTGACGACGACCGGGAAGGTTGAGAGCCCCATGCCGGCAACCGGCGCGTTCGAGGACGTTCGCCTGGACATCGATGACCCGGTCGCCGTCGTGACGATCGACCGGCCCGCAAGCATGAACGCCTTCCGGGGGCAGACGCTGCGGGAGCTGCACCAGGCGTTCACCCGCGCCGAGCACGATCGGCGGGTGGTGGGCATCGTCCTCACCGGCGCCGAGCAGGGCGTCAGCTGGCTGCTGCCGCGCCTCGTGGGGCCCGCCCACGCCCTCGACCTGCTCTGGTCGTCCCGGGTCGTCTCGGCCCCGGAGGCACTGGCCATCGGTCTCGCCCAGCGGGTCGTGCCGTCGGATCGCCTGCTGGACGAATGTCGCGCGTACATCGCCGAGCTGGCCGCCATCGCGTCGCCGCACTCGATGATGGTGTCCAAACAGCTTGTCTACCAGCACCTTCAACGTGATCTCGGCGAGGCCGTCGACCAGACCGACGGCCTCATGCGGGAGTCCTTCCGGCGCCCTGACCCCGTCGAGGGCGCCACGGCGTTCCTCGAACGCCGCGAGCCAAGGTTCGACCGCCTGGATCTGCTCCCACCAGCCTGATCCCGAACGGATGCGGACCGCCCGCCGAGCCGCCCAGGCGACGCATGGCATCGCCCGGCCAGACGATTCCTGACCGATGCCTGATCGATGCCTAGCCGATGCCGCGGGATCCGCGTACCTCGTCCAGCACCGCTTCGACGGTCGCCGCGGGCGTGCCGGCGGGCAGGCTCAGCATGAGTCGGTCGACCACGCCCTCGAAGCGATCCCGGACCCGGACCGCGAGCGTGTCCAGCGGCGCCACAACCGCGAAGGCGTCGAGGATCTCGTCGTCGATCAGGGTGCCCATCCTCGCCCACTCCCCTCGCAGCGACAATGCCCGCAGCTCGGTCTGCAGCTCACCCCAGCCGTGCAGTTCGAGCACCGCCCGGTAGGCGGGGGTCGACCCGTAGAACGCGATCCGCTGGCGCATCGCGTCCGCGGCCGCCGCCACCTGGGCGTCGTCCACTCCGGTCGCCACGAACGCCGGGCAGCAGACCTGGACGTCACCGCGGGCACGGCCGGCGGCGTCGAGGCCCTCGGCCAGGGCCGGGAGAGTCACCTCCTCCAGGTACCGGCGGGTCGTGAAGGCGTGCGTGTGCATCCCGTCCGCCACCTCGCCGCACATCCGGGTCATCGCGGTACCGACCGCGGCGACGAAGATCTTCGGCTGGCCGTGCGGCTGCGGCTCGGGGACGAAGGCCGGCGTCATGAGCTTGTGGGTGTAGAAGTCGCCCTCGAAGCGCAGCGGGCTCCCGTCCTGCCAGGACGACCAGATCGCCCGCAGCGCGAGGACGAACTCCCGCATCCGGCCGACCGGCTTCCCCCACGGCATGCCGAACCGCTTCTCGATGTGCGCTCGCACCTGCGAGCCCAGGCCCAGGACGAATCTGCCCTCGGAGTATGTCTGCAGGTCCCAGCCGAGTTGGGCGACGGACATCGGGTTGCGCGCGAACGCCACCGCGATGCAGGTCCCGATCTCGAGACGGGTGGTGTGCTCGGCGGCGAGCACGAGCGGCAGGAAGGGGTCGTGGTTCACCTCGCCGCACCACGCGCCGTCGTACCCCATCCGCTCCAGTGCGCCGGCCGCAGCCGGCACCCCGGCAAGCACGGACGGCATCCCACCATCGATCCGCATGACGCCCCACCCTAGCCCGAAACCCGCTAATAGTTTAGATACATAGGCACGCGATCTCGCCACCCACTCGGACCGGAGCGCGACGCCGCCACCGGGACGCAGAGCTACCACCACTCACTTGTCGCTGGTACGGATGCCCCCGCGTTCTGATCAGGACGACTTTCTGCGACCGAGGCGGGTCATGGGCTAGCGACACAGGACATCAAAACCTATAGTTCTTTTCACGCTGCGGCAGGGGCCGCGACGCCGTCGCCACGGGGGTCTGATCCTCCCCCGCGGCGCGGTTCCTCTTTCAATCCCATCGGTCGCAGCATGTCCGACTCACGCTGCGGTTAACACCAAAGGACCCCCATGAAGCAAGCGGCACGATTAGCTTCCCGAGTCGTCGCGGTGCTGGCCACGTCCTGCGCCGTGATGGCCGGCATGACGGCCTGTTCGGACGACGAGCCCGACCCGACCGCGAGTGCTCCCGCAGTCACCATCGCCGACATCAAGGCCGGACCGGAGTCCGGCTGGAGCGACGGCGGTTTCCAGCCCGACCTGTCCACGATGAAATGCGGCCAGACGGCGTCCGATCCCACCCGGGGAGTGACGGACACCGAGATCACCATCGGCGGCCTCGCCTATCTGACGAGCCCGTCCGGCTCCTCGATGGCCGGCACGGAGGAGGGGGCGCGAGCCCGGTTCGAGCGGGCCAACGCCGAGGGCGGCATCAACGGCAGGAAGATCAACTACGTCGGGACCCTGGACGACGGCAACGACCCCGCGCGCAACAGCTCGCAGGCCAAGGCGCTCGTCGACCAGAAGAAGATCTTCGCCGCGGTGCCGGTGATGACCAGTAACGCCAGCTACCTCGACACCTTCTGCGACGAGACCGTTCCGTTCTTCGGCTGGGGCTTCAACTCGGGCTTCTGCAACACCTCGATCGGCTTCGGCATCACCGGATGCCTGCTGCCCGGCAAGGAGATCACGGCAAAGGCGACCACCTACGGCGTCATGCTCAACTCGCTGTTCGACGGCGATGCGTCCGGCCGGACCGTCGCCCTCGTCGGTAACGACGGCGACACCGCACGGGCCGGGCTGGCCTCCATCGCCAGGCAGATGAAGGCGGTCGGCCTCGACGTGGTGTACCAGGAGACGCCGGTTCCCGCTGCCGGCCTGACGGACGCCACGCCGGTCGTGAACGCGCTCATGACGGCCAGCAAGGGCTCACCGCCGGACGTGGTCCTCTACGGCACCGACTTCAGCACGACACTCAAGTTGACCGAGGCGCTGAAAGCGGCCGGGTTCCAGGGGAAGCACCTCAACACCGTCGGTTATGACCCCCGCCTGGCCGCAGCCAAGGTCGCGGGTCTGGACGGGGCCTACACCTCCCTGCAGTGGCAGCCCGGCACCGACGTCTCCGTGCCGGCGATCAAGCAGATGACCGACGACATCAAGAAGTACGCCCCCGAGACCGTGCTCAGTCTGCCGACGATGGCCGGGTACTGGGCTGCGGACATGTTCGTCGCCGCGGCGACGAAGGCGGGCAAGGATCTGACCGTCGACTCGCTCATGAAGGTCCTGAACGGCGATTTCAGCTACCACGTCGACGGCGCGGTCGCCGAGTCCCGCTGGCCGTTCAACCACTTCGTGTCCACGCCGTGCACCTCCGTCGTCCAACTCGCCGGCGACAAGTACGACGTGACCAGCAAGCTGTCCTGCGGCGCCTACCTGAAGAGCTGACATCCGGGTCGAGGTGGCGGACGCGTCACCTCGCCACATGCGCTGCCGGGCCTGGCGGTCCGGTGCCCGGCAGCGCATGAACCGCGCCCGCGGCTGCCGCCGGCGGACCGCATGGAAAGCACTCGGTCACAGGAACCGAACCGGCCGGAGGCGGACATGACCGATCTCTACTGGGACCCGATCTCTCCCGAACTGCGCGACGATCCGTACCCGCTCTGGCGGCGGCTGCGAGACGAGGCGCCGGTCTACCACAACGACCGCCTCGACTTCTACGCGCTGTCCCGCTTCGCCGACATCGAGGCGGCGCACCGCGATGCGGAGACGTTCGGCTCGAACCACGGCACGATCCTCGAGACGATGACGCCGGAACCGATGGACTCGGCGATGATGATCTGGCTCGACCCGCCCAGGCACACCACGCTGCGCAAGCTCGTCTCGCGGGCGTTCACGGTCCGCCGGGTGTCGGCTCTGGAGGACCGCATCCGCGAGATCTGCGCGGAGCTGCTCGACCCGCGGATCGGCTCGGGCGGTTTCGACTTCGTCCAGGACTTCGCGGCGATCCTCCCGCCGACGGTCATCTCGATCCTGCTCGGTGTGCCCCGCAGCGAGCGGGAGGAACTGCGTCAGGTCGTCGACAACGTCTTCCACATGGAGGAGGGCGTCGGCATGGCGAACGAGGTGTCCTACGCGGCGTTGACCGAACTCGGGCTGCGCCTGGGTGCGCACTTCGCGGACCGTCGCACGAACCCGCGCGACGACGTCTTCACCGACCTGGTCACCGCCGAGGTCGCCGACGAGGTGACCGGCGAGCCGCGCCGGCTCACCGACGAGGAACTCGCCAGTTTCGCGATCCTGCTGTTCAGCGCCGGCAGCGAGACGGTCGCGCGCAACCTGGGCTGGGCGGCGAGCCTCCTGGACCAGCACCCCGACCAGCGGACGGACCTCGCACGGGACCCGGCGCTGATCCCCGGGGCGTTGGAGGAGATCCTCCGTTTCGAACCACCGTCCCCGGTCAACGCCCGGTGGTCGACCCGCGACGTCATCGTGGGTGACCAGAAGATCCCGGCGAACTCCCGGGTCATCCTCATCACCGGCTCGGCGGGTCGCGACGAGCGGCAGTACACGAACCCGGACACCTTCGACATCCATCGCAAGGTCGACCTGCACATGACCTTCGGATACGGGATGCACTTCTGCCTCGGGGCGGCGCTGGCCCGCCGCGAAGGCCGCATCGGTCTGGAGGAGACGTTGCGGCGGTGGCCGGACTGGGCGGTGGACCGCGAGGCCACCGAGATGCTCTACACCAGCACCGTCCGCGGTCCGCTGCGGCTGCCCGTCCGGCTCTGACCGTCCGGCCACAGACGGCGCCTGGCCGGGCCCTCCTCGCTGAGGGCCCGGCCAGGCGTCGCGTGTCGGTGTGGCCGGACGAGTCCGGCCGCCGGCTCAGCCGATCCGGCCGTCCCAGGTACGCGCGTCCCGCACGACGTCACGGAACGGCTTGCGGGCGTCGAAGCTCGGCTCCCGGGGCAGGCCCAGCACCCGCTCACCGATACCGTTGCGCTGCACCTCGTTCGTACCGGCGGCGATCGCTACCATCCGGCCGTTCAGGTACGTGGTCGCGGGCAGCGCAGCCGCCTCGTCGGCCCCCTCGGGCCACAGCAGTGCCTCGGCCCCACCGATCTCGACCCCGATCCGGGCCCGGATCGGGGCGAGCACGCCCGCGGCCAGCTTGCCGTACGCGGCGACCGCCGGCTGGGGCTGGGCGGAGCTACGCAGCCGCGCGGCGATCCGCCGGCCGAGGTGGTACTGGGCGTAGTCGTTGATGTGGGCGGTCGCGATCGCCTGCCGGGCAAGCGGGTCGTCGAGACGGCCGGCCCTGCGCGCGAGCTCCACGAGGTCGGGAGCCAGCTCCCGCGGCTCGACCCGGACCCCGCTCGAGCTCCCGGCGCCTCGCTCGTGCACCAGCATGGTCTGCGCGACCGACCATCCCCCGTTGACCTCGCCGATGATGTCCTCGTCGGTGACGACGACATCGTCGAGGAACGCCTCGCAGAAGCCGGACGCGCCGTTGATCTGCCGGATCGGCCGCACCGTGACTCCGGGGGCGCCGGTGGGGACGGCGAACCAGGTCAGGCCCTGATGCTTCGGAACATCCCAGTCCGTGCGCGCCAGGCACATGGCGTAGTCGGCCTGGTGGGCGCCGGTGCTCCAGATCTTCGACCCGTTCAGCACCCACCGGTCTCCGTCGCGGCGCGCCGTGGTCCGGATCCCCGCCAGGTCCGAACCGGCCTCCGGCTCCGAGTAGAACTGGCACCACAACCGCTCCCCCGCCAGGATCGGCGGGATGTGCCGGCTCAGGAAGTCCGCGGACGCGTGCGCGAGCATCGACCGGGCGATCGCGGTGAAGGTGACATGGCCGGCACCGCCGAACTGCGGCGTGGCGTAGTCCCGCGCCTCCTCCCGGAAGACGCGCTCGTACTCGCCTGTCAGTCCCCGGCCGCCGTACTCCCGCGGAAACGAGAGGCCGGCGTACCCGGCGTCGAACAGCTTGCGCTGCAGCGGACGGGCGGCCGCGACCTGTTCGTCGCTGCGGGCCTCCCCGCCGTCCCCGGCGCCCGGTGCCTTCCGCTCGAGGTTCGCGGCCAGCCACGCGCGGATCTCGGCCCGGAACTCGTCGAGGCCGATCGCCCTGCCTGTCGTCGCATCGCCCGTCGTCACGTCGCCCGTCGTCACGTCGCCCGCCCTCGCATCATCAGTCTCGTCGCTCGTCGTCGCTCGTCGTCGCTGGCGTCCGGGGTGCGCCCGCGCCCCACCTCGCGCACTCGCGGCACTAGATCCCGGAAAGCTGGCACAGGTGCTCCCGATGCCAGGCCGGGTCACCGAAGAACGCCGCGTCGGTGGTCAGGCGGCGCAGGAACAGGTGCTGGTCGTGCTCCCAGGTGAAGCCGATCCCGCCGAAGATCTGGAAACAGTTCTGGGCCAGGGAGACGCCGTGTTCTCCGACGTAGGCCTTCGCCATGCTCGCCGCCTCCAGGCCGTAGTCCCGCAGGTTGGAGCCCGCCTCGGCCGGGTTCGCGTCCGTGGACCGCCCCGGCACGTCCGTGCCGGCGAGGCCGACCGCCTCGCCGAGGCGCTGGGCCGCGGCGGCGGTGATCGCCTTGCTCATCTCCAGCACCAGACTGGCGTCCGCCAGCACGTGCTTGAGCGCCTGGAACGAGCCGATCGGGCGGCCGAACGCGATCCGGTCCTTCGCGTACTGGACTGTCAGCGCGAGCTCGTAGTCCATCGCGCCGACCGACTCCGCCGCGGTCAGGACGCAGGCGAGGGCGAGCTGCCTGGCGATGAGCTCGTCGTCGCCGAGATCGGCCGCGTGCAGCCGGCCGGTGGACCCGACGGTGACGCCGTCGAACTCCAGGCCGACGAACCGGCGGGTGAGATCCAGCGATTCCAGGGGCTGCACACGCAGGCCGGGCGTGTCCGCCGGCAGCAGGAACTGCACGAGCGCCGGCCCGCCGCCGCCGTCGGTGGTCGCTGTGGCGTCTTCGGCCGCGGCGGACACGAGATACCAGCCGTCCGGGCCGGGGTTCTCCACGAAGGTGGCCCGCCCGGACAGGCGCCAGCCATCGCCGCTCCTGGTCGCCGACACAGGATTTCCCGGGCCACCGACACGGTTCGGCCACGGGCGGGCGCCCGGCACGCGGCCGGTTCCCGTCGGCACCGACGCCGACGCCGACGGCACCGCGGGTGCCCAGGCCGCCGAGGCCTCCCCCGACAGCAGGGCGGGCAGCACCTTCGCCGTGTGCTCGCCGGTGCCCGCGACCGCGAGGGCGTACGCCACGACGTTGGTCCCGACAAACGGACCCGGCTGCAGCAGGCGGCCGCGGTGGTAGGCGACCAGGGCCGCGTCGAAAACCGCGTTGTCGGACATGCTCCCGCCGCCGAGGTCGGCGGGAACGAGCGGCGCGAACCAACCCAGCTCGGCCGCCTGGCGCCGGTACGCCCCGGCGAAGGCCGGATCGGTGTACGCCTGCGCGCGGACCTTCTCCAGCGGACAGGTGCGTTCGATGAAACGCGCGGACGCGTCCACCAGCATCCGCTGCTCGTCGGTCAGAACATCATCCACGGCCGGCTCCTCGGCTGAGTCGTGCGTCTCGTTCGTCCATGGTCCGCCGCCGCGCCGGGTGTTCCGGGCACGCCGGGTCGGCTGTCGGCATCCGGCTGCGCTCAGACGCGGACGCGCCCGCGCGGCAACGGGAGCGGGATGTCGGTGTAGGTGACGATGCCGGGCGGCGCCGCGACGACCGCGGGGATCGCGTTCAGGGCCGGCAGCGCGGTCATGATCATTCCGAGAACCATGAAGTCGCCGAGCGTCTTCCAGGCGAAGTCAGGTGGCGGAGCGATGTCGACCTTGGTACGGATCGTCGGGCGCCCCTGGACCTCGATGACGTACCCGGTCCTGATCTGCCAGTCCGGGTCGAGGGTCTGGCCCTTGCGCCACCGCACCCGCAGGTCGACGATCGTCCGCCCGCCGACCCTCCCCTGCCAGCTGACGGCGATGCCGGCGACATGGTCGGCGGCGATCCGCCACGAGCCGAGATCGACATCCTGGGTCGTCCTGGCGTACTCGGCCTCGCAGACGACCTCGTCCATTGCCGGTCGTCCACTGCACAACACGAAACGTCATGTCCACCGTCCGTTCCGTAGTATCGGGCGGCTCCGAAGGAGCCCTCGCGCCCATTTCGACAGGCCGACGACCGCGCCGCGGTGCGGTCGTCGGCCTGGTGCGGTTTCGGGCTACCGCTTCTCGTAGGTGATGCCGGACGCCTCGACATCCCAGGTGGTGCTGGTGGGGCCCTCCGCACGCAGTTCACGCTTCAGGACCCTGCCCACCGGGCTGCGGGGCAGCTCGTCACGGAACTCGATATAGCGCGGAAGGACGAAATACGGGAGGGCGTCCACGCACCAGCGGAAAAGCTCCTCCTCGGTGAGCGTAGAGCCGGCGACACGGGTCGCGGTGATCTTCACGTCGTCCTCGGTAAGCCGGCTCGGCACCGCGTGCACGGCGACGTCCGCGAGCTGGCCGTGGCTCATGAGAATGCGCTCGACCTCGAAGCTGGCGATGTTCTCCCCGCGCCGGCGCAGGTAGTCGGCCTTGCGGTCGACGAAGTAGAGGTAGCCATCCTCGTCGATCTTTCCGATGTCGCCGGTGTGGTACCACCAGTTGCGGCTGGTCTCGACCGTGACCTCGGGGCGGCCCCAGTAGCCCTCGAACATCACGTGCGGCCGCTTCGGGCGGATCACGATCTCGCCGTCGGTTCCGCGCGGCAGCTCGTTGTCCTCGTCGTCGAAGATCCGCACGTCGAAGTACTCGGTGTTGATGACGCCCGCGGCCCGCGGCCGGTTACGCACCCCCGGCGGCTGCCAGGAGATGAGGCTCGCCTCGGTCACGCCGTACGCCCCGGAGAACGTGTCGATCCCGAACCTGGTGCGGATCACGTCGTCGACCTCGGGCGGCAGCGGCGCCGCGCCCATGAGCCGCAGGGTCCGGTTGGCCTCCGGCGCACCCGAGCGCGGCATCTCCGGCCGGTCCACGTCGTGCGCCAGGAGGTAGGCCATCGTGCCCAGAGTCGAGGTCATCGTCGCGCCGGTGCGGTTCATCTCCGGCCAGAAGTTCGACACCGAGAACTTCCGGTAGATCGCCGCTCTCCCGCCGTACACCAGTGTTCCGACCACGGCCGTGACCAGCGCGTTGTAGTGGAACATCGGCAGCGGTGTCCACACCACGTCATCCGCCGTGCGGCCCCAGCTGTACCCGATCTGGCGGGACAGCGCCTCGTGGTAGTTGTGGCTGAGCATGCAGCCCTTGGAAAGTCCGGTCGTCCCGCCCGTGTAGATGAAGGTCGCGAGGTCCGAGGGCCGGCGTGCCACCGGCTCCGCCAGCGGCGCACCGGCCAGCAGATCGTCGAAGGGATGCCCGGTCGCGCCGGGGAACGTCGGGATCTCCGGCCCGGTCACCAGCACGTGGGCCAGCGCGGGCAGGTCCGCGGTGACGGCGGCGGCGCGGTCGGCGAGGTCACCGGCGACCACCAGCACGGTCGACCCCGAGTCGTGCAGCTGATGACGCAGGTACTCGCCCTTGTAGGCGGTGTTGATGGGCACCGCCACGGCGCCCGCCCATTGCGCCGCCCACCAGGAGATCAGCATCTCCGGCGAGTTCTCCAGCAGGATCGCCACCCGGTCACCGGGGGCGACCCCCAGCGCCCGCAGGCCGGCGGCAAGGCGCGCGGCGCCGTCGCCGACCTGAGCCGCCGTCAGCGCGCGGCCACCGACGTCCAGATATTCGCTGTCAGGATCCTTCTCGATCCGCCGCACCAGCAGCTCCGTGGTGGTGTGCTGCTGGGCGCTGCTCCACACGCCGTCACTCACCGGACAGTTCCTCCTCGCCCTTCTCACCGCGGCCTGCTTCGACACGGGCCGCTCCGACGCGGGCCACTTCGACGCGGGCCACCTCGTCACCGCGCCGCTCCTGCGCCCCGTCCAACAGCTCGAGGAAGCCGCCGGGCCGGTACCGCCCGATGACGGCCTGCTCCAGCACGCCGAGGCCCGTCCGCTGCCCCCAGGTAGCCCGCACCACCTGCTGTACGTGCACCGTGTCGAAGGCCAGGACATCCAGGTCGGCGGTCTTGTGCGCCTCGCCGCCCACCGCGAGCTCACCGTGCCATCTGCCGTGCGACCAGGTGGGATGCAGGTAGCCGGCGCCCTTCATGCGAAACGTCCGCAGCGGCTCCAGCTCGACCGGCTCAGCGCCGGGAATGACGAGCGAAGCACGTTCGGAACGGCGCAGCCCCGGCGCCCAACGGATGTCGTGGCGGGTCCCGGGAAGCTGGCGGAACCCGAGATCCGGCCCGGCCACCGGAGCACCGGGCGCGAGTACCGGCATCACCACCGCCGTCTCCGCCCACGGCTGCCCGAGCTCGTTCTCGAACACCAGGTAGTGCAGGCACTCGTCGGCGAAGTTCAGCGGAGCCCACACGAAGAACAGCTGGGGAAGCGCGGTACGCGGTGCCGCCGGAGCCGGGTCTCCAACGCCTCGGATCCCCCAGGAGCGGTCCTTGGTCCCGAAGGTCCCCGGGGCGATCCGGACCTCCTCACCACCCGTCGAGAACGCCCCGGACCAGCTGACCATCTGCGTGGCGCGGGTGACATCCATGGCCAGCCGCGTCCCCTCATGGCGGGTCTGGCGCGGCTCCTCATAGGCGGCGGTACGGGCGGTCGCGACGAGGTCGGCGGTCAGCCCGTGTTCCGGGGAGTCGACCACGATCCGGCTCACCCGCATCGGCTCCACGATCTCGACCGAGATCGGGCCGATGGTCGTGCGGGTCCGGTCCAGCGGAATCCGCCCGGAGGCGAACACCGAACGCTGCATCCCGTCGCGGACCACGCTGAAAGCAGCGTCGATCACGCCGCGGTTCGGATACAGCCCGAGTGCGACCGCGAAGTACATGTCCTCGTCGTAGCCGTTGAACCAGAAACGATCATAGAAGTCAGCATGTCCGTCACCCGCGTGCGCGACGGGCAGCGCCGTCTGGTGCAGCGGGTAGTCATCAAAAGGGATGAGCAACGTCGGCTCCCTCTCCGGGCGGACCAGGTTCTCGTGTGCCAGACCGACCACCATGCGGGCGGCAGCCGGCGGCAACGGAACGCCGGGGATCCCTCTGGGCCGGGCTGCGCCTCCACTCTCGCCGCGACGGATGCTAGCCGATAGATCTAAATTTTTCCACGGCGCCTCCCGTGCCCGAGCGGTCAGCCGCCACCCGGAGACCGAGTTGCCCGGCACCACCTCGTCGGCGGCACCGAACCGGCCCCACCCCGGCCACCACCGGAACCGCCCCGGCGGACCGGCGGCCGATGGCACGGGGAGGTGCCACCACCGAACCAAGACGTTGAATAGATTTAGACATCTTCGTAACATCGCCTCATGCCGAGGCGTCTCGAGGAGTCCTTATGACAGCGAACGAGTGGTCCCTGCCCGCGGTGATCGACATCGTCGCCGACGTCGCGCCGGAGCGCGAGATGCTGGTCTGGACGACCGTGCGCCGCAGCTACGCGCAGGTACGGGACCGCACGCGGCGCCTCGCCGCCTTCCTCGTGAGCCGCGGGCTCGGCGTCCGGCACGAGCGGGCGGAGCTGGAGCGCTGGGAGTGTGGGCAGAGCCCGATGGCGATCCTGCTGTCGAACTGCCCCGAGTACATCGAGACGATGATCGGAGCCTTCCGCGCCCGCGCGGTGCCGTTCAACGTCAACCACCACTACGCACCGCGTGAGATCGGCGCGCTGCTCGACCAGGTCGGCGCCGAGGCCATCGTCTACCACCGGCGCCTCGGCCCGGCGATCGCCGCCTCCGGCGGCGCCGCGGGGTGCCTGCTGCTGGAGGTCGACGACGGCTCCGGGATCGAGCCGCTGCCCGGCAGCATCGCCTTCGAGGACGCGATCGCCGCCGCCGTGGACGTCGAGAACCTGCCCGAGCCGTCCCCGGACGATCTGTACCTCGTCTGCACCGGCGGCACGACCGGGACCCCGAAGGGCGTCCTGTGGCGGCAGGCGGATGTCTATGTTTCCGCGGCGGGCGGCGTCGACGGGGCCACCCGCGAGCTGATCGCCTCGATCGCCGGCAACGGCGCCGGCGTCTGGTTCGCGGCACCACCGCTGATGCACGGCGCCGCCCAGTGGACCGCGTTCGCCGGGCTGGACAACGGGGCCACGGTGATCCTGCACGACGACGCGAAGCCTTTCGACGCTCCGGGAATCCTCGAGACCATCGAACGCGAACGCGTGACGCTGATGTCCATTGTCGGCGACGCCTACGCCCGGCCCCTGCTCGAACAGATGCGGGCCCGTCACTACGACCTGTCCTCGCTGGTCCGCCTCGGAACCGGCGGCGCGGTCACGAGCGCGAGTCTCAAGCACGGCCTGCTCGAGCTGCTGCCCGGCCTCACGGTCGTCGACGGCTACGGCGCCTCCGAGACGGGCGGCATGGCCTTCGGGGCCTCCCGCAAGGGCGCCGAGACCCGCGAGTTCGAGCCCTCGCCCGGTGCCGCGGTGCTGGCCGCCGACCGCTCCCGCTTCCTCGCCCCCGGCGACGACGAGATCGGCTGGGTGGTGCGCGTCGGGCGCACCCCGCTCGGCTACCTCGACGACCGGGCGAAGACGGAGGAGACCTTCCCGATCATCGACGGCCAGCGGGTCGCCGTTCCGGGAGACCGGGCCCGTCTCACCGCCGAAGGCAGGATCGAGCTTCTCGGCCGGGACGCGATGGTCGTCAACACCGGCGGGGAGAAGGTCTTCGTCGAGGAGGTCGAGGAGGTGCTGCGCCAGCACCCCGACGTGCTCGACGCGCTCGTGGTCGGCCGCCCGAGCGAGCGCTTCGGGCAGGAGGTCGTCGCGCTCGTCCAGCCGCGCGCGGGTATCTCGCTGGCTCCCGGGGAGATCCGGGAGTTCGTCGCGCGTTCCCTCGCCCGGTTCAAGGCACCACGCGCCGTCCTGATCTGCGACCAGCTCGGCCGCCACGCGTCCGGCAAGGCCGACTACACCTGGGCACGAAAGGCCGCGGTGGACGCCGTGCCCGCCACCACCATCAGGACGTAGGACCCCCGTCCCGGGCGCGACGAGGCATCGGGACGAACACATCCGCACCGCCMGACAACCAGATCCACTCACGTCGTCCGACGCATTCATCAAAGGACTCCGATGACGAGCTACAGGCCGATCGACGCGGACAACCACTACTACGAGAGCCTCGACGCGTTCACCCGTCACCTGGATCCGAGGTTCAGGCACCGCGCTGTCCAGGTCGTGCAGGCCGGCAAGCGGGTACAACTGATCATGGGTGGGCGGGTGAACCGGTTCATCCCGAACCCGACCTTCGACCCGATCATCGTTCCCGGCTGCCTGGACCCGCTGTTCCGCGGCCAGATCCCCGACGGCGTCGACCCACGCACCCTCATGAAGGTCGAGCCGCTGCGCCCGGAATACCGCGACAAGGACATCCGCGCCGACCTCGTCGAGCAGCAGGGCCTCGACTCGATCCTGCTGTTCCCCACCCTTGGCTGCGGCGTCGAGCAGGCACTCAAAGATGACATCGACGCCACGATRGCCAGCCTCCACGCCTTCAACCGTTGGCTCGAGGAGGACTGGGGCTTCAACTACCGCGGCCGGCTCATCAGCGCACCGATGATCTCCCTCGCCGACCCCGCAGCCGCCGTCACCGAGATCGACAGCCTGATCGAGCGCGGCGCACGGATCGTCCACGTCCGCCCCGCCCCCGTTCCCGCCGAGAACGGCACCTCACGCTCCCTGGGCGACAAGCGCTACGACCCGGTCTGGGCCCGCCTCGCCGAAGCGTCGATCCCCGTCGCCTTCCACCTCGGCGACAGCGGCTACGAAGCCTCCACCACCGTGTGGGGCGGCTCCGAACGCTTCGAGGGTTTCGGTCAGGTCAGCGTCCTGACCCGCGTCCTCGTCTCCGACCGCGCGATCCACGACACCATCGCCTCCCTCGTCATCGACGGCGTCTTCACCCGCCACCCCACCCTGCGGGTCGCGAGCATCGAGAACGGCTCCGACTGGGTCGCCCTCCTCACCAAGCGCCTGCGCAAGCAGGCCAACCAGACCCCCTGGGCGTTCACCGACGACCCCCTCGACACCATCCGCGAGCATGTCTGGGTCACCCCCTACTACGAGGAGGACCTCCGCAAGCTCGCCGACCTCATCGGCGTCGAACGCATCCTGTTCGGCTCCGACTGGCCCCACGGCGAAGGCCTCGCCGAGCCCACCGACTTCTTCAAGGAGCTCGACGGCTTCACCGACGACGAGGCCCGCAAGATCATGCGGGACAACTGCCTCGACCTGCTCGGCACGGCCGGCTCCTGAGCGACCCGACACCCGCGCCTGCGCACCGGCCGGACGCCGCTCGGAACCACGACCACGACGTTTGACGCGGGGCGGGGGAACGCATGCCGACCGTCTTCGTCGCCGGGCCCAGCCGACTGCCCATCCCGGCTGCACCTTCTCCTGATATGCCCTTCCGATATGCCCCTCGCCCGGCCGCTGACGCGGCCGGGCGAGGGGCATCCGTGACCAGCGGAGTCCCGCTGTTGTCAGTCGTTCGACGGGCCGGAGGGGCCGGACGGGCCAGGCGAGCCGCCCTCGGCGCTGGATCCCGTGAGGACTCCCGCCTTCTCCGTGGCTGACACCGCCTCCGGTTCCGAGCCCGGCCGCGCACCGGCCTCCGCCGGATCGACGGCCATGCCCAGGTAGGCGGAGGCAAGACGGTCCGAGTCGACCGCACTGACCGGACCGCTCCACGAGATGTCACCGACGGTGAGGAAGGCGACCCGGTCGGCCAGCGCCAGCGCGTCGCGGGTCTTCTCCTCGGCGATGAGCAGTGCGGTGCCCCGGCCCTGCAGTTCACGCAGCGCCGTGTAGATCTGGTCGATGACCAGCGGTGCCAGGCCCAGGGACGGTTCGTCGGCGATGAGCAGGCGCGGCGGCCGCACCAGCGCCGGCGCGAGGGTGAGCATCTGCTGCTCACCACCTGACATGGCGCCGGCGAGCTGGCGACGACGCTCACCGAGCACCGGGAAGGCCTCGTAGGCCGCGCTGCGCTCGTCCTCCTGACGCAGCCAGAGCATCAGGTTCTCCTCGACCGTGAGGTCGGGGAAGATGCCCCGGCCCTCGGGTGCGAGGTAGATGCTGTCCCGCTCACGACGCTGGGCAGGGGTCCGGGTCACGTCCGTTCCGGCGAGGATGACCGTGCCCGCGCTCGGGGCCAACAGGCCGCCGATGACGGCACACAGGCTGCTCTTGCCCGCGCCGTTGCCACCGAGCAGCGCGACCGCCTCGCCGGCGGCGACGGTGAGGTCGATGCCGTGCAGCACCTCGATCTCACCGTAGCCCGCGCGTACCCCCTGGACCTTCAGCAGCACCGGGCCTGCAGGCTCCGCGGCCGTGTCAGCGACCGCGGCCGCTGCCTCGGAGACGGCTGTGACCTTGGACGGAGCCGTCGTCTCGGACACCGCCACCAGGTCGGCGGTGCCCGCCGTGGCCCGCGCGCGCCGTCGTTTCCGGCTCGAGCGGCCGATGGCGGCCAGCGCTCCGTCCGGGTCGCGGGCCAGGCCGATCGCGCCGAGGCCGAACAGCACCTGCATGAAGTAGGACGAGGCCGGGACGGCCTCGAACGCCTGCGGTGCGAGCGCGCTGACCAGGCCGGCGAGAACAGCACCGGCCGGCCGGCGAATGCTGAAGGTGACGGTTGTGGCAAGCCAGACCAGGCCGAGCAGAACGTCGTAGTCGGTGTTGGTGACCCGTCCCCGGCTGGTCGCCAACATCACCCCGCCGAAGCCGGCGATCGCCGCCGAGATGACGAACACCAGCAGCTTCATCCGGTCGACGGCGATGCCGCTGGTACGGGCGCCGACCTCGGTGGAGCGCACCGCGAGCATCGCGCGCCCGGTGCTCGACGTGCGCAGCGCGTGCACCAGCCAGAGCACCAGGCCGACGAGCACGAGCATGAGGACGACGAGCCACCGTGGGTTCTCCGTGTCGACGATCCCCAGGTCGGGCGCCGGGAGGGCCCAGCCTGAGCTGCCGTTGGAGATGTCGTGGATCTGGAAGAGCAGGTTCTGCCCGATGTACGCCAGCGCCAGGGTTGCCAGGGCAAGCGGCAGACCACCGAGCCGGCGGGTCGGTAGCGCCACGATCAGCCCGGTGATCGCGGCCACCGCTGTCCCGGCGAGCAGTGCGAGGAGGAACGGGACGTCATGCCCGATCAGGATGCCGGCGGTGAACGCACCCGAGAGCACGAACGCCGCCTGGGCGAGGCTGACCATCCCGCCGACACCCGTGACGACCGTGAACGACATCAGCACGATCGCGGTCGCCAGCCCCTGTGCGARCAGCCCCGCCCAGAAGTCCGTCGCACCGAACGCCGTGTAGGCCAGTAGTCCCGCGACCGCGGCGGCCCACAGCGCCCGCCGGGCCCACGGCGAGGCCTCGGTCGGATCGTCCGCCGGTGGCTTCTCCTCCAGCGTGGCCCCGGCACTGCGGCCGCGCTCGGCACCGAAATAGATCAACAGGCCGAACAGGATGATGAACGGCACCGCGGTCGGAAAACCGGTGATGTCCAGGTCGACGTAACCCGCGACCAGGTTCTGTGCCACTCCCAGGAGCAGACCGCCGCCCATCGCCATCGGAATCGAGGCGAACCGGGCCAGCACGACGGCCGGGATCGACACGAAGAGCATCGTGTTGAACGTGAAGCTGCCGAGCCCGAACATCGGCGCCAGCAGCACACCGACCAGGCCGGCGAGGCCGCAGGACAGGATCCAGGAGACCGCCGACGCCCGGTCCGGGTCGACACCGCGCAGTGCGGCGATCTTGGGCCGGCTCACCGAGGCGCGCATCTCGAGGCCGATCCGCGTGTGCCGCACCAACCACCACAGCAGCAGCGCGGCGAAGATCGCCGCGCCCAGCATGGCGAGCTGGTCGGTGTCGATGACCAGCCCGTCCCCGAAGGAGAAGTTCTCCTTCGGGCTCGGACCGAGACCGGGGATACGGAACACGTCCTCGATCGCCGGAAGGTCCCAGTGCGCCTTCTCCCGCAGCATCGCGGTGACCCACAAAGCGAACGCGGGCAGCGCGATCAGCAGACCGAGCGTTCCCACCATCCGGGCCGCGATCGACGCCTCCCGCAACGGGTTGAACAGCACCCGGTGCAGCAGCCAGCCGAGCAGTGGCGCGAACACTCCGACGCACAGGAGAGCCGCTGGCACCACCGGCATGTCCTGACCGGTGTTCAGCTGGAAGAAGAGATAGGCGGTCGCGAACGCGACCCCGCCCTGCCCGAAGTTGAAGACACCCGACGTCTGATAGGTGAGAGTGAGTCCTGACGCCAGAATCGCATATAAGGCACCGGAGACCAGGCCTGCGACCACCAGGCTGAGAAATTCGGTCATGCGTTCCTCTCCCAGTGAGCCTTTTCCGTCGGACGTTTCGCGGTCAGCGATGCGGGTGCCTTCGCCAGCCGGTCAGCCGAGGTAGGCATCGCGGACTCTTTCATCACGCTGGATCTCGTCCGGGGTTCCTTCCGCGAGCACCGAGCCGAGGTTGAGCACGGAGATCCGGTCACAGATCCGCATCACGAAGCCGGCGTCGTGCTCGACCAGCAGGACCGCACAGCCCTCGCTTCGCAGTGACTCGATGAGATCACCGAAACGCGCGGACTCCGCGGCGTCCAGGCCCGAGGTGGGCTCGTCGAGCAGCAGCAGGGTCGGGCGGTCCACGATCGCCCGCGCCAGCTCGACGAGTCGCTGCTGCCCCAGTGGCAGCGAACCGGCGGTGACCCCGCGGACGGCTGTCAGGCCACACCACTCGAGGATCTCGGCGACCCGCTCCCGGCGTTCGCGTTCGTGCCGCCGCCGCGCCGGCCAGCCGCACAGATCGCCCAGGACGCCCCCGCCGCCACCACGCCATTCCAACGCTGCCAGCACGTTGTCCGCCACGGACAGCCAGCTGAAGACCTGGGCACGTTGGAAGGTCCGCCGCATGCCCATGCGCGCGCGTGCGGTCGAGGACCGGCCGGTCACGTCGGCGCCCGCGAACCGCACGAAGCCGCGGCTGGCCGGGGTGATCCCCGAGATGACGTCGAACAGCGTCGTCTTCCCCGCTCCGTTCGGCCCGATCAGGCCACGCACGGTTCCCGGTGCGACCTCCAGGTCGACGTCGGTGAGCGCATGTACGCCGCCGAATCGTTTGCTGACGCCGCCGAGCGTCAGAAGTGGGTCGTCCGCTGGGGCAGCGGGTGCCGCCGGGGTGGGCATGGGGCCTCCTGTGTCACGCACGAGGTGATCGATGTGTGGCGAGCCGTTAGCCAGGGCTCGAGCCATTGGCCAGGGCTACTGACGGGACGCGTCAGGGTGGGCGGCCACGACATCCCGGGCGAGGTCGGTAGGGCGGGCTGCCCGGCACCGGCTCCAGGCCCGCTCGCCCTACATGTGACGACTCACACAGAAGCCTAGCCGATAGATATATATGTTTCTAGCCCAACCCTACCGGCGATCACCGAACGCCCGCACCGCCATCCCGCGCAGGCGTCGACACGATCAACGGAACCCGGAGGCCACGGGCTGGGCGACGCCCGGCGAACCGGGCGGCAGATCGACCACGGCGGAGCATTGACCCGCGAATGGGCTAGATATTTAAATGCTGTGACGACGCGGGGTCAGGGCCGGAGGAGAATCTTCGCGCTCGCGGTGACGTTGGCGAGATCGTCGAAGGCCTCGTTCACCTCGCTGAGGCCCACCCACCGGGCGATCAGCGGCTCCGGGTCGATCCGCCCGCCGGCGAACGCGTCGACGACGGTGCGGAACTCCTCGGGGGTGTAGTAGACGGCGAAGCCGACCGAGACCTCCTTCATCAGGGCCGCGACCGACGCGAACGGGGTCGGCTCGATCGTCACACCTGCCATCACGATCCGGGCCCCCGGCCGTGCGGCGGTCACGCAGGCGTCGAGCAGCGATGCCCTGCCCGCGCACTCGGCGACGAAACTGTAGGTGCCGGCGGCGACCTCCTCGACGGAGCCGACGACCTCGGTCGCCCCGAAGGATGCCGCGGCTGACCGGCGGATGGCCACCGGGTCGACGGCGGTGATCCGCCGGGCGCCGTGTTGGCGCGCCCACGCGATCGTCGTGAGGCCCACCGTCCCGGCGCCGACGACGAGCACGTCGTCACCTTCGGTCAGGTGCCCCGTCCGGGCGATGTGCAGGCCGACCGCGAACGGCTCCACCAGCGCGCTGTACAAGGGATCGATCCCCGGTGCCAGCGGGATGGCGGCGGCCGCGGTGACCACCGCCAGCTGCGCGAAGCCGCCCCCACTGCCACCGAGCCCGACCAGGCGCACCTGCGGGCAGTGGATCACCCGGCCGGAGGCGCACCACTCGCATTTCCCACAGGAAAGCGCGGGCAGCACCGCGACCTGGGTGCCCTCCCGCCAACCCGCCGTGTCCGGGCCGATCCCGACGATCTCGCCGCCGAACTCGTGCCCCATGATCACCCCTGTGGGCATCGCCGCCCGCGCCTTGACGTCGGAGCCGCAGAACCCGCACGCGGTGACGCGGAGCAGGAGCTCGCCGGGGCCCGGGGACGGATCCGGGACCTCGGTGATCTCATACCGGCCCCCGGAAGCGATCACAGCCGCGCGCATGACACCTCGCTTGTTCCACGACCGGTCAACGGTCGCGTGAGATCGACGTCTTTCGTGGCCGCCGCAGGCAGCCGAGGAGCAGCTCAGGCGAGCGAATCCAGCCACGTGGTGAGAAGGGAGTTGAACTCGGCTGGGCGCTCCTGGTGCAGCCAGTGGCCGGCGCCCTCCCAGGTCACCACCCGGGACCGCGGGTCCGCGAAGATCGCCTGCTCGGCGGCGGCCCGCGTCGGGTCGGCGTAGAAGGTCAGCACCGGGCAGGTCCGCCTGCGCAGGTAGGGCGCGCTGTGCGAGTGCAGCGCCATCCCGGTCGCCTGGGCCTCCAGCGYCTGGCGCAGCACGTGGTCGGCCATGCCGGCGATGCGGCGAACCTGCCAGGTGCGCAGGGCCGGGTCCCGGGCCGGGGAATCCATGCCCCCCACCAGCTGCTGGACCAGGGGCACCGGGTCGGACACCGCGAGCAGGTCGAGCAGCGGCCGGATGCCGCCGGCGATCTCGTCCGGGAGCAGGTAGGCGGGGTCGACGCCGACCATGGCGGCCACCCGGTCGGGGTGTTCGACCGCCAGGCTGCCGGCGATGCTGCCACCCATCGAATGACCGACGGCGACGACCCGTTCCACCTCGAGCTGGTCGAGCAGCCCGGCGAGGTCGGCGGCGAACTGCGTGGTCGTGTAGCCGTCGGGAGGCGCGCTGGAGCGGCCGTGACCGCGCAGGTCGACGGCGATCACCCGCCGGCGGGCGGCCAGGTACGGCAGCTGCCAGCTCCAGTCATGCGAATCGGAGGTGTAGCCGTGGACGAGCAGCAGCGGCAGGTCGCCGGTGCCCTCGTCGGTGAAGAACAGTCGGACGTCACCGACCTGCGCGAACGCCACCGGAAGCCCCTAGGAGATCTTGAAGCCGGAGTAGCCCGAGGCGACGACCTGATCACACTGTTTGTGGAACTCCGGAACGCCGGCGACGTAGGTCGTGTACATCCGCTTCTTGCCCGGGACGTTGGCGCCGTTGTACCAGGAGTCGCACTTCGGGTGGAGCAGCACGCTGCCCGCCACCAGCGCCTGCACCCCGTCGATCCACTCGCTCTGTGCCTCGGGAAGGGTCTCGATCGTCTGGTGGCCACCGCCGCGCAGGTGTGCCACGCAGTCCGCTATCCACCTGATCTGGTACTCCATGGTCGCGAGATAGTTCGACGCCGCGGACGGGCTGCCCGGCCCCTGGATGAGGAAGAGGTTGGGGAAGCCGGCGACGCCCAAGCCCAGGTAGGCGACGGGGCCCTCGTCCCGCCAGACGTCGCCCAGGACCACGCCATCCCGGCCACGGACGTCGATGCGCGTCAGCGCGCCCGTAAGCGCGTCGAAGCCGGTGGCGAAGAGGATCACGTCGACCTCGTGATGGCCCTGCCCGGTGCGGATGCCGGTGGGGGTGATCTCCTCGATCGCGCCCTGGCGCAGGTCCACCAGCGTGACGTTGTCCCGGTTGAACGTCTCGTAGTAGCCGACGTCGATGATCGGCCGCTTGCAGCCGAACGGATAGGCCGGGGTCAGGCCGGCGGCCGTCCGCGGATCCCGCACGATCAGCGCGACCGCCTCGCCGTACAGCGCGGTCGCCAGCTCCCCCGCCTCGGGGTCGGACAGCACGTCGCTCCAGTACAGCGCTCCCCGGACGCCGTTCTCCTCGATCGCGCGCAGCTGCTCCTCGCGCGTCGCCGTCTTCAGCGGCGGGAAACCGCCCATGTTCATGAACACGGAGAAGGCGCTCGTGCGGGCCGCGCCCACGTGGGCGACCAGCTGGGCGGCCCGGATGTCGTCGTAGTTCGCCTTGAGCTCGTCGAGTTCGCCCGGCTCGTAGGGACGGGCGGGCGAGGGCAGCGTGTAGGCGGCGGACCGCTGCAGGACGTAGAGGTGTTCCGCCTGCTCGGCGACCGCCGGGATGATCTGGACACCGGTGGAGCCGGTACCGATCACCGCCACCCGCCTGCCGGCGAGGTCGAAGCCCTCGCGCGGGTACCGGCTGCTGAACAGGACCGTGCCGCCGAAGGTGTCGAGGCCGGGTATGCCCGGGTCGAGCGGCGCGGAGAGGATGCCGGTGGCGGCGACGACGAACGGCGCGGTGAAGCTCTCCCCCGCCTCGGTCCRCACCGTCCACGTCGAGTCGGCCTCGTCGAAGGACATCTCGACGACCCGGGTGTCGAACTGGATGTCGCGGCGCAGGTCGAGCCGGTCCGCGACGAAGTTCAGGTAGGCCTCGATCTCCGGCTGGCCCGGCAGCACCTCGGACCAGTTCCACTCCTGCTGGAGCTCCGGGGAGAAGCTGTACGAGTACTCGATGCTCTCGATGTCACAGCGCGCGCCGGGGTAACGGTTGAACAACCAGGTCCCGCCGACGCTGTCGGCGGCCTCCAGCACCCGTACCCGCAGCCCGTCGGCTCGCAGCCTGTGCAGGGCGTACAGGCCGGCGAACCCCGCACCCACCACGATCGCGTCATAGTGCCGGTCAGCGGCGCCCGTCGGCCGGGTGCTACCTGCGCGTGTTCCGTTCCCGTCGCTCACGGCCACGCCCCCACGAATCGCTGGTGTAAGTCAGACCCCCGCATAGCTCTAAATATTTCGCCCGCAGGGGGTGTCGTCAAGGGAGCGGCCGGCGCCGACCGGGCGCCGCGCCGACACCGGCCGCTCCCAGCTCACCAGGCCCCGAGGGTCAGAGTGCCTCGACGACCATCGCGGCACCCATGCCGCCGCCGGCACACATCGACACCACGCCGAGCGCGTTCCCCCGGCGGCGAAGCTCGGCGACCATGGTGACCACCATCCGCGCGCCGGTGGCGGCGATCGGGTGGCCCAGGCTCGCGCCGCTGCCGTTGATGTTCACGATCTCCGGCGCGATCCCGAGCTTGCGGATCGTGGCCACCGGGACCGAGCAGAACGCCTCGTTGACCTCGAAGAGGTCGATGTCGGCGAGCGTCAGTCCCGCGCGGTCCAGCGCCTTCGGGATCGCGAGGGAGGGGCCGAGGCCGGTCAGCGCCGGGGCGACCCCGACCGAGGCCCACGACCGGATCCGGGCCAGCGGGCGCAGCCCGTGGGCCTCGGCGTACTCGCTGCTGGCCACCGTGACGGCGGCGGCCGCGTCGTTGAGGCCGGCAGCGTTCCCGGCGGTGACCGTCGGGTTCGGCAGTTCGGGGTGCAGCAGCCGCAGCTGGGCCAGCCCCTCCACCGTGGTTCCGCGGCGGGGGAACTCGTCGGTGTCGAACAGCCGGGTCGAGCCGTCCGGCTGGGGCACCGGCACCGGCACGATCTGCTCGGTGAAGTACCCGCCGTCGATCGAGGCGATCGCCTGCGCGTGGCTGTACACGGCCCACTCGTCCACGTCGAGACGGGTCAGCCCCAGCTCGCGGGCGGTGTTCTCACCGACCGTGATCGACATGTCGAAGGCCGGAGCCTGCGGGCTCTCCGGGTGTGACGCCGACACCCAGGTAACCGGCTGACCGTCCGCGCCCTTGCGGGTGGTCGTCATCGCGCTGTTGCTCAGGCTCTCCGTCCCGCCGGCGATGACGACCTTGTCCATGCCGGCACGGACGCTGCCCGCGGCGATCGCGACCGCGCTCAGCCCGCCGGCACAGTGCTGGTTGGTGGCCACCCCGGCGATGTCGTCGAGGCCGAGCCGTACCGCGACGTTGCGGGCGATGACCCCGCCGCCCTGGTAGGCCTCGGCGAGCACCAGGCTGTCGACGTCCCGGGCCGGCACGCCGCTGCGATCGAGCACCGCGGGCACGACGATCTCCGCGAGGTCGAAGGCGTCCAGGCTTACCAGAGATCCCTTGCGGGCTCGTCCGATCGGGGTGCGGGCGGTCGAGATGATGACTGCTTCGGTCACGATGGACCCCTCCGGGAGGTTGGCTGTGCCCGGGGACGCCGGACACCTACGGCGGATGGCGCGCTGAACGTGGACGGCCGGGCACCAGGCCTGGAGCGGCCCGTCAGGCGCGAACTGATCGCTCGCCCGGGCACTCGCCGCACCGCGGACCGGCGCCCGGTGCGCGGACTCACACACCCAGCCCGGTAATACATCTACATCTAACAACGCCAGACAGGCCCGACGCATCGGGAAACGGCCGCCCTCAGGCCCGCCGCAAGCAGCCACCGTAGTAGCGACTGGGGCGTCCGCGCCGGCGCAGCGTCCACCATCGACCTCGGATACATCTCGATGTTTTCGCCCGGATGAGGTACAACCCACCGAGGGATGGTCCGTCGACCTGCGGTTCCGCGGCCGGGACGGACAGGGACCCACGTGTGAAGGGCGGTTCTCCCACGATGACCCGACATTTTCTGGCCGGCTCCGGCATCGCGCCGGTCTATCGCGACGATCCGCGACTGGCTCCCCTCRTCGGGCCCGGTGGACCGTTCGAGGTCGAGGACGTGGAGCTCCACGGCATCCCACTGCGCGACTTCGTCCGCGGGCCGCGCACCGTCAACGACATCTTCCTGATGGGCGCCGCCCACCAGGCCCTGATCCACACGGTTTATCAGGGCGAGCGGCAGACCTTCGCCCAGACCCGGCTGCAGGCGCGGGCGGTGGCGGCTCAGCTGCGTTCCGTGCACGGTGTGCGCCCCGGCGACCGGGTCGGCATCGCCATGCGCAACCTGCCGGAGTACGTGACGTCGTTCTGGGGCGCCCTGCTCGTCGGCGCCATCGTCACGCCGCTGAACGCGTGGTGGACCACACCGGAACTCGACTACGCGTTACGGGACGCCGCGGTGTCGGTGCTGTTCGCGGACGGGGAGCGCCTGAGCCGGGTGCGCGCGGCCGGCAGGCCCGACGGCCTCACGCTCGTCGGCGTTCGTTCCGACCTGGGTGACGTCCCGTTCGCCGAGCTCACGGCCGCGGAGCCGATCGACGACGGATCCATCGCCCGGCTGGACCGCGACGACCCGGTGACCCTGCTGTTCACCTCCGGCACCACCGGACGCCCCAAGGGCGCGGTCAGCACGAACCGGGCGATGACCGCCAACATCTGGAACATGGCCTTCGCGAACCTGCGTGAAGGCATCGTCGCCGGCCGGGCGCCGCGCGAGAACCGCCAGCCCGCGACGCTCTCGACCGGCCCGATGTTCCACATCGGCGGCGTCACCACCATCATCTCCAGCCCGCTCGGCGGCGCCAAGATCGTGATGATGCACCGGTGGGACGTCGAGGAGGCCCTGCGCCTCGCCGCCGCGGAGCAGGTGACCGCGCTCGGCGGTGTCCCGGCCGTCGCACGGCAGATGCTCGAACACCCGCGGACCCGCTCGCTCGCCGAGCACGTCCGCGGCTTCTCGATCGGCGGTGCCGCCGTCCCCCCCGACCTCGTCGCGCGTGCCGTCGAGGTGCTCGGTCCCGACGTCCAGGTCTTCAACGGCTACGGTCTCACCGAGACGACATCCGCCGTGGTGACCAACGTCGGCGTCGAGTTTCAGGCTCGTCCGGACTGCGTCGGCCGGCCGAACCTCACCGCGGACGTGCGGGTCCTCGACGCGGACGGCGAACCGCTTCCGGCCGGCGGGACCGGCGAGGTCTGCTTCCGCTCCCCACAGGTGGCCAGGGGCTACTGGAACGACGAGGCCGCGACCGCGACGTCGTTCCAGGACGGCTGGTTCCGCTCGGGTGACGTCGGCTTCCTCGACGACGAGGGCTTCCTGCACGTCGTCGACCGGCGCAAGGACGTGGTGATCCGGGGCGGCGAGAACGTCTACTGCACCGAGGTCGAGGCAGTCCTGCACGAGCATCCGGGCGTGGCCGAGGTGACCGTCGTCGGGCTGGACGAGCCGATGATGGGCGAGCGGGTCTGCGCGGTGGTCGTACCGCGGCCCGGCGCCGCGCCCGGCCTCCATGATCTGCGGGCCTTCGCGACCGGCCGGCTGGCCGCCTTCAAGTGCCCCGAGGCGCTGTACATCATCGCCGAGCTACCGAAGACCGCCACCGGCAAGGTGGCCAAGAACGACGTCCGTGCGCTGATCACGGACGACACCGACAGGATCGTCCGTGGCTGGTGACCCGCGCCGAGCGCCGCTGACCACCAGACCAGGCCGGTCCGAGACCCCACAACCACGTGTGCCGGCGAAGCCGGCGCCTCTGGAGGGCGCAACCGTGTCCGAGCACCGCCTGTTGATTGACGGAAAGCTTGTCGAGGCCGAGGGCGGCCGGGTGTTCGACAACATCAACCCGGCCACGGAGGAGGTGCTGGGGGTCACCGCGGACGCCTCGCGCGCCGACATGGAACGGGCCGTCGGCGCGGCCCGCGCCGCGTTCGACCAGACCGAGTGGTCGCGTGACCCCGAGGCTCGCAAGCGGGGCCTGCTGCAGTTGCAGGCCGCGATCGAGGCCGAGGTCGAGGAGCTGCGCGCGGAGCTTGTCGCCGAGGTGGGCTGCCCGGTCATCACCACCTACGGCCCGCAGCTCGACGCGCCCCTGCGGGAGGCGCTGCGCTGGCCCGCCGAGCAGATCGAGTCGTTCCCATGGACGCGCTCGCTGCCGGACCACGACGCGTTCGGCATGGGCTTCCCGTCGGCCCGCGAGGTCTGGAAGGAGCCCGTCGGCGTCGTCGGGGTGATCGTGCCCTGGAACTTCCCCCTCGAGATCGCGCTGAACAAGCTCGGCCCCATCCTCGCGATGGGCAACACCTGCGTGCTCAAGCCCGCCCCGGACACGCCCTGGAACACCACCCGGCTGGGCCGCCTGATCGCGGAGAAGACCGACATCCCGCCGGGCGTCGTGAACATCGTCGCCTCCTCCGACCACCTGGTCGGCGAGGTGCTCTCGACCTCGCCGGACGTCGACATGGTCGCCTTCACCGGCTCGACGGCGACCGGGCGACGGGTCATGCAGGCCGCGGCCGCCACGGTGAAGCCGACGTTCCTCGAGCTCGGCGGCAAGTCGGTGAACCTCGTCCTGGAAGACGCCGACCTGACGAAGGCGATTCCCACCGCCGCCATGGTCTGCATGCATGCCGGGCAGGGCTGCGCCATGCCGACCCGGCTGCTCGTCCCGAACTCCCGCTACGACGAGGCGATCGAGCTCGCCAAGGTCGCGTTCGAGGGCGTGAAGTACGGAGACCCGACCGACCCGTCGGTGCTCCAGGGCCCGCAGGTCTCACGCCGCCAGCAGGAGCGGGTCCTCGGCTACCTCGACTCCGGCCGCCAGCAGGGCGCCCGCGTCGTCCTGGGCGGCGGGGTACCGAAGGACCTCGACCGCGGCTACTTCGTCGAGCCGACCCTGTTCGCCGACGTCACACCCGACATGACCATCGCCCAGGAGGAGATCTTCGGCCCGGTCCTCGTCGTCATCGGCTTCGACGATGACGACGACGCCGTCCGCATCGCCAACAACTCCGTCTACGGCCTGTCCGGAATGATCACCTCCGGTGACCTGGACCGGGCCAAGGCCGTCGCCCGGCGGATCCGCACCGGAACCCTCGGCATCAACGGCGGCATGTGGTACGGGGCGGACGCCCCCTTCGGCGGCTACAAGCAGTCCGGCATCGGGCGGCAATGCGGCCTCGAAGGCCTGGAGATCTTCACCGAGACCAAGACCGTGGGGTGGCCGGCAGGCAGGTGACCGGCACAGCAGAACGCCGCGTTCCGGGGGATCGGCGGATCCCCCGGAACGCGGCGTCGGCGTGCGCGGCTCCCTGGTGGCACTCGGCGTTCACCCACGCGAAGGTCACCCGCGCGAAGGTCACCCGCGCGAACGCCGGCACCGAGGCCGCGGCGAACGGATCGCCACGCCCGATCAGGGTGCTCGTCGGTTCATCGCGTCACCTCGGGGGGCAGCAGGCGGCGGGCGACCTTCCCGGTCAGCAGGCGCGGCAGCTCGGACAGGAACACCACCGAACGCGGCGCCTTGTAACGCGCGATGCGCTCCCGGACGAACTCGATGAGCTCCTCCTCGAGCGCGGCCGAGTCGGCTGGCGGGGCCACCGGCTGGACGACAGCACGCACCGACTCCCCCATCTCCGCGTCCGGAACGCCGATCACCACCACGTCCGCAACGGCCGGATGCAGAATCAGCGCGTCCTCGATCTCACGTGGATAGATGTTCACCCCACCCGAGATAATCATGTTCGACGCACGGTCGGTGAGGTACAGATACCCCTCCTCATCAACCCAGCCGATCTCCCCGAAAGTACCCCAGCCCTTCTCGTTGAACGCACCAGCCGTCTTCTCCGGAGCACCGTGATAGGCGAAACCGTTCGGCGACTCGAAATACACCCTTCCCTCGGTGCGCGGCGGCAGCTCACTGCCGTCCTCCCCGACGACATGCACCGGCCCCAACATCGACTTCCCGACCGAGCCCGGATGCGCAAGCCACTCCTGCGGCCCGATCGCACAGAACCCGACACCCTCACTACCCGAGTAGTACTCGTGCACCACCGGCCCGAGCCAGTCCAGAACGGCCCGCTTCACCTCCGGCGGGCACGGCGCCGCCGCATGCACCAGAGTCCGCAGACTCGACAGATCGAACCGGACCCGATCCACCTCCGGCAGCTTCAACAGCCGCACCAGATGCGTCGGCACCACCTGAGCCAACGTCACCCGATGGCGTTCGATCAGCCCAAGGAACTCACCCGCGTCGAACCGTTCGACCGCCACAACCGTGCCGCCGATCCGATGGATCGCGCTCGCCCAGCCCAGTGGAGCGGCATGGTAAAAGGGCGCCGGGCTGAGATAGACGGTCGACTCGTCGCCGCCGAAGAGGAACCGGACCATGGCGGTGAAGCCGGCGGGTTCACCGAGGGGGCCACCGACCGTCGCCGGGGTGATCCCCTTCGGCCGCCCTGTGGTACCCGACGAGTAGAACATCCAGTTGCCCTCACACTCGTCGCCGATCGGCGACGTGGGACAGGCCGCGAGAGTCTCCTCGTACGAGGCGAACCCGTCGATGGACCCGCCGACGGCGAGCCGCACCTTCAGCGCCGGCGCGTCGATGGCTGCCACGACGTCCGCTCGCGGCGCCGACGCGACCAACGCCGTCGCACCGCAGTCCACGACGATGTACTCCACCTCCGCGGCGGAAAGATGCCAGTTGATCGGCGTGACGAGCAGCCCGGAACGCAGGCCCGCCCACACGACCTCGAAATACTCCGCCCGGTTCTCCATCAGCACAGCCAGGTGACTGCCCGTCTCCAGACCGAGCGATCTCAGCGCGTGTGCCAGCTGGTTGGAACGTGCCTCGAGCTCGCCGTATGAAACGGTCCGGTCGCCGATGACCACCGCCGGGCGGTCAGGCGCCGATTCCGCGAACCGCTTCGGATGCTCCATGTCCCCGTGGACCCCCTCGCCTGCCTACCCGCGATGCCCCGAAACTCTAGGCAATTTATATAGATATATCAACGGCCCGACTGGCCGCGCCTGCCCCGCGACCGACGCCGCGCAGCCGGCGTGGCGGGGGCCGCCGACAGCGCGACGTTGCGGGCGACACCGAAGCCCCGCGACCAACCGGAGTCCATGCCGGGCACGCCGCGGCCTTCCCGCACCCGCGGCTGGCGACAGTCACGGACCGCGCCCCAACGGCGATGGCGGACCCGTCACACGGGCCCGCCATCGCTTCAGGCTTCCTCTGCGCCGGGGTACCGATCCGCAAACGCAAACGCAAACGGACCCGAGGATCCTTCACGGAGTCGGCACCGTGCCCCCGTCCGAGCCAGGTGGCGGGTCCGTGTCGAATCCCGCCACCCAGGTCGGAGGACCTTCCCTAGAAATGATGCCGACCGCGGACTAGAGGCCCAGGAGATCTCCGACCTGCTCCCAGACATAGCCGTGGCCCGGCATCGCGATGAAGGGAATGACCTCGGCGTAGGCCTGCCCGGTCACAGCCTGGCCGTTGATCGTCCCGGACACGGTCGTGGTGCCCTCCCAGTACGACCCCACCGTGACGATGTCGCTGTAGACCTCCTGGTCAGGGAATTGTGACGTCACGGTCAGCGTGCCGCCCGGAACAGTGACATTCCAGTTCTGGGGATACACGATGCCGGTGTGCGGACTGGTCCAGCTGCCGAGCGCCGTCTCACTGAGCTGGCTCGCCGGCAGGTTCACGGTGCTGCCGTCGGGGTTGATGAGCGTCCCGACCGTCTGGACGTAGTTGTGGTTCTCGTCGCGGATGAAGTAGAGCATGTACTGGGTGTTGTTGGACAGCTGGATGCTGAACCACTCCCAGCCACCCTTGCCGGGGTTCCAGTTGCCCCACTGGTGGTCCATCCAGGCCTTCCCGGTGACGTTCACGAGCAGGCCGTGGTCGAAGAGCTTCCCGGAGACGTCGAGATTCGTCTGCGAGTAGTAGGCCGACTCGCCGAACGGGCCGTAGGGGATCACGCCCGAGGGTCCCCCGTGCAGCGCGGCCGGCGTGCTCTGCTTCAGCGTCAGCCCGCTGTACACATAGCTGAGGTCAGGGAAGCCTCCCCAGATGTGATTGACTCCGTTCTTTCCGTCCATGTGCACGCCACCGACGTCGAAGCTGAATCCGCCGCCGGCCGGGGTCTGGTCATTCTGGATGCTGTAGATGTCCCGGTTCTGCTTGAAGGTACCCCTGGTCAGGTCCGTGACCGACATGTTCACGTTGTAGATGACCCCGGTCGGCGCGGTGTCGAGCCCGTCGTTACGGACGACCATTGTCTCGAAGCCGTACGAGTGGCTCTTGCCGAAGACATCCTTGCCGGTGAGGTGGCCGGTGAAGTACCACCACTCCATCCCCGCGTCCGGGTGGGCGGACTCGTCCGCCGGCAGCACCACCGGGGGCGTCGCCGCCGAGGCCACCGGCATGTGCACCGCGACCAGCGCCAGGCCGGCTGCTACACCTAACACGACCGATGCGAGCCTCCGGAACCGCGGCCGGACCCGGAAGCCCTTGGTCGACGTCATAACGTCGCTCCTTTCGTAAATTGCGGTCGCGCGGCGAAGCAGGCGCTTCGCCGGCCGTCGGCGGCCTGTCCCATGCCGCCGAGGTCCATAAAATCGGCGACCGCTGCCCGTGCAGACGGAAACGCCGAGGTGAAATACTCCCGGGAGACCCAGGGGCTGGTTTCGCCGGCCCGGCAGAAAATTCGATTCATCGCTGACTGACAGCGGCGCTGTTCACAGGATCTCGACAACGACCGCCGGCCGGGAAAACGCGTTCGAGAGGTTACGCGACCCGCTTCGTCGCCGCTCGTCGGTGGATTTCATGTCGTACATCGTCCCTGCGTCCAGAATACGGACTGGCGGAGGATCTCGAACAGGAAACCGCACTCGAGGCAACCGCGACGATCGCCTGGGCCTGTTGGTCGTGGGTGAACCGTGAGTCCGGACGGCCGCCGCCGACATACGACGATCATCCGACGAGTGAACCTAGCCGAAACATCCAGAAATTTCAAGACGGCAGTCGAGCCGGTCCCAACCGGGCGCCGGTCCGCCGGCGACTCCTGTCAGCTCTTCGCGGCGGCCGGCCGTTGTGTCAGCTGGCCGTCGTCTCGGGGGCGCCACGAAGCTGGTCGGCCAGCCACACGGTGACCTTCGCCCGGGAGTGGAAGCCGAGCTTGCTGAGGACCTGGTGGACATGTGACTCCGCGGTCCGCGGAGCGATCATCAGCTCCATCGCGATCTCCCTGTTGGTCCGTCCCAGGGCCAGCAGGCCGGCAACCTCCCGTTCGCGGCGGGTCAGCCCCGCGGCGGACAGTGGGCCCCCCTCGGCGATCCCGCCCGCGACACCAGGCGGGGCGCCTTCCTCATGCTGGCCGCGGCCGCGAGAACAGGCCTGCTCCGGCGTCAGCTCGGCACCGCGAACCCGCGCGGCCTCGAACGGGCCGTCACCGAGCAACCGGCGGCAGTCCGTCTCACAGTCACGGCGAAAGCGGAACAGACCGGGGAAGGCCGCGGTGGACGTCCCCATCCGCGACCACAGTCGGTCCGCCGCGCCGAGCAGGACGGCGGCGTTCACCTGCCGGCCGCGGCCTGCCTCGATCCAGGCGATGGTCTCCAGGCACAGCGCGAGGCTCAGCTGGTCGGAGCGGCTGGCCGCGAACGACAGCGCGTCCCGGGCACTCGACAGCGCGGCTTCCACATCGCCGGAGCGCCAGACGGCGAGCGCATAGGGCCAGGCCGTGTACAGGCGCAGTGCCGGCTCGCGCCGGGACCTGGCCAGCGCGCCGCACTCCGCGTGGTAACGCCCCGCCTCCACGGGGGCGGGGCTGAGCGCCGCGGCCACGGTGAGCAGGGCGAGGGTCTCCAGCTGGCGGTCGACGTCACCGACCCGGCGAAACCGCTCCAGTGCGAGTTCGAGGTGTTCCGTCGCCACCGGCTGCCCGGTGTAGAGCGCGTCCATTCCGTCCAGCTGGGTGATCAGAGCGGCGGCCGAGGCGTCATCGCTGCTGGCGGCCAGCTGTGCTCCCTGGCGCAGGATCGCCGCCGACGCGACGGTGTCGCCCTGTAAGGTCGCCAGCCAGCCTGCGGCATGTACGGTCTGGAGCCGATCCAGCACGGTTCCGTCGTCGGCGCGCAGGAACCGCGCGAGCCAGGTCCGCCCCTCGTCGAACCGACCGTCGGCCACCCAGTAGTGCTGCAGTGACCGCGCCATGGCGCGCCCCTGCGCGTGGTCGTGCGCGTCGATGCTGTAGGCCATCGCCCGCTGGAGGTTGGCGTGGTCACGGCGCAGGCGGTGCAGCCACTGCCGCCGGTCGGTGCCGAGCAGCCCGGCCTCCGCCCGCGTCGCGAGGTCAAGGAACCAGTCGCGGTGCGCCCGGCGCATCGTGGTGTCCTCGCCGCTGTCCCGCAGCTTCTCGTAGCCGTACTGGCGCAGCATCTCCAGGAGCCGGAAACGCGCCTTCCCGGAGCCCGGCTCGGGCATCAGGATCGACTTGTCCACCAGCGAGAGGATCAGGTCGACCACCGGCTCAGACAGCCCCGGTCCCTGGCAGATTCCCTGCACCGCGTCGAGCTCGAAGCCACCGGCGAACACCGACAGCCGCGCCCACAGGCGCTGTTCGGCATCGGTGCAGAGGTCGAAGCTCCAGTCGATGCAGCCTCGCAGGGTGCGCCGCCGCTCCGGCATCCGGCGACCGTCGTGGCGCAGGACCTCGCTGCCCTCGTGGAGCAGCCGCAGGACCTCGGCTGGCGACAGCGCCCGCAGCCTGACCGCCGCCAGCTCGATCGCGAGCGGGATCCCGTCGACCAGACGGCAGATGTCTCCGATCGCGTCGCGGTCGTCCTGGGTGAGATCGAAGCCTGGCCACACCGCGCGCGCCCGGTCCAGGAAGAGGGCGGCGGCGTCGCCGCCGGACGCACCGCGCTCGGAGATACTGGACCGCTCGGGCACCGAGAACGGCGTGACCAGGTACGTGCACTCGCTCTCGACACGCAGCGATTCGCGGCTCGTCGCGAGAACACGCAGTCGCGGGCACGCCCGCAGCAGCCTGTCGACCAGGTCTGCGCAGGCGTCCGCCAGATGCTCGCAGTTGTCGAGAACGAGCAGCAACCGCCGCTCGTTCAGGTGCCGCACCAGCGTGCTCAGAACGGTCCGATCCGCCGGCGCCGAGCAGCCGAGCGTCGCCGCGAGCTGATGCGCGAGCAGGTCCGGGTCACGCAGCTGCGCCAGTTCGACGAACCACACCCCGTCGGGAAACTCACCGCGGACTTCCGTCGCGGTACGCAGGGCCAGCCGCGTCTTGCCCACACCGCCCACGCCCACGAGCGTCACCAGCCGAAACCGCCCGAGCCGCTGCCGTAGGTCGGCGCGCTCCTGCCGCCGGCCGACGAAGCTGGTCACCTCCGTGGGCAGGACGGCACCGGGCGGCCGCGGTGACCCGGGCACGGACGCGGTCATGACCAAACTTTTCTGGGCGCGGAACCGGACGTCAAGGTCAGACATCTCCGTAGTCCGTCTACGTAGTTCCACTGTGGACGGGGCCAGGAAAACCGCCCATCCTTTTACCGTGGCCGGGCCCGACATCCCGGCCGCTCCACGCGACTCCGGACACCCAGGTCCCGGTACTCCGACGCGTCGCGCACCGAAACCGAGAGGAGGGCCGACCCTGCCACGGACCGGGACAAAGCCCGGTCCTGCCAGAGATGCTCGTTGACCCGGTCGGGAATGAACGTCGCCCCGATGGCCTCGTTGCCGGCGTGGGCGAGCCACCTTCCTCGACCGTGAGGAGGTGGAATCAGCCTTCGATGTGGTTCAGGGCCGGATGTGTTTCAGGGCCTGAGCCGCATTTCAGGGCCTGAGCTGGTGGGCGCCCCGGACGAACGGCAGCCCGGTGAGGTTGACGATGCCGGGCGGCGCCGCGCAGACCTGCGGGATGGCGTTGACGGCGGGCAGCGCCGTGGTCACGGTGCCGTCGAGGTGGTCTCCCTGGGGCTCGAGACGGACCCGGACACCGGGATCGCCGTCGAGCTCGATGATGTAGCCGTGGGTGACGGGCCAGTTCGGGGTCATGTCCGCGCCGAGCTTCCACACGAAGGAGCACTCGATGAGGGATCGGCCGTCCCGGTCACCGGACACGGTGCCCCTGAAGCCGGCGATGTGCCCCTTGCGGACGGTCATGAACCCGAAGTCGGTGTCCTCGTTGGCGGTGGCGAACTCCACCCGGAAGCCGACCCTGTCGATCCGGACGCCGAGCTCCCTCGCGAGCACCGGGATCTGGTCCTTGAACGATCCGCAGGACGCCTCACAGGCCAGCGCGGCCGCGGGATCCTCGGGGGGCAGGTCGAAGCCCTGGGCGCGGAACATCTGTTCGTTGGCGTAGCCGGCGATGTCGAGCGACTCCAGAATCGAGACCCGTTCGATGCGGCTGCACATCGCGCTGGCGGCCAGCGCCACATTCGGCGCATGCCCCGGATAGATGCCGGAGGCGTAGAGCGACGAGCCACCGCGCAGGCAGGCGTCCCGCAGCCGGTGGGTGGCCTCCTGCCCGTAGCCGAATCCCGCCATCATGTACATCGTCGAGACCACGTTGACGCCGGATTCGAGGATCCGTTCCAGGTGGTCGAAGTTCGGCCGGTCAGTTTTATCTATATATTTCAACGTCAAGCGAAGCCGGTGGTCAAGCCCAGCCCGACGCCGCCGGGCATCAGCGTGGACATCGTCAGGATCATGCCTGTGGAACCACGATCATGGTTCTGGAACCACGGAGTCGCCGGCCTGTCAGGACAGCCGGCCCGGGTTCGCGGGCAGGCCGCGCACCGACGGCGGCCGGATCCCGCGATAGGCCTCGACCACCGGAGCGACCTCGTCCGGCGAGACGCCGTGCAGGATCACACCGGTGGCCCCCAGCTCGAACTGGCGGGCCACGGCCGCAGCGCACTGCTCGGCTGTCCCCGTCGCGCTCGCCGCCAGCCATTCCGCCGGGATCAGCGTGGCGAGATGCTCCAGCTGCCGCTCGTCGGCCTTCGCGTCGAACGCACCCTGGAAGCCCTGGACGAACTCGTCGGCCCGGAACCGGGCGAGCACCGCCGGATCCCAGTCGTTGACCCGCACCAGGATGTCGCCGTAGCCCAGCAGGTAGGTGGCCAGCCGCCCGACGGTGCGCCGCAGCATCTGGTCCGGTGGGATGTGATCACCGATGACGGCCAGCACCGACCAGACCCGGACGCTGTCCGGGTCCCGTCCCGCCGCCTTCGCTCCCCGGCGCACCGCCTCCACGGACTCCGTCAGCGCGACGTCCGAGAAGAAGGTGTGCAGCACGACGCCGTCCAGGCAGCGCCCGGCGAGCTCCAGGCTGCGCGGTCCGAGCGCGGCGAGCATGAGCGGGATGTCCTCGTCGAAGTCCGGGTCCTGCTGCAGGTACGGGTACTTCCCGGCCGGGCCGTCGTGGCCGAGGATCATCTCTCCTCGCCACAGCCGGCGCATGAGCCCGGCGAAGTCCTCGATCTGCGCGCTGGTCACCGGGCTGAGCCCGACCGCGGACCAGAACCGGTCGAAGCCCCGGCCCAGCCCGAGCGCGAACCGCCCACCGGTGAGGCGGTGCATTGTCGTCGCGAAGGTCGCGGTGACCAGCGGATGGCGGGTGTGGTGGTTGGTCGCCGCCGTGGCGATCCCGAGCGTCTCGGTGAGGGCGCCGGCCGCGCCCGACAGCACCGCCGCGTCCTTCGTCGAGAACCGCTCGGAGACGAACGTGGCGCCAAGTCCCAGCCGCTCGCCGGCCAGGACCTCCGTGACCAGGTCACGGGGCGTGCCGGAATGCCCGGGCAGGGTGTAGAAGCCAAGCTCCGTGAGCTGGTCGGTCGTCATGGGCGATCTCCCTCACAGCGGCCCGGCCCGCGGCGGCCCGGCGCACGCCGTAGCCGACAGGCCGGAGGACCTCAATACATCTAGATATCTCAACCTCCCCTGGGGTATAACCCGAAGAGGGCACTGTGGGCAAGACCCGTGGCCCTCCGGTCCGCGAAAGCGCCACTTCCCTCTACGCACCCAGGATGTCCAGGATGACCACCAGCAAGGATCTCGGCTTTCCGGTCTTCGACGCGGATCACCACCTGTACGAGACGGAGGACGCCTTCACCCGGCACCTGCCGGCGCGGCACAAGGACCTGTTCCGCTTCGTCGAGCTCGGCGGCCGCAAGAAGCTGGTCGTGCGCAACACCCTCACCGAGTTCATCCCCAACCCGACCTTCGAGGTCGTCGCCGCCCCCGGCGCCCACATGGCGTTCTACTCGGGCAACAACCCCGAGGGCAGGACCCTGCGCGAACTCAGTGGCAAGCCCATCCGACCGCTTCCCGCGTTCCGCGAGCCGGCCGCACGCCTCGCCCAGCTCGACGAGCAGGGCGTCGCGGCCTGCCTGCTTTTCCCGACGCTGGCCAGCCTCGTCGAGGAACGGCTGCGCGACGACCCGGCGCTCACCCAGATCGCGATCCGGGCCTTCAACGACTGGCTGTACGACGACTGGACGTACAGCTACGCCGACCGGATCCTCACCACCCCGATCATCTCCCCCTGCGACGTCGAGGGTGGCATCGCCGAGCTCGAACGTGTCCTGGAGCGCGGCGCCCGCGCGATCCTGGTCCGTCCGGCACCGGTCGCCGGCCTGCGTGGCCTGCGCTCACCGTTCCTGCCGGAGTTCGACCCCTTCTGGGCCCGGGTCCAGGAAGCCGGCGTGCTGGTCGCCCTGCACGCCTCCGACAGCGGCTACCAGGACTACCTCAACACCTGGGAAGGCAACACCGGCGAGTACGTCGCCTTCAGGCCCAAGACCTTCGCCTACGTCGCCGACGGCGGCCGCACCATCCAGGACACCCTCGCCTCCGCCATCTGCCACGGGATGCTCGACCGCTTCCCCGGTGTCCGCCTCATCAGCGTCGAGAACGGCGGCAGCTGGGTGGGGCTGCTGGCCAGAAACCTCGAGCTCGCCTGGAAGAAGATGCCGCGGGAGTTCCCCACCCACCCCATCGAGGTCCTGCGGCGCAACATCTGGATCAATCCGTTCTGGGAGGACTCCCTCGACGGCCTCATCAGCCTCATGGGCGCCGACCGGGTCTGCTTCGGCTCCGACTACCCCCACCCCGAAGGCCTCGCCGAACCCCTCTCGTTCGCCGACGAGCTCGGGGACCGGACCCCGGCCGAGATCGAGAAGATCATGTCCGCCAACATGTTCGACCTGCTCGGGCTCAAGCGCCCGGCACCGGCCACAGCTCAGGCCTGACAACCCAGAGGCGTGACGCGACACAGCCCGGCGGCGTGACACAGCCGTCGCCGCCCCCGCTCCCGGGCGGTGGCGGCGACGGTCTCCGGCTTCAGGGCCGGCGGGGCCTCTGCTCGCCGCTGCGACCCTGACTTTCGTCGACGTCCATGTTGATTTCCTCGTGGCGCAACTGCTCCTCTATCTGCCGTTCCTCGGTTACCCGCTCGGTGGTCAGCCGTACACGTTCGACCGGCACGGTCTCCTTCTGGATGACGGGCCGCTCCGCGTGCAGCGTCACCTCCTGGTCCTGTTCGGTCAGCTCGGGCCTGGTGCGTATCGCGGCCCGGTCGGCATCCGTGATGGTCTCGCGTTCGAGCCGCACCTCCTCGTGGCTGAACGGAACGGACTTGCGAACGTTCTCGGTCACCACGTACTTGTGCAGCCGAGCCCGACCGGTCTCGACGGTCTCGGTGCTGATCCGGAGGCGCTCCTCCGAGCGGGTCATCTCACCTTCGGCACCACGGACCGGTGCGCCGCGTTCCCGCTCGTCGGGCGCCCTGCCCTGGGCGGCGCCGGCCCGCTGGTCTGTCGCCGACGTCGCCTGCCGGGAGGCTCGCTGCTCCGTGTCCATGCCTCGCTGCCCAGCGGTCCGCTCATCCGCCGCCATGGCTCGCCGGCCCGTCGCGCTCTCGTCCGCCTCCACGGTTCGCTGGTCGGCCCGTTCACTGCCCGCGAGGGTTCCGCCCATAGTGCCGGCCGCGGCACCGGCCGCCGTTCCAGCGGCGGAACCCCGGACTGTCCTTCCGGTGCCGAAGCCGTAGTAGGCGTTGATCTCCTCCTGTTTGCGCGGCGAGATGTCCTCACCGGAATCGATCCTCGGCGCGTCCTTCACCTGCTCCCTGGTCAGGGGCACGGCGAGCTTGTCCCCCTGGACGGAGGCCTTGTCCAGCGGCACGACCGTCGTCTTCGTCCCGAACAGCCCGGTGTGCACGGCGGCATAGGCGGGGCGCTCGGTGTTGGACGGCTCGACGTAGAGAGTCGAGATCGTCCCGATCTTCTCCCCGTCGCGGCCGACGACGGTACGGCCCGGCCAGCGGTCGAATTCGGTGAGCGCAGGCATGCGATCCCCTTCTCCTGATTAGTCCGGTCACTGATGTTCGTTTTCCCGCCGGGGCTCCTCTAATACGTCCGCCGGCAAGATAGTCGGCCACGGACAACAGCACGCGAAACGGATTTTCGGGGGTCGGGTGCACCAAAACTATTAAGCGCCGAGGCGCCACTCGGGGCGGCGAGCCTGCTGCCGCTCGTAGTTGGCCCGCCGCCACTCAGGGCCGGCCGGCCGCCACTCGATGTTGACAGCAGTCCTCACCGATAGTTTGAATCACTGTTCAAACTTCGACCGCGAAATGCGGCCATGTCAGGAGGTGTCCGAGTGAGCGACTCGAGCCCGGTGTACTGGGATCCGTTCGACCGTGAGATCGCGCGCGACCCGTACCCGGTCTACCGGCGGCTGCGGGCCGAGGCCCCGCTCTGGTACAACGACCGCCACGACTTCTGGGTCCTCAGCCGCTGGGACGACGTCAACGGCGGGCTGGTCGACTGGGCCACCTACTCCTCCGCCAAAGGGCCGATCCTCGAGGTCATCAAGGCCGACATCGAGATCCCGCCGGGCACGTTACTCATGGAGGACCCGCCCATCCACGACATCTACCGGCGGCTGCTCGCGCGGGTGTTCACGCCGCGGCGGGTGCTCTCGCTGGAGCCCGAGATCCGGGAGTACTGCGTCCGCTGCCTCGACCGGCTCGATGGCGCCGACCGGTTCGACCTGATGACCGAGTATGCCAACGAGGTGCCCATGCGGGTCATCGGCATGCTCCTCGGCATCCCCGAAGCCGACCAGCTGGCCGTCCGCGAGCGCGCCGACGCCAAGCTGCGCACCGAGCCCGGCCAGCAGATGAAGGTGTCGGCCGGCGCGCTCATGGACACCGACATCTTCGCCGACTACATCGACTGGCGGGCCGAGCATCCCTCCGACGACCTGATGACCGAGCTCCTGCGCGCCGAGTTCGTCGACGAGAAGGGCGTCACCCGCACCCTCACCCGCGAGGAGATCCTGACCTACGTCACCGTCCTGGCCGGGGCCGGGAACGAGACCACCGCCCGCCTGATCGGCTGGCTCGCCGCCCTGCTCGACCGCCACCCCGACCACCGCGCCGACCTCGTCGCCAACCGGGACCTGATCCCGAACACCATCGAGGAGACGCTGCGCTTCGAGCCCACCGGGCACGCCATCGCCCGCTACGTCACACGGGACGTCGAGCTGCACGGCCAGACCGTCCCGGCGGGCAGCGCGATGATGCTGCTCGTCGCCTCCGCCAACCGCGACGAGCGGCGGTGGAACGACGGCGAACGCTACGACATCCGCCGCCGGATCGACCAGCACATCACCTTCGGGCTCGGGACCCACTACTGCCTGGGCGCCGCCCTGGCGAGACTCGAGGGCCGTATCGCCCTCGACGAGCTCCTCAACCGCTTCCCGGTATGGGACGTCGACTGGGACAACACCGCGTTGTCCTCCACCTCGACCATGCGCGGCTGGGAATCCCTGCCCCTCGCCGTCAGCAGCTAGGCCGGAGCGTCCTCTGGATCTGCCCACTCCAGGACAAGGGGCATCGCTGACCTCGGCACGGTGAAGCCGGTGGCCAGACCCACGGTCTCATCGTCGTAGACCGCCTGAAGCAGGTCATCGACCTCGCTGGGGATCAGGCCCCTGTCCTGGAAGGCCTGGACGATGCGGCGCACGGGACGCGTGAATCCGCGGAGACTGCGAGTCGAGTCGTAGTTGCCAATCCTGTAGACGTCGTCCCGGCTGATGAAACCACCCAGTTCAGCGGCACGTCGCAGAACCTGCGCCTGGACCGGAGCCTCCTCGGAAAGCCGATCGAGAACGGCCGCGACCGCCTCCGCCGCCCACTCGTCGCCGGCCTGCTTCGCAACCTCGAACTGTTGGACTCGTTCGACGTTCTCCAGGGAGGATTCCGATACGTCGATGTTGAGGAGGCTCCGCGCGCGTTCCAGAAGACCGTCCGGCTGCACCATGAACAGAGCCCGCCCCGTCTGCTGACGCATCTCCCGGACCAGCTCGGGCCGCGGGCCACGAGGGGCTTCCCCGACCCGCCGCCACCAGTCCTCCTTGACGTCGCTGGTGACGAAAAGCGCATCACAGTCGCGCCGCTTCGCCTCGTCGAGGAGCTCACACCAGAGCAGAAAATCCCCGAGCTTCCCTTTGTCCTTGTAGCCGGGTGGTATTTCCTTCTCAACACGTTGATGGCCGGTTGCCATCCTCTGCTCCAACACCGCCTGGGACGGCTTCGCACCCACCTTCCCCGCGATAATATCGTCGAGGGCGGACACCACCGGGTCATTCGTGGAGTCCTCCAGGTACCTCACTCCGTCGCCGTCATCGAATTCCCCGATACGTTCGATCGCAGCGTCGAAGGCAGCTTCGATACCGGATCGAAGATCCTCCGCCGTAGCGGGGGAAAGCGATCTATCCCGCGCCCAGTCAGTGATCATTTTCTCGGCGCGGGTCTGCACCTTGTCCAGCTCCGCAGCGAGTGCAAGGGTGCCCCTCGGGTCACGTAGAACGCTGTCACGTACGCTCCAGAACTCGCTTACCACCTGGTGCGGCACCCACAGGCTGCTTCCGAGGTTCCGTAACACGCTGAGAAGACTGTCACGGGCTTCTGAGCTGTACCGGTAGAGATTGAGGAGAACGTTTGTGTCCGGCACCACGAGTCCGGCAGAGAATACAGACCTGAAGTTTTCGTCGGATGGCGTCCGAAAGGCTTCGAAGCCGTCGAAGAGCCCGTAGCTCGGCCGCTGGTCGAGTTTGTCGCCCGACATCGTGGTCGCTGTCATCCCGCCACATCTCCCCGTATGGCGCGCGCTGTCAGCACGGCCCCCAGTGTGCCGTCGACAATCTTGCGGATGACGTCGGTCCGGCGGTCCTTTGACGCCAGGCGGACACCCAGTTCACCCGCCAGGTCGCGCAGCACCACCACCGTCCCGAGAGTTCCGACGTAGTTCGCCGCTTCCTCACGGCTGGCCATCGTCATGATTGTCACCCGAATAGCTTCCGCGTCGATCTCGCGGCCGGCCCTGGCGACACCACCGGCCGCCGGGACGCGTGGCCCGGCCCGGTTCGCCTGCCCGTTATCCGTGCTGGTCCGCAGCTCCAGGTCGGGAGATTCCAGCGGGCGCGGCCCGGCACCGTTGTCCGCAACGGCGGCGGTGGTCACGACCGCGAGTCTGCAGCGGCCAGCCACCAGATCGCGGATCTGCGCCGGGTCGAGCCGCTCCAACAGCGTGGAAACCTGATGCAGCAGCAGGCTCGCCACTTCGGCGGGCGTGTCAGGCATAACTGCCACCCTTTATTCTCGAGACGATCTCGGTGACCAGCTCACGCATCTCGGCCACGTTCTTCTCGGGCGCCCGGTGGGAGAGCACGAGCGGAAGTCCCTCACTGGCCGACTCCGCGTAGAATCGGTGACTCTCCCGAACCAGGTTGTGAAATCTCGGGATGCCGGCGCGCGGCAGATCAATGAAATTCTGCTCGGCAAGCACGGGCCCGTTCGCCTGATAGCGGACCATCGTGAAGATGATACCGAGGACCTGCGCCGCCACGCGGTCGTCAGGGACCGACGAACGAGCCCTGCCAGCCACGCCGTTGTAGGCTCCCCGGAAATGGTTGAATCGATCGACAAAATGCTCGATCGCAACCGTGGACAATTCGTCCGGCCTTGCTGGCACCAGAATGAACTGACTGGCGAGTATGGCTGATCGAGTAAGCATCCCGAAACTGGGCGGACAGTCGACGAGAACAAGTTCGTAGGTGTCCGGGGGTATCCCTCTGAAGGCGTCACGAAGGCGCCCGAAGACCCGCAGGTAGTTCCGGCGGTCGCGAGCCCCGTTCTCCTTGCTCGCGGCGACCACCAGCTCCTCTTCGACCTCGCTGAGCGTCAGGTCGGAGGCCATGACATCGAGGCGTCCGCTCGAACCGATGTAGAAGTTGGCTCGTTGCGGGCTGTCAACAAGCTCGAGCGGATTACGGAGTTCTCCGCGTGGCTGCCAGGACTGGAACCAGTGCTTGACCGTCCGATGCGGCTGAAGGTATTGGCGCCAATGCTCGGGCTTGTAGAAGGACAGCGTCAGACTGGCCTGCGGGTCAAGATCGACAAGTAGCACCCGATTGCCACGCCGTGCGAGCTCGGCACCGATATTGGCGGTGAGCGTTGTCTTCCCGACGCCACCCTTGTAGTTCACTACCGAGACGACCTGCACCGTTCCCCCTCGGCTGTCGCCGCGCGCCTCAGCCACTTCCACGTACGCGTCTGAGGCGCCACTCGACGGCGAGTGCGAGCGTGAAATGGTGAGAGCAGTCGCACGAGTGTAGCCAGCGGGAAGATGGCGCCGATCCACAGGGGCTCTCAAAGCACCGGCGGCCTCGCTGTCGTTACGTCCATCGTCAAGCTCTGCGGTGCACGCGTCGTGCGTCAGCCCCGGTTGCGTCGGCGGCCACAGCTGCACGGATTCGGGTGCGCAGGACGTTCCCAGGAACCTCGGAATGAGATCCGGCCTGATGAAAGCCGGTCAGCCAGTCCCGGGCCGATGGGACGTCGCCCAATGACTGTCGTGGCAGGAACGGCCGCCGCTGGCCGGGTGCGGGGAGCGCCCGCCTCAGAGCACCGACAGGTGCACGGCGGGGAGAGCCTGGTCCTGGTCGATTCCGAGGAGGAGAAATCGGCGGGTCTCCGGGGACACCGGGGCCGCGAGGTGCCCGGTGAAGCCGTCGATCAGGGTGCTGACGAACAGGCCGAACGGACTGACGTGCTCGCCTGCCGCGATCGCCCGCTCGCGCCGCGCGGCGGCATGCACGCTGAGCTCCTGCACCTCGCGGATGCGCATCGTGCGCACCGGCTCATCGAGGTGGGCCAGCAGCCGGCGCATGTCGTCGAGGAATTCCTGCTGCGACCGCCGGATCTCCACCGGGTGGGCGAGCGCGCCCGACTCCTCGCTGCGCTGTAGCTGCTCGACGAAGGACACGTAGAAGTTGTCGGGTGACTCGGCCAGTTCGAGGACCGGCAGCAGCTGCGCCTCGAAACGTGCCCGCAGGTCGTCCCGGTCGATGCGGGCGAGCAGAAGCGTGCGCCGCTGAACCAGCTGGGGCAGCCGGTGGGCGAAGATTGCTTCGATCAGCTGCCGCTTCGAGCCGAAGTGGTAGTGCACGGCCGAGTTGTTGGCCGACCCGGCCTGCGCGGCGATCTGCCGCAGGGACACCCCGTCGATGCCGTGCTCGGCGAACAGCCGCTCCGCGGTCTGCAGGAGCCGCAGCGCCATCGCACCCGGGAAGGCGCCGGGCAAAGAACTCGGCGGGGTGCCCTGCGGCTCGCTCATGGCCGGCCCGCTCGCCAGTGCCGGGCAGCGTCGTGCAGCACCTCGCCCTTGGCGAAGCCGTAGTACGCGCTGAAGTGCAGGATGATCTCCTGCATCTCCTCGTAGCTCACGTCGCCCGACTCTAGTGCCGAACCGACGTGCGCGAAGATCGGCCCGACCGCGTCCGACGCCCCCACGCAGGGGATCGTGACAAGGCGCCGGTCACGGCGGCTCAGACCTGGCCGGCGCCACACATGACCGAAGACGAAGTTGAGGATGCCGGCGTGGAAGTACGGCGAGTCCGACGGCGGCGCCGGGATCACGTTGACGGCCCGGAACTCCTCCTGCCCGCCGCGGATCCGTTCCGCACCGTCCGCGGGACCGAGGTCCTCGGCGGTCAGGGCCGGCCAGGCCGGCGCCTCCTGCCCACGCTCCTCGTGCAACCGATGCCACTGCGCGCGGACGGTCTGTTCCAGGAACGAGGCCTTCGGCCAGCCGCAGTAGACGGCGAAGTGCAGTGTCACCTCGTTCAGCTGCTCGATGGTAAGATCGCCGCTGCGTAACGCCGCGTAGACGTGGCCGGCGATCGGCGCCGCCGCATCGGCCGCGGCGACGCAGGCCAGCGACACCAGGCGCCGGTCTCGGATACCCAGGCCCGGGCGGTTCCAGATCTCCCCGAACAGGAACCGCCGGGACGTGGCTTCGAAAGGTGTCTCCACCGCCGGCGGCTCGACGGTCATCACCGCGCGGTAGAGCTCGTCGGCGGGCATGCCCACAGTCATGATCGTTCCTCTCGTGCGGCGGACGGGCGGGCGGCGGGCGGAACGGCGGCGGGCGGAACGGCCTGCACGGTGCCGTCCGCGGCGTCCGATGACTGCTGCGTGATGCGGGCCTGCAGGTAGGCATCCAGGTCAGCGGCCCGCGCGACCAGCTCGTCGGAGATCTCGGGCACGGTGAGGACGAGGAACCGTCCCTGCACCACGGCTTCGGCCACCAGCTCGCCCACGGTCTCCGCCGAGACGAGGGGATGCTCGGGCGCGCGCGGCGACGCGGCCACCTCGCCGTAGACGGCGATCTGCTCCACGATGTTCGTGATCACGCCCGAGGGGCAGACGCAGGTGACCCCGACACCGCGGGGGCCCAGGTAAAGCGCGAGCGCTTCGGACAGCCCGACGATCGCGTGCTTGCTCGCGACGTAGGGCAGCCGGTCGAAGCCGTAGGCGAGCAGCCCCGAGGCGGACGACGTGTTCACCACGTGCCCCGAGCCCTGGGCGAGCAGCAGCGGGAGGAAGACCCGGTTGCTGCGCGCCACGCTCATCAGGTTCACGTCGAGGATACGCTGCCAGGCCTCGTCGGGCAGCGACTCCGGGGCGCCGAGGGCCAGCACGCCGACGTTGTTCATCACAACGTCGACCCGGCCGAACCGCTCGACGCAGGCGGCGCGCATCGCCGTGAGGTCGGCCTCGCTTGTGGCGTCGACCCGCAGGCCGATCGCCTCGCCGCCGTCGGTGGCGATCTCCGCGGCGACGGCCTGGGCCCGGGCCGCATCGAGATCGCTCACGACCACCCGGGCGCCGCGGCGCGCGAACGCGAGCGCGCTGGCCCGTCCGATGCCGCTGCCCCCACCGGTGACGATCACGACAGCCCCGGCCAGTTCCAGGGGGCGCGTCATGCGATCGTCACCGCCAGCCCGGACGTGACGTCGACGCCCAACGTCCGTTCCTCGGCATCGAGGTACTGGTGCACGGCATGAGCCGTGCAGTCGATGTCCATGCGCAGGACCCTCCTCATTTGAGCTGATCAGCTTCATTAGTAAGCTATACGACTTACTGGCTCAAGTCGCCCTGGCGGCCAGGCAACCGCCGGACTGCTCGACCTCGCCGGCGAGATCGCCGCCCTCACCGGCGGCGCGGAAGGCACCGGCGTCGCCTGCACGCATCCATACCGGTGTGACAGCAATGTGCAGCACGGAGCCGCCGGCCGTACGCCCGCTCGAACGCCCCCATGACCACGGACGACAGTGAGGCCATCACTCCCCACTCCGGGGAGAGCACGGGTCGCAGCGACCGCCCGCTCCGGGCAGTCGCGTTTCACGTGAACTATCCGCATCGCTGATTTTCTGCGCGAATGCCGACGACGATGGCGCGGCGCGGGCATAGCACCTCACAAAGGATCGACAGCAGCAGACGCCAATACCCTCTTTGTAGGGTATCTGGCGTTGCCGCCCAGCCCTAGGTTCAGGCCGTGTGCTGCTTTCCGCGCATACCGAAGGAGACACGCCGAGGACAGCCGCTTATCCGGTACACCGAATTCCGCCGAACGTCCGGCCGAGCGAAAGGTCTGACGATTCGATTCCACCAGTCATGGTGCGGGCTGACCGGACGTTCAGGCGACCAGCACAGGTTTCCCGTGACGGGCAGCCGCCTCAGCCAAGCGAGCAACACGGCGAACATGAATACCATCGACCCAGGGACGTATTTTCCATGCGCAGCGAAAAAAATTTCCAGGGCGAATCTCCACATAAGACCAGACAGGCGTGGCGTGAGACTCTCCAGACACTGGAGGCTGATGTCCAGCTCGACAGGATGCTGATTCTCATAGACCGTGAGATGGCAACCGTATTACCTCGCTCAGGACCAGGTCTCGGGTTTGACCTGCTCACCCCCTGGCGTCGCCTGGGGATTTACCGGGATCTCGCCGACCGCCTCCGCCGAAGCCTGTCCACGGCCCTCGGACTGCCCCTGCCAGCCACGCTGTTCTTCGATCGGCCCACACCGGCGGATCTCGCGGAACACCTCCGGCGCGAGCTGCTGGGCGTCGACGACCAGCCCCAGGCTCCGCCGGCGTCCGGACACCGCACCGACGACGATCCCGTCGCCATCGTGGGGATGGCCTGCCGCCTGCCCGGCGGAGCCGACTCGCCGGAAGCCCTCTGGGAGCTGGTGGCCGAGGGCCGCGACGCCGTCGCCGGCCTACCGACGAATCGCGGCTGGGATCTCGAGAACTCCTACGACCCGGATCCCGACCGCACCGGTACCTTCTACACCCGCTACGGGGGATTCCTCGCCGACATCGACAAGTTCGACGCGGCGTTCTTCGGCATCGGCCCACGCGAGGCAGAGGCCGTCGACCCACAGCAACGGCTGATGCTGGAGATCTCGTGGGAGGTCCTGGAACGTGCCGGCATAGATCCCCGTTCTCTGCGGGGCAGCCGAACCGGTGTCTATGCCGGGGTGTCGCTGCAGGACTACGGGCCTGCCTGGCATGAGGCTCCCGAAGGCGCCCAGGGCCATCTTCTGACCGGCAACGCGCTCGGCGTGGTTGCCGGCCGCATCTCGTATGTGTACGGCCTGGAGGGTCCCGCGCTGAGCGTGGATACCCAGTGCTCCGCCTCGCTGGTCGCCGTCCATCTGGCCAGTCAGGCGCTCCGCCTGGGCGAATGCGATCTTGCCATCGCCGGCGGGGTCACCGTCATGTCGACCCCGGGCATGCTGATGGAGTTCAGCCGCAAGCGAGGACTCTCGCGCGACGGGAGATGCAAGGCGTTCTCCGCCGACGCCGACGGGACCGGCTGGGCAGACGGCGCAGGTGTTCTGCTCCTGGAGCGACTTTCCGACGCGCGCAGGGCCGGGCGTCGGGTGTACGCGCTGGTTCGGGGCAGCGCCATCAACCAGGACGGCGCGAGCAACGGGCTTACGGCACCCAACGGGCCCGCCCAGCAACGTCTGATTCACCAGGCCCTGACCGCCGCCCGGCTGCGCGGGGCGGACGTGGACGTGGTGGAGGCCCATGGCACGGGAACAGCTCTGGGTGACCCCATCGAAGCCCAGGCGCTCGTCGCCGCCTATGGCCGCGACCGGCCCGCGGGTGAGCCGCTCTATCTCGGCTCCCTCAAGTCGAACATCGGTCATTCCCAGGCCGCCGCAGGCATCGCCGGGGTCATCAAGATGGTGCAGGCCATGCAGCACGGCACAATGCCGAGAACACTGCATGTGACCGAACCCTCCCCGCACGTGGACTGGTCGACTTCCGGTATCTCCCTCCTCATGGAGAGCCGTCCGTGGGAGCGCCGGCACGGGCAGCCGCGACGCGCCGCGGTCTCCGCGTTCGGCGTGAGCGGCACCAACGCACACGCAGTGCTCGAGGAAGCGCCGGACGACCACGCTGGAACCGGCCCACTTCCGGCAACCGCGCCCGAAGCGGTACCCGGCGCAGGCCAGGGGGCGACAGCCGGAGAACCCGAGGAGGCGATCCCGGCACCGATCATCCTGTCCGCACGCACCGACGAAGCGCTGGCGGCCCATGCCCGCAGCATTGCCGCCTACCTGGATCAGCGTCCCGAGACAACGGTGCCGGACCTGGGATTCTCGTTGGCAACCCGCACCCGTTTCGAAAGCCGTGCTGTCGTGGTGGCGGCCCCAGGTTCCGCCGGCCGGCGGAACCTGACCCAGGCATTGCTCGCCCTCGCCGACGGCCGGCCGGCATCCGCGCTCGTCCGCGGCAGGGTCCGGCGGTCCGTCGCGGCGGGGCGGATGGCCTTTCTCTTCACCGGTCAGGGCAGCCAGCGCCCAGGGATGGGCAAGGAGCTGCATTCGGCGTTTCCCACGTTCGCGCGTGCGCTGGACGAGCTCTGCACACGTTTCGAGCCGTACCTCGACCGACCGCTGCGGGATGTCATGTTCGCTCCCGCCGATTCCGCCGACGCGGCGCTGCTGGACATGACCTCCTATACACAGTGCGCGCTGTTCGCCTACGAAGCAGCCATGTTTCGGCTTGTGGAGTCGTGGGGACTGACTCCCGACCTCCTCATCGGGCACTCGATCGGCGAACTCACCGCCGCCTATGTCGCTGGTGTGTGGTCACCTGACGACGCGTGCGAACTCGTCGCGTCCCGCGGTCGCCTGATGCAGCAGTGCCGCACCGGCGGAGCGATGACATCGATTCGCGGCACCGAGAAGGAGGTCGCGCTGTCCCTGGCCGGGCTCACGGACCGCGTGACGATCGCGGCGGTCAACGGCCCCGCGGCGACGGTCATCGCCGGGGACGAGGACGCGGTCGAGCAGGTTGCCGCGGTCTGGAGCGCCCGCGGGCGCCAGGTCCGACGCCTCACCGTCAGCCACGCATTTCACTCGCCGCACATGGACGACATGCTCGCGGAGTTCCGCGGGATCGCAGCGAGCATGACGTTCACGCCGCCGGCTGTGCCCATTGTCTCCAACCTGACCGGCGCTCTCGGCGACGGCGCCGAGTTGACCGACCCGGACTACTGGGTACGACACGTCCGCGAGCCTGTTCGGTTCCTTGAAGGGGTTCGCCGCCTGAGCCGCGAGGGCGCTGCCACCTTCCTCGAGCTGGGTCCGAACGCCGTGCTCACGGCGCTGCTCCCAGACTGCCTCCCGGCCGGTGGCCCTCCCGACGGAACCGAGACGCCGGGTGGGATGGGTACCGAAGGCGCATCCGGAGCCGAGCCGGTGATGGCGGCGGTGGCACGTGCCGGACGCCGCGAACCCGACGCTGTGCTCGCGGCTCTCGCCGAGCTGGATGTCCGCGGCACCTCCGTCGACTGGCGGGCCGTGTACGCGGGCCGCGGCGGCCCGCTGTCGGACCTGCCCACCTATCCCTTTGAGCGCAAGCGGTACTGGCTGGACCCGATCGCCACCATCCCCAGGCCCCGGGCGCCTGAGGCGGCCAGTCGTGTCGCGAAGCCGGACGAGTGGCGCTATCGCACCAGGTGGCAGCCCGTCGCCGATGGGGAGGTCACCGCCGCGATCCTGAGGCAGGCCGAACTGACACCGCCGCTGCGCGGTGCCTGGCTGCTACCGATCCCCGACGCCGGGCTCAGTGACGAACTGCTGTCCAGGATCTCCTGGATGGTCGAACGTCTCGGCGGCACGGCGGTTCCGCTGCGGCTGACTGGTGAGGACACTGACCGGGACCGGATCGCGGCACTGATAGGCGATACGGCGCAACCTGGACGGCACCCGCTCGGCGGTGTCCTGTCCCTGCTCGCGCTCGACAGCACAGGCCATCCCGCCCATTCCGCGCTCACAACCGGCCTTGCCCTCACCGTCACGCTCGCCCAGGCGATGAGCGACCTCGGGCTCGACATTCCCCTGTGGTGCGTGACGCGGGGCGCGGTCGAGACCGCCCCCGGCGACCCGGTGACGGCTCCGGAGCAGGCCATGGTGTGGGGGCTGGGCCGGGCCCTGGCCCTGGAGAAGCCCCGCGGTTGGGGCGGTCTCATTGATCTTCCCCCCGATCTTGACGATCACACGCTGGGTTGGCTCGCCGCCTGCCTCACCGCGTTCGACGGCGAGAACCAGTTCGCCCTACGCGCATCCGGTGCACTGGTACCCCGCCTGATCCGGGCGGAGGCCACCGACAGTGTCACCGTGGAATGGGAGCCCAAAGGCACGGTCCTGATCACGGGTGGCACCGGCGCCCTGGGTGCTCACACCGCACGTCACCTCGCGCGTCAGGGCACAAACCGACTCGTCCTGGCCAGCCGCCGCGGCGCGGAGGCCCCGGGCGCACAGGACCTGATCGCCGAACTGCGCGCGCTTGGGGCTGAGGCGAGTGCGCACGCCTGTGACGTCGCCGTCCCGGAGCAGGTCGCCGCGCTTGTGGACCAATGCGCGCAGCGCGGCGCTCCAGTCACCGCCGTCGTGCACGCAGCCGGCGTCAGCGGGCGCAACGTGCCCCTGCACGAGCTCGGGTTGAGCGAGTTCGGCGACGTCGTGGCGGGGAAGATCGCCGGCGCAGCCGGGCTGCGGGCACTGCTGCACCCGGCCGGCGGAACCGTGCCGGAGGCCATCGTCCTGTTCTCCTCGATCTCGGCCACCTGGGGAAGCGGCGGTCAGACGGCCTACAGCGCCGGCAACGCCTATCTTGACGCGATGGCCTCATGGTGCCGAGCCCACGGCCTGCCCGCGACGTCCATCGCCTTCGGCCCCTGGGCCTCTTCCGGGATGGGTGCGGAACCCGCGATGCGGGCCTACCTGGATCGCCGCGGGGTGGCCGCGCTACCGGTCGACGCGGCACTGAGCGCTCTCAGCCGGGCAGTGGCCGCGGGCGAGACCTGCCTCACCATCGCTGACGTCGACTGGGAGCGCTTCCTTCCCTTGTACAACGCCGCCAGGCCCGGCCACTTCTTCGATCTTCTGCCGTCCGGGGCTGGGGATCAGCCGGCGGATGATTCGGGGGTTTCCACGTCGGCCCACTCACCGGCCGCCATCCTGGCCCTGCCAGAGTCCAGGCGTTCCCATGCCCTGTTCGACCTGGTGCGCGGTGAGGCCGCCGCGGTCCTGGGCCACGGCTCGATCGACGAGGTCGAGCCCGATCGCCGCTTCCTCCACCTCGGTTTTGACTCACTCGCCTCGGTCCAGCTCGCCCAGCGTCTGGCGAGCGCCACCGGGCTCACGTTGGCCGCTCCGGTCGTCTTCGAGCATCCGACCGTGACCGAGCTCGCCAGGTACCTCGGTGAGCTGGCCGCAGTGGCGGCCATGCCGACCGTTGAGGGCCCGGCGCCGACGGTCGGCACCACCTCCGGCGGTCCGGGCGGAGTTCGTGATCTTTACCGCCAGGCCTGCGCGGCCGGGAAGTTCGTCGAGGGTATCGAGCTGCTCCGAGCCGCCGGCCGGCTCCGGAAGGTCTTCAGCGACCCCGCGGGCTTCCGCGGCCGGGCCGCCCCTGTGCGGCTTGCCGTCGGGCCTGCCGAGATCGCGCTGGTGTGCGTGCCGTCGATGGTCGCCCCGTCGGGACCTCACAACTTCGCCCGACTGTCACTTCACCTGCACGGCCGCCGCAGCGTGTACGGGCTGTCCCTCCCCGGATTCGGCGACGGAGACCTGCTTCCAGCAACCGCCGACCTGGCCGTCAGAATTCTCGCCGAATCTGTGGCCGAAAGCCTTCCTGATGTTCCTGTGGCGCTCGCCGGATACTCCTCGGGCGGCTGGCTGGCCCATGCCGTGACCGCACGCCTCGAAGCAGGGGGCGTTCACCCCCACGCCGTGGTCCTGCTGGACACCTGGTTCCCCGGGGACCGGATACCGCAGTCGGACATCGACGAGGAGCTGCGAGGAATCGCTGTGAACGACCAGGCGTTCGCGCTGATGACCGAGACCCAGGTTACCGCACAGGGCGCCTATCTCGATCTGTTCGACGGCTGGGAGCCAGAAAAGGTGCAGGCACCGATCATCCTGTTCCGGGCGGAGGAGCGCATGCCCCAACAGCCCGACGAGAAATCTGACCCAGATATCCCCGCCACGGCGGCGTGGGACCTTGAGCACGAGGTCGTCGAGGTTGCGGGAAACCACCAGACGATGATGAACGAGTTCGCCGTTTCCACTGCCCAGGCCATCCATTACCGGCTTGACGGCCTGTCATCCCCCTGATTCAGGGAGCCGACAGGACCATCCGGCAGCAGCCCCCCGCCGAGGCCCGGTGATCCGGGCACCGGCGGTGAACGGTCGGCAGGGTGGACCGACGGGAACGGTTCACCCTGGGCGCCAGAATGCGATTGGTGTGCTGTCACCACAACAATCCGGTTGCGCGGGCAACATTGACCGCGGCGATACGATTACGTACACCCAGCTTGTGTCGGACGCTCCGGAGATATGCTTTCACTGTTTCAAGACTGACGATCAGCTGGGCGGCGATCTCGGCGTTGGAGAGACCTTGGGCAACCAGTCCGAGCACCTCGAGCTCCCGCTGGGTGAGAGCGATGGCCACGCGCCTGGCCATCGACGCCTCGGGAACGCTGTCCTCGATCAGATGCTGGATTGTCATGACCCGCTCCCTTACAGCCGGATTGCGCGCCTGCCCGGCAAGCACCTCCAGCTCCTCGCCGATCCGGAGCAGCACCTGTATGTCGAACGTTATCCCGAACGGCCCGTTGAGCCCATTCGTTCGGGAAATAAGGGTTTCCAGACGCCTGGYGAACGACAGCGCGGCCCCCATCGTCTCAGAGCCGATCCGATCGGATCGGCTCCCGAGGTACAGGATGAAGAGCACGGCACCATTGAAGCGCAGCGGAACTGCAAGGACCGAGCGTATTCCGCTCGCACAGTTCGCTGCGTTCACGGTGCCGGAACGTAACTGGGTCCCCCACCTTCCTCGCTCGAGTACCACGTGCCGACCCAGAGCCATGACTCTGCCGCCGATACCCTCGGGTAATATTTCCTTCCCCAGGAAGACACCCGCCTGCTCACCGTCGACGCATCGTATGCTGAGTTGCCGGCCGCCCGCCTCGGCAGAGCCGCCGGCGACGACGTCAGCCCCCGTACGGGCACGCAGCCTGGAAACGACCTGCGCAAGGAATCGATCGGCCCGGGCGGCACAGATCACTCCACTGCCCTCGTCGATACTGGCGCCGACACCGTTCGTCATCATGACGCTGAAACGCTCCTTGTCGGGCTCGATGCCGAATCGGCTCCGACAACGGGGAGGGCTGCCGCCTGGAGGCGACGACTCTCCCACACGGCGCCGCCGACCTGCCGAAACGCCATGAGGTCACGGCGAGATCGGCGATGCCGAGAATCCACGGCCGGAGCTGCACTTCTGCACGGATCGCGAGGAGCCTGGTCCTCCGAGGTCAGTTCGTCGTGTCACGCGACTCGCAGCGTGCCAGCCACCAGAGGTCCCGTCGAGCACCCCGCGCCCTTGCCATAATCCAGCAAACCTTCAGATAGAAGGCGACTGTAACAATAGGGACAAACTAGCTCAAGACACCCCACTCGATTATCCAATATTTCTCGCATCAGAATTAAGTCGCCAGACTTTCCTGGCGCCAGGGCGCCTGCCCGGCTTGACGGCCTTCCGCACGCCGTTCAACCGGTACTGACGTTGCGCGGCACGCACACGGCGCCCAGCACGGCTGCGCTGGGCGCCGTAGACGGGCCCCGCCAGCAGGCCCGCGGACGGCCCCCCACGGGCAGGCTCAGCACGAGTTGGTAGACCACGCCCTCGAAGCGCCGCCAGCCCCGGTCCGCGAGCATGTCGGGGACGCCACGACAGCGAAGACATCCCGCCACATGACACCCACATCCAGCCAGGAAGACCCGAACGATCTAGATATATTGCCACCCGACGTTCGCAGTCGTCGCGACGAACGTCCCCGACACGGCTGGTGGGTCGTCATGCCGCACACCCCGAACTGCAGCTACCACGACGCACCAGGCGCTGGTACTGTGACCTTCGCAGGCGAGCCAACACGACTTTCCACCTGTCGAGATCGGCCGCCGAGCAAGGCGGAACCACCCTCTAAACATCTGGCTCTTTCAGCCGCAACCACCGGGAGACCATCTCATGGACTTCCAGTTACGTGACCCCCTCGAGACCGCCAGCCGCCTGCGCAGCTGGCTCACCGACGTCCGCGGGCTGACCGACGTCGAGGTCGGGGAACCGACCATCCCGGCCGGTACCGGGGCATCCAACGAGACAGTCCTGTTCGACGCCGCCTGGGCCGGCCCCGCCGGGCCGGAGCGGCATCACCTGGTCGCGCGCATCGCGCCGACGAGCTATGTGGTGTTCCCCGACGACACGTTCGCGCTGCAGTTCCACGTGATGCGCGCGCTCGCCGAGGCCTCCAGCGTGCCGATGGCCCGCATGCACTGGTTCGAGCCGGACATCTCCTGGTTCGGCGCCCCGTTCTGGATCATGGAACGGGTCGCGGGCCTGATCCCCAGCGACACCCCGCCCTACGCGTCGGCCGGGTGGCTGGCCGAGGCGTCTCCCGAACAACAGCGGCGGGCCTGGGTGAGCGGGGTCCGCGCGCTGGCAGGAGTCCACACCACCGCACTCGCGGATCTCACTCTCCCCCCGGGCCTGCTGGTGCCCCCGGACGATCCGGTGGGCGCGGAGCTCGACCGCTACGAACGGTTCCTGGCCTGGGCCGAGGAGGGCAGGCCCTTCGAGCTGGCCCGGGACGCACTCGCCTGGCTCAGGCGCAACAAGCCGCCCACGCCCGTCGACGCCCCGGCGCTGTGCTGGGGGGACGCCCGGCTCAGCAACCTCATCTTCCAGGACTTCGAGGTCGCCGCGGTGCTCGACTGGGAGATGGCGAGCGTCGGCGACCCCCTCCTGGACCTGGGCTGGTGGATCTTCGCCGACGAGACGCTCACCACCGGCCCCGGTGTCAACCGGCTGCCGGGCTTTCCCTCCCGCGACGAGACGGCCGCGCTCTGGCAGTCGATCACCGGGCGCCCCACGGACAACCTCGACTACTTCGAGGTGTTCGCCGGGCTGCGGTTCACCGTCATCATGGTCCGGATCGGGAAGCTGGTCGTCGACATGGGTTTCATGCCCGACACCTTCCCCTACGACAACATGGTCAGCCAGGCCCTCCGCCGAGTGCTCTCCCAGGTCTGACCACGGCCCAGCGCGACTGCGCAGGGGGTATACGCGGGCCGAACAATCCCGACAAGGAAAGGAGATCACGTTGACCCGTGCCATCGACTGCCTGGTGAACGTCGACTTCGGCGACACGAAGAAGCAGCCCGACTGGATGGTCCGTGTGAAGGAGGACTATTTCAAGGGCGGCGACAACTTCTTCCGCAGCCCGGAGCTGCCCGAGCTGCTGGAGGACATGGACGCGAACGGTGTCGAGCGCGCGGTCCTGATCGCGAAGGCCGGGAAGCCCGACGGCCGGGCGTTCCAGTTCGCCGAGGCCCGCCCGGACCGGTTCGCCCTCGCGATCGGTGGCTTCAACCTGCTGCATCCCATGCCGACGGTCCGTGCCCTGGAGTCGTTCGCCCGCGACTTTCCGGTGGTGAGCGCCACCGTCGGCCCCAGTTTCTGGGGTGACGGCATGTACCCGCCCACCGACCCGGTCTACTACCCCCTTTACACGAAGTGCTGCGAGCTCGACCTGCCGCTGTGCGTCAACACCGGCATCCCCGGCCCACCCCTGCCGGCCGAGCCCCAGGACCCGATTCACCTCGACCGGGTCTGCTACCGGTTTCCCGAACTGAAGCTGTGCATGATCCACGGCGCCGATCCGTGGTGGGACACCGCGATCCGCCTGATGATCAAGTACCGCAACCTGCGCCTGATGACGTCGGCGTGGTCGCCGAAGCGGCTGCCCGAATCGCTGCTGCACTTCATGTCGACCCGCGGCAAGAACCGGGTCATCTTCGCCTCGGACTACCCCGTGCTGTCGTTCAAGCGGTGCCTCGGTGAGGCCGAGGCCCTCCCGCTGACCGATGAGGTCCGCGACAACTGGCTGTACGGCAATGCGGATGCCTTCTTCTTCAACCGCGAGCCCGCCTCGTAACAGCGGACGCCATACCGCGGAAAGCCTGGATGGCGGACCAACCGTCGGTCCCGCCATCCAGGCTCAGCGCTTGCGAACGACCGCGCAGAGGCCGTGCTCTATCGCCCGCCGGCGATCAGCGGCCCTTCCAGACGGGAGTCCGCTTCTCGGCGAAGGCACGACCGGCCTCCTGGGCGTCCTCACTCCCCATGAGCGTGCCCATCGCCGCGAAGACCGGCTTCATCGCCGCCTCGTCGTCGCCGAGCTCGGCACGCATCAGCCGCTTGGTCGCGGTGACGGCGAGCGGGCCGCCGAGCCCGATGCGGGCGGCGAGCCCAAGCGCCGTGGGCAGCAGCTCGTCCCGGGGCACCACGCGGTTGATCAGGCCCCAGCGCAGCGCCTCGGACGCGGGAATCGGCTCCCCGGTGAGCCCGAGCTCGAGGGCGACCGCGATCGGCAGCCGCTGCGCCAGCCGGGTGCCACCGCCACCGGCCAGCAGGCCACGCCGGACCTCGGGCAGCCCGAACGGCGTGTCCTCGACGGCGACCACGAGGTCACAGAACATCATGACCTCGAAGCCACCGCCCAGGCAGGCACCGTTCACCGCGCCCAGCAGCGGCTTCGGGAAGTCCCGCAGCGCGTTCAGGCCATCCATGACGGGCTTGAGGTTCTCACCGCGGGCCAGGGCCTTGAGGTCGAGGCCGGCGCAGAAGCTGCGGTCACCGGCACCGGTGAGAACGACGCAGCGGATGTCCGCGTCGTCCGAGGCACGTGCGAGGGCGTCGACGATGCCCTGGCCGACCTCGCCGTTCAGGGCGTTGCGGGCCTCGGGGCGGTTGATGGTGACGACGAGCGCGCCGTCGGTCAGGTCGGTGAGGATGCTCATCTGGTCGCTCACTTCGGGGCGAAGCGCTGGCCGCCGTCCAGACGGATCGTCTGGCCGTTGAGCATCGGGTTCTCGACGATCCCGACGGCGAGCAGGGCGTACTCCTCGGGCCGGCCCATCCGCTTGGGGAAGGCCGCGTCCTTCGTCAGCACCTTCTCGTAGTCCTCCGGGATCCCCGCGGTCAGCCCGGTGTGGAACAGGCTGGGCGCGATCGCGTTCACCCGGATTCCCAGCGAGCCCAGCTCCCGGGCCATCGTGAGGCTCATCGCCGCGACACCGCCCTTGGCCGCGGTGTAGGCGATCTGGCCGATCTGGCCCTCGAACGCGGCGATCGACGCCGTGTTGATGATCACGCCCCGCTCGCCCTCGGCGTTCGGCTCGTTGGTGGCCATCCGGGCGGCCGCCAGCCGGGCCACGTTGAACGTGCCGACGAGGTTGAGATCGATGGTCTGCTGGAACTCCTCGATGGGCAGCGGACCCGTCTTGCCCAGGGTTCGCCCGGGCCTCGCGCCACCCGCGGTGTTCACCACGACGTCGATGCCTCCGAGCGCGGCCACGGCCGCGTCCAGGACCGCCTCGAACCCGGCGAAGTCGGTGACATCGCAGGGGTGGAACGTGCCGTTGAGGCCGGCGGCGACCGCTTCCCCGTCGCTCGCGGCACGGTCGAGGATCGCGACCCGGCCACCGCGGGCACCGATCAGCTCGGCCGTCGCACGGGCCATCCCGGAGGCGCCGCCCACGGCGACCGCCCGTATGCCTTTCAGTTCCACGTGATGCTTCCTCTCTGAGGTTCACGTCCTGGCCGGCCCGGCCGGTTCCTGGCCGGCCACCCGATGCGGGTGGTGGGCCCGCGCCTCGGCCGCCCCGCCCGCTGGACGACATCCGCAGGCGGCGAGGCTGATTTTGGATAAAGTATTTCTTTCTTTTATCCCTGCGGACCGGTCACCCGCAAGCACAGCGCGGGCGACCGGTCCGGATGCGGCACCGAACCAGCTAACTCGAAAAATCTACACTTTTTGGGCGTCATGTTCACGCCGCACCTCACGGAGGATCGACGCCCCCACCGATCCGCGTACCGCCGCCGGCAGGTGCGGCAGCGGGGTCCTCCGCGGCGACCGCCCAGCCGGCGGCGGCATGCGGGTGCGCGGACGACACGGCTGACCACAGCGCGGCCCGCGACCGTTGCGCGCGCACCACGAGAGAAGCTAGGCTCCGTAATATCTATATGTTTACGGTGCCTGACGTCGGTGCAGGGCAGACGGACGAGAGGGAGAACCACCCATGGGGTTCGAGTCGATCCAGTACGATGTCGCCGACCGCATCGCCACGATCACCTTCGACCGGCCCGACCAGCTCAACGCCCTGAGCCCGGCCATGATCGAGGAACTGCGCCGTGCCTATGCAGAGGCCGAGGCCGACGACAACGTCTGGATCCTCGTCATCACCGGCAACGGCCGGGCCTTCTGCGCCGGCGCCGACGTCGGCGAGATCTCCGGCGACGGACGGGTCGTCTACGAGGAGCCGTACCTGACGACCTACCCCCAGTGGGAGGCCCCGCAGGAAGGCACACCCCCCTTCCGGACCATGACCAAACCGATCCTCGCCGCGATCAACGGCCTGTGCTGCGGCGCCGGGCTCGACCTCGTCACCACCGGGGACATCGTCATCGCCTCCGAACGCGCCGAGTTCTTCGACCCGCACGTGAGCATCGGCCTGGTCAGCGGACGGGAGGCCGTCCGCCTCGCCCGCGCCCTGCCCACCAACATCGCCATGCGGATGGCGCTGATGGGCCGGCACGAGCGCATGAGCGCCCAGCGTGCCTACGATCTCGGGCTCGTCTCCGAAGTCGTCGAACACGACCGGCTGCTCGAGCGCGCCCATGAGATCGCCGGCATCGTGAACCGCAACGCCCCCCTCGCCGTACGCGGCACCCGTCTCGCCATCCGCAAGGGCCGCGACCTCCCCCTGCACGAGGCCGAGATCATGGCCGAGGCCTATCGCGAGCGCGTCGTACGCACCGACGACGCCCAGGAGGGACCGCAGGCGTTCATGGAGAAGCGCACGCCCAAGTGGCAGTGCAGCTGATCCCGCGGACCGTGGCCGTTGCGGCCGGCGCCGAACGCGCCGGTCCGTGGAAGGCAGGTGGCCTGGGCGGGGCGACCAGCGGAAGGCGACCCGTGGAAGGTAACCAGCGGAAGGAAGGTCAAGCCAGGTGACCGAGGCCGGGAACGCCCGCGGCGGTGAGCGGGCAGCGCCCCGCGAGAAGCCGCAGCGGATCGCCGACGAGCTCCGACGGCTCATCGTGCAGGGCGAACTGGCGGAGGGTGAGTCACTCGGCCGCGAGCCCGACCTCGTCGACCGCTTCGGCGTGTCCCGCCCGTCGCTGCGGGAGGCGCTGCGCATCCTGGAGACGGAAGGCCTCATCTCCGTGCGCCGCGGGGTGCTCGGCGGTGTGATCGTCCATCAGCCCGACGAGCGGTTGACGGCACGCACGGCGGCGATGGTCCTGCAGGCCCGCAACGTCCCGCTGGTGGACGTCTACGACGCCCGCAGCATGATCGAGCCGGTCGCGGCAAGGCTGGTGGCCGCGTCGCGCTCGCACCGGTCGGCGGCCGCGGAGCTGCGGCGGCTCACCGCCGAGCAGCTTGAGGTGGTTGACGATCCCGAAGCATTCGGGCAGGCCAACTCACGTTTTCACAGCCGGCTCGTCGAGCTCGCGGGCAATCAGACGTTGTCCATTGTCATCGAGATGCTCAACGAGGTCGTCGCCCGGGCGGTGGCCGCGGTGAGCCAGCCCGACGACGCCGGCGACGCCACCAGCACCAAACTGCGCGGCCTGCGTTCCCAGGCCCGGCTCGCCACCCTCATCGAGCAGGGCGACGCCGGCGCGGCCGAGGAGCACTGGGCCGGGCACATGAAGATCGTCGGTCGGGTCATGCTCGCACAGCGCGCGAAGACCGTCATCGATCTGATGCAGCACGCCTTCTGACCGGGTGTCGTTCCTGACCGGGTGTCGTTCCTGACCAGGTGTCGTTCCTGGCCGAATGCGGTCCGGCGTTGGTGGTTGCCCGGCAACCGCCGGTGGCGGATACGGCGGTACGGGCGTACGGTTGCGCCACCTACGAGCGAGCAGGCGCACCCTGTGGCGAACTTCGGTGACTATCAGTTCGAGATCTACCTCAACGGCCTCTCCGGCGTCATGCCGACGATGCCGATGACCTATGCCGAACTGGAGGAACGCGGCTCCCGGGCGCTCGACCCGTGGCTGCTCTCGTACGTGGCCGGCGGTGCCGGCGACGAACACACCCAGGATCTCAACGTCTCGGTGTTCGACGACTGGGGCCTGATTCCCCGGATGCTCGTCGACGGCAGCCAGCGGGATCTGTCGGTCGAACTCTGCGGGATGACGCTGCCGTCACCGCTGCTGATGGCTCCCGTCGGCGTGATCGGTGTGTGCGCCCAGGACGGCCACGGAGACCTGGCGGTGGCGCGGGCTTCGGCCAGGACCGGCGTACCCATGATCGCCTCCACTCTCGCCACCGACCCGTTGGAGGATGTCGCATCCCAGCTCGGGGAAACTCCGGGATTCTTCCAGCTCTACACACCCAACGACCGTGAGCTGGCCGAGAGCCTGGTGCACCGGGCTGAGAAGGCGGGCTTCAAAGGGATTGTCGTCACGCTCGACACCTGGGTTCCGGGATGGCGGCCCCGCGATCTCACCCGATCGAACTTTCCCCAGTTACGCGGGCTGGCACTCGAGAACTACTTCAGCGACCCGGTCTTCGTCTCCCGGCTGGCCAGACCGCCGCGGGAGGATCTCCAGGCCGCCGTGGGGACCTGGGCGCTGACCTTCGGCAATCCGAGCCTTACCTGGAAGGACCTGACCTGGTTCCGGTCCATGACCAGCCTGCCGCTGATCCTCAAAGGAATCATGCATCCGGAGGACGTCCGACGAGCGGTCGACGGTGGTGTCGACGCGATCTACTGCTCCAACCATGGTGGTCGCCAGGCGAACGGCGGGCTGGCCTCGCTCGACATGCTGCCCGATGTCGTCGAGGCCGCCGGCGAGATCCCGGTGGTCTTCGACTCCGGTGTGCGCTCCGGTGACCACGTCGTCAAGGCGCTCGCGCTGGGCGCCCGGGCGGTCGGCGTGGGAAGACCGTATGTGTACGGTCTGGCGCTCGGCGGCGAGGACGGAGTCGTCCACGTGCTGCGTTCGCTGCTCGCCGAGGCCGACCTGCTCATGGCGGTCGACGGCTACCCACGGATCGCCGACCTCGGCCCCGCTGCCCTGCGCCGTCGATAGGTCTTCCGCGCGCGGTCCGGCTTCAGGAAAGCGGAAGACGGATTCGACCGGCGGCCGCCGGGGCCTGTCGCAGGCCCGCCTCGAAGGCCGGTACCCAACGGGTGTGGTCACCCACATCCGTGCCGATGGCCTCGCGCGCGGCATCGTCGGGCACGACGCGTGTGGTGCGGGTGCCCTGCACCAGCACGTCGCCCGAGTCGACCCCGAAGGGCTCCACCAGGACAGTCGTCTTCGCCCCGGCGGCAAGATGCGGATGGGATCCCCCGGCGAGGGCTCCGTCGATACAGCGACGGCCGTTGATCGTGACCGGCGGATAGGCACCGGGCATGGCACAGCTCGCCGCCACCACTCTCGCCAGCGGAGCGGCGCTGGCGCGGTCCCACACCACGGGCTCACCGGTATCGAGATCCACGGTGGTGATCAGCATTGCGCGCTGCGGCCAGCCGCCGGCACCGACCAGGTACTCCATCGAGGCCACATGTTCCTCCTCGGCGATGGTGGGCGCGGTGAGCGCGAGCCGGCCGACGCGGCGGCGGGCCTCGGCCGGCTCCAGCCCGGAATCCCCTAGAACGGCCCGCACTCGGGCCATGAGGTCGGGATCGGGCCGGTGCCACGGTCCGGACGACTCGGGAGGCGCCGCCAGCCGCCGGAGATCACCGCCGGAGGCCAGCGCCGCGCCGGCGATCGCGCCCGCGGAGGTTCCCACGATCAGATCGGCGTCCGCCAGGTCCACGCCCTCGTCGCGAAGCCCGGCCGCGAGCCCGAACAGCCACGCCATGCCGACGAGCCCACCGGGACCGAGCACGACCGCCTGAGCGGCAGAGAACGTCATGCGCGCCAGCATCGGACCTCAAGGGAGGTCGAGGTCAAGTCCCGCCCGTGGATGGCCCGGCAGGCGGGTTCGCCGGAAATCATCCGCCCAGGACCAGCGGGCCGAGAGTTCGCGCGGCGATCTCAAGGCCCCTCTTCACCTTCGCCTCCGAACCGCTCCACACCGGGTCCTCGTGCTCGACGGCGACCGTCTCGGAGAAACCCCCGTCATGGAGGACGTCGATCCGGCCAGGCAGCGACCTCCAGCGTCTGATATCCCGACCGGACACACCAGGCCGCGATGTCGGCGAGCCCGAGCCGCGGCAGGCAGGCGGTGAACAGGCCAAGTTCCACGGTGGTCCCTTTCTGTTCTGTTCGGGACGTCGTCCTCGCGGCGCGCGGGATGACCACCCGCGACGAAACCGGGTCAGGCGCCCGGTGAGCGGCGCATACGGCGGCGCGATCGAACCACATCGCGCGCCGATCGGGCGCCACGCGACGGATCAACCGGCGCAACGGCAGGGCAACCAGACGGCTCCTGGCCGGCAATCCGCGGCGACGAGACTGCCGCGTGCCTGGATCAACGACCCGTGCACGGCCCCGTCGGCCCCGGCCGGCGCCGCCCGTCGTGGGTACGACCGTGAGGAAGAGGTGCGCATGTTCCACCTGGGCTGGTTCGTCGGCAGTGGATTCGGGCCGCCGGCCTGGAACGACATGTGGTCGGGCACGCTTTCCTCGGAATGGACCAGGGGCAGCTTTTACACCGATCTCGCCCGTTCGCTCGAGCGCGCGTTCTTCGACTACCTGATCCTCGAAGACGGCCTGATGATCACTGATACCTACAAGGGGACGATGGAGGTCGACCTCGCCCACGCCTGGGAATCCCCCCGGCTGGACCCGATGGCCGCCGTGGCCGTGATGAGCCAGGCCACCTCGCGAATCGGGCTGGTGGCGACCCTGTCCACGTCGTTCTGTCCACCGTTCATGGCAGCCCGGATGCTGGCCTCTCTCGATCACCTCTCCGAAGGCAGGGCCGGGGCGAACCTGGTGACGTCCAGCAGCCACCGCTCGGCCCAGAACTTCGGCTTCGCGGAGCATTTCGAGCACGACCTGCGCTACGAGATGGCCGACGAGTGGATGGACCTGGTGGATCGGCTCCTGTCCTCCTGGGAGCCCGGCGCGGTGGTCGCCAGTGGCGGGGTCTTCGCGGATCACCGCAAGGTGCACACCATCGACTTCGACGGGCGTTTCCACCGCAGCCGCGGGCCTCTCAACGCCCCGGCCGGGCCGCAGGGCCGCCCGGTGATCTGCCAGGCCGGGGGGTCACCCGCGGGCCGGGAGCTCGCCGCGAAGCACGCCGACACCATCATCGCGGTGCCGCACGGGGTGGACGCGATGCGCGCCTACCGGGACGACATCTCCGAGCGCATGCTTCGGCACGGGCGCAAGCCGGCCGACTGCAAGGTGCTGTTCCTGGTCAACCCGGTTCTGGGCGAGACCGACGCGGAGGCCCGCGAGACCCTGGCCCGCCGCCGCGCACGGCAGCACGACCCCGACGTCATGGACACCATCCTCGGGCAGATGTCCTATTTCAGCGGCATCGATTTCGCGCAGTTCGACCTGGACGCTCCTTTCCCGGATCTGACCGGCCAGGTGAACGGCCACCAGAGCTCGATGGCCCGGTTCRCCGCCGCCGCGGCCGGACGCACGCTGCGGGAGACCGTGATGGATCACGACACGGTCGAGTCGGTGGAGCTGGTCGGCTCGCCGGACACCGTCGCCGTGCAGATGGGCGAGGTGATGGACGCCGTCGGCGGCGACGGTTTCCTGATCGCCACGCCGGTGCACCGCCGTTCGGTCAGCGAGATCGTGGACGGGCTCGCCCCGGCGCTGCGCCGCCGCGGGCTCATGCGCGGGTCGTACCCGCACCGGCTGTTCCGCGACAACCTGCTCGACTTCTGATCGATCGACACTGACGCTGACTTCGTGCAAGGCCTGGCAGAACGACACCGGCGGGCGTCGGGAGGAAGCCCGGCCGCTGCGAACGCATGAGTTCGAAGGACGCCCGCCTCACTACCGCACGAGCAGCCTCACGGACCTCTGCGAGGCCGAGTGGTCGGGGCTTCGGCTCCAGGTGATCTCTATGCGATCGGTAGTAGTTCGCATGGTCCTCGCGAGGTAGAGCGTGTGCTCCGTGTCCGCCTTGATCTCGTCGAAGTCCAAGGTCTGGTTTGCGACACGCAGGTCGCCCGTGTCGATGTGAACCCCGTAGGCGGTGTCGGTTCCCGTGTTTCGGAGAAGATGGAGGCTTCCGCTCTGCCCTCCGGTGGGGACCAGTTTGAAGCGCACGCGTCGATGTTCGGCGTCGGCCACTTCGTCTGCCCGCCGGGCCTGCTCGATCCGCACTGCCTCTGCCGCAGCGTCCGCGGCACGCCTCGCCTCCGTCGCGGCGAGGTCGGCCGCACGCTTCTGCCCACGCCCGTACCAGGCTGAGAAGCCGGCGGCCACCACCGCCAGGCAGGCAACGACGAACGCGACTGTGGCCATGGGACGAACGCTAAGCGTTCGGTGCGGTTGTGGCGATTCGGGACCTCGCGCCACGCGTCAGCACCCGGGAGGCCCTGCAGGACGCGCGGGACTGCGCCGCCTTCGATGCGTACGTGTTCGCGCTGCTGGTGGCTCCGGCGGAGGCACTGTCGGCGGCGCAGCGGCGGCAGCGTGTCGAGGTCGAGCTGGTGACGCTGCGGGACCCGGAGGTTGAGGCGGCGATCGAGCGGCTGCGGCCGGGCAGGCAACGGCCGGGCGGAACCCGGGACGACGTGCGGCCCGCCCCGGTGAACACCTCTCACCGGGGCCGGACCTCCCGCCGGGCGGATCTCACCGGGGCCGCGGGCGGTATCCACCTCAGGCAGTCGCCTGCTCCTCCTTGTTGGGCCCGACCAGCTTGAAGGCGGCGCCGAACGGGTCGGCCGCGATCGCGAGCCGGCCGTAGGGAGTGTCGATCGGCGGCTGGGCGATCGTGCCGCCGAGCTTCTCGGCCAGGGCCACCGCGGCGTCGGTGTCCTCCACCGCGATGTACACACCCCAGTGCGACGGGACGCCCTCGGGGAGGAAACGCGAAGCATCCATGATCCCCGCGTACTGCTCGCCGGCGTCGTCGACCTGGACGAGGTAGCGGAAGTCGTCGGTGTCCCCCATGATCTTCGTCTTCCAGCCGAAGACCTCCTGGTAGAAGGGGACGGAGGCAGCGAAGTCACGGCTCATCAGCTCGAACCAGCCGGGCGCTCCCGGCTCGGCCAGCAGCTGGAAACCACGATGGCTGCCCTGCTGCCACAGGCCGATCACCGCACCCGCGGGATCGGTCACCACGGCCATGGTTCCCAGGTCGGCCACGGGCATCGGCGGGACCAGCACGGTTCCCCCGTGCGCGGATGCCGCCGCCACGGTCTTCTCCGCATCCGCCACCATCAGATAGGTGGTCCAGACGTCGGGGAGCTCGGCCTCCTGCTTCGGCATCCCGCCGGCGATCATCTTTCCGTCCTTGCTGAAGAACATGAAGTAGCCGCCGAACTCCTCGGACGGCTCCGCCGGGACCCAGCCGAACAGCTCCGCGTAGAACGCGCGGGCGCCTTCGACGTCCGAGGTCATCAGGTCGATCCAGCAGGGGGCGCCAGGCAGGGTGGTGTCGTTGGCGGGCATCACGGGCTCCTTCATCGTCGTGGCACGCGGCGCGCGGGGCGCGGGAGGTGCGCCCGCAGGTCGCCGTGCTCGTGCTGTCGACAGATTGGACCCGACCACCGACAGAAACTCATCGCCGCACGGCCGCGGCATTGCGAGAAATTCGCCGACGGCCTGCCGACGCCAGGCGATCGCCCGACGATCAGAACGGGTGAAGCAGGGCGCGCCGCCGTGGCCGCACCAGCGATCAGGCCTGCTCCCCCGCCGCGGCCCGCGACCGCGATCTCGATCTCGACCTCGACCTCGACCTCGTCCTCGACCTCGTCGCCGCCACGGCGGCGACGCCGGCGCTGAGCCCGGCCGCGGCCACCGTGACCGCTCCGGACAGGCGCGCCGCCACCGCCAGGTCCTCGACCTGCGGCTGACGTCCGGTGCCCAGCTCGGGACGGTGCTCGACGCCGTGGGCATACCGCAGCTCGCCGCCGAGCCGCAGGCCGGCCGCCCCGGCGAACGCGGCCTCGGCCATACCCGAGTTCGGGCTGGGGTGGCGGCGGCCGTCCCGGCGCACCGTCCGCAGCGCCTGCGCCGGTGAGCCGCCGACCACCGGGGCGCAGGCGCAGGTCAGCAGCGCGCAGACCCGGGCGGGTAGCAGGTTGGCCAGGTCGTCGGCCCGGGCAGCGGCCCAGCCGAAGCGGCGATGGCGGGCGCTGCGGTAGCCGACCATCGCGTCCAGGGTGTTCACCGCCCGATAGGCGACGAGACCGGGCAGGCCGGCGGCCGCACCCCACAGCAGCGGTGCGACGACGGCGTCCGAGGTGTTCTCGGCCAGCGACTCGACCCCGGCCCGGGCGAGCCCGGCCACGTCGAGCATCGACGGGTCCCGCCCGCACAGCGACGGCAGCCGGGAACGCGCGGCGGCCAGGTCGGCCCGGGCCAGCTCACCGCCGAGCGCTCGGCCCTCCCGGCGCAGCGACATGCCGCCCAGCACCGTCCACGTGGTCGCGGCGGTCAGCGCCGTCAGGGCCAGCCCGGCCGCCGGGCTGGCGGGGCGGGCGGCCAGCGCTCGTTCCACCCGGTGCGCGGCCAGCGCCGGGACCCCGACGAGCACCGCCGCGTACGCGGCACCGACCAGCCGGTTGTCACGATGGACGACACGCTCGAGACTCCCGGCGACCCGGCCGAAACCAGCCACCGGATGGAACCGGGCCGGATCCGCGAAAAGCACGTCGAGCCCCGCGCCGACCAGCAGGCCCAGGGCTCGGCGGCCGATCAACCGGCCGAGCCGCTCGACGCCGGCGAGGCCGACACCGGAAGGGCCGTGGTACGCCGGGCCGGTGACGGGTTGAGCACACGTTCGGCGAGCGGGCCGAACCCGAGCCCGAGCACCACCCAGACCAGCGCCTGGGTGCCCAGCGAGGACAACCGGAAACGCCACAACAGCTCGGCCGGGAAGGATGCGGGCACCTCGTTGACCACGGGCATGAGAACGGCGGCCACCGTCACCAGCACGGTGAACGCCCCGGCCGAGGCGAGCCAGGCGTTCCATCGGCTGCTGCGGCCGGCGAGCATCCGGCCGACCTGAGCCGCGATCAGTGCGGCCAGCACCGAGACCAGAACCATCACCACGTACAGACCGGTCCGGCGGTCGATGGTGTCCGCGTTCCCGACAGCCGGGGGATTCGCCGGGTACTTGAGAAAGGGAACCAGGGCGACCGCGACGAAACCGCCCAGCGCGACGGTCGCGGCGGTGGCCCGCATCCCCGGCACGCCGATGCGGCCGTAGGCGACGGCGCACGCGATGGCGAAAAGCCCGCCCATCGCGACGCCGTACAGGCCGGTTGCGACGGCCAGGCCGATCCCCTTCTGGGTCGACCGTGACACCTCCGCGGGCTCCTCGTGCGAGTGCGTGGCCGCGGCTTCGTCGTCATGCTCGCCGTGGGAATGCGGGGTAACCGCCTCCCCCTGGGCAGCCGCCTCCTCGAGGGCGATCGCCGCGTCGACCTGCGGCTCACCCGCGATGGAGGCGAACCCGAAGGCGACCAGACCGGCGAGGAGACCTACGAGCATGCCAAATACAAGAAGTCTGCGCATCATGTGAAACGGCCTCCGCCGTCAGCGCGGAATGCTCCGCGGGCCGAGGCGGATCAGTGGCAGGGGAAACCGAGCAGGTGCCGACCATCGTGCACGAACTCGTGGATCCAGGTGCCGCCCACCATCGAGAAGGCGCCCTCCTCGGACCCGACGAAGTAGATCACGAGCAGCATGAGCACGCCCGTGAGCACAGCCCACGGAGCGATCTCACGCAGCGGAAGCTGGAGCGGCCGCGCGCCGCCGACTGACGGAGCGGGAACAACAGACGAGGGAACAACAGACTCGGCCATGCGAGGACCTCCCAGGGATCACGCGTCCCACTGGTTGTTACGTGACGAATCGGGTCTGGCTTCCACCCATGAGGGAAATCCCCCCAGGCGGTCACAGTGGCGCGGCCGCGCCGGAATCTCACCGGCTTCCTGTCAACATCACGACTATCGGCAGTCAGGCTACGAGATTTCCGAACGCACCGTCAACGGTGAGTTCCACCTGTCTGTTCCAAGTCACAACGCCGGCCGTGATCGGCACGCAACTCTTCTCACCCGAAATCCGGGCATGGGGCCGCGCCGGGTAGCACTCTGATCTCCGTCAGGAAGGAGGGACTGTGCTCCCGAGAAGGCGGCCTGGGCCGGTGACGCTGGACGCGCGGTCGGCCCGCTCGGTGCTGGTGCGGCCGGCCCACGCAGCGCTGCTCCGCTCGGCAGCGGTCCGCACGGCAGCCGCCGGCTCGGTGGTGGTCGGCTCGGCGACGCTGCTCATCGCCGGCTGCGGGAGCCGGCCGGCCGGCGGTCCACCGGCCCTGCACTGGTACGTCTACAACGAGTCGTCCGGGTCGTTCGCGGCAGCGGCGGCGGACTGCACCGAGTCCTCGGATGGCGCCTACCGGATCAGTATCGACGTCCTGCCGAACGACGCCGACGGCCAGCGCCAGCAGCTGGTGCGCAGGCTGGCCGCCGAGGACACCTCGATGGACATCCTCGCCCTCGACGTGACCTGGACGCCCGAGTTCGCCGAGGCCGGGTGGATCGAGGCCTTCGACGACGCCACCGCGCAGCGGATCACCACCGGCACGCTCCCGGTCGCGACCCGCACCGGCACCTGGGCGAACCACCTCTACGCGGCGCCGTTGAACACCAACGTGCAGCTGCTGTGGTACCGCAAGGACCTGGTTCCCACTCCCCCGCGGACCTGGGACGAGATGCTCGCGGCGGCCCGCGGTCTCGCGGCGCGCGGGAGGCCGCACCTCGTCGAGGTGCAGGGAGCCCAGTACGAGGGGCTGACGGTCCTGTTCAACACGCTGGTGGCCTCGGCGGGTGGTTCGATCCTCTCCGCGGACGGCTCTCAGGTAACGCTGGGCGCACCGGCGGCGCAGGCGGTGGCGGCAATCCGGGCGCTGGCGGACTCACCGGCGGCCGACCCGTCCTGGTCGAACCAGCGGGAGGACGACAACCGGCTGGTCTTCGAGAGCGGGGCGGCGGCGTTCCAGCTCAACTACCCGTTCGTCTATCCGTCGGCGCGGCACAACGCGCCTGGCCTGGTGCCCGAGATCGGCTGGGCGCAGTGGCCTGGCCTCGTCGCCGGGCAGCCGTCGCATCCCACCATCGGTGGCTACAACCTCGCGGTCAGCTCCTATTCGGCCCATCCCGGCCTGGCCCGGCGGGCGATCGAATGCCTGCGCGGCCGGTCCAACCAGATCCGTACCGCGATCAGGGGTGGGCTGGCGCCCACACTGGAGGCCCTCTACACCGACCGGGCGCTGCTCGACGGCTACCCGTTCGCCGCCGCGGTCGGTGAGGCGCTGCGCAACGCGAGCGTCCGACCGCGGACCCCGGCGTACCAGACCGTGTCGTTGCAGATCTCCGACGCCCTGTCGCCGCCACGGTCGGCTTCGGTGGGGCGGATCGACGGCCTGCGCACCGCGATCGCCGACGCGCTCGAGTCGAAGGGGCTGGTCCCCTGAGCGGGCTGTCGCCGCGGGCGCGGGCCGAGCGGCGGTCGGGCTGGCTGCTGTGCGCGCCGGCGGCGCTGGTGATCCTGCTGGTCACCGCGTATCCGATCGGCTATGCGGTCTATCTGTCGCTGCGCCGGTACGACCTGCGCTTCCCCGCCGACACGGCGTTCGTGGGGCTGGCGAACTACGGCACGGTGCTGTCGAGCGGGCTATGGTGGCAGGCACTGAAGATCACCATGATCATCACGGTGGTCTCGGTGGCGATCGAGTTCGTGCTGGGCCTGGCGCTGGCGCTGCTGATGCACCGGACGCTGGTTGGCCGCGGCCTGGTACGCACAGTCATCCTGATCCCCTACGGCATCGTGACCGTGGTCGCCGCCTTCGGCTGGCGTTTCGCCTGGACGCCGGGCACCGGCTACCTGGCCGGCCTGTTCGGGGACGCCGCGCCCCTGACCTCGCAGACCTGGGGCGTAGCCGTGATCATCCTCGCGGAGGTGTGGAAGACGACGCCGTTCATGGCATTGCTGCTGCTCGCGGGGCTGGCGCTGGTTCCCGAGGAGCTGCTGCGCGCGGCGCGGGTGGACGGAGCCGGGGCGTGGGCGCGGCTGCGCCGGGTGACGCTGCCGCTGATGAAGCCGGCGATCCTGGTGGCGCTGCTTTTCCGCACTCTGGACGGTTTCCGCATCTTCGACGACATCTATGTGCTGACGGCAGGCGCCCACGACACCCGCTCGGTGTCCATCCTCGGCTACGACAACCTGTTCACCGCGTTGAACCTCGGCGTCGGCTCCGCGCTGTCCGTTCTGATCTTCGGAGTCGTCGCGCTGATCGCCGTCGTCTTCATCCGGGGATTCGGGACGGCGGCGCCGGGCCAGGAAACGGACCACCGTTGACCAGCGACCCGGCAGCCGGAAACCGGGCCCTGCTGGGCTGGGTGACGGCGAACACGGTCGTCGTCGTCCTGTCGCTGGTACCGCTGCTGTGGCTGGTGTCCCTGTCGTTCAAAACGCCGGAGTCCATCGGCGACGGCCGTCTCGTGCCCACCGACTGGACACTGGCGAACTACCGGGGAATCTTCACGCAGTCGCTGTTCACCCGGGCGCTGGTGAACTCACTCGGCATCGCACTGATCTCGACCCTGCTCGCCGTCGGGATCGGCGGCCTGGCCGCGTACGCGATCGCCCGGCTGCGCTTCCCGGGGCGGCGGGCGTTGGTGGGGCTGGCGCTGCTGATCGCGATGTTCCCGCAGATCTCCCTGGTCAGCCCACTGTTCAACCTGTGGCGCCAGCTCGGGATCTTCGACACCTGGATCGGGCTGATCGTTCCGTACCTGACGTTCTCGCTGCCGCTGGCCATCTACACCCTCGCCACGTTCTTCCGGGAGATCCCGCCGGACCTGGAGAAGGCCGCCGCGATGGACGGGGCCACGCCGGCGCAGACCTTCGTCCGGGTGATCGCCCCGCTGGCGGCGCCCGGGACGGTGACCACCGCGATCCTGGTGTTCATCTTCTGCTGGAACGACTTCCTGTTCGCGATCTCGCTGACGTCCACCGAGTCGTCCCGCACCGCCCCGGCGGCGATCGCCTTCTTCACCGGGGCGTCGCAGTTCGCCCAGCCGATCGGGTCGATCGCGGCGGCGGCCGTGGTCATCACCATCCCGATCATCGTCTTCGTTCTGCTGTTCCAACGACGGATCGTCGCCGGGCTGACCTCCGGCGCGGTGAAGGGCTAGGGGTTGGCACCGGTCATGGCCGACATCGTTCTGGATCATGTGAGCAAGCGCTTCGCCGACGGCCGGGTCGTGGTCGACGACGTCACCCTGACGATCGCCGACGGCGAGTTCCTGATCCTGGTCGGCCCGTCAGGATGCGGGAAGTCGACCACCCTGAACATGATCGCCGGGCTGGAGGACATCTCCGCCGGCGAGCTGCGCATCGGCGGGAAGGTCGTCAACCGGCTGTCGCCGAGGGATCGCGACATCGCGATGGTGTTCCAGTCGTACGCGCTGTACCCGCATATGACGGTGCGGCAGAACATGGGGTTCGCGCTGTCGCTGGCGAAGAGGCCGAAGATCGAGATCGCCCGCAAGGTGGAGGAGGCGGCACGGATCCTCGGCCTGACCGAGCACCTCGAACGCCGGCCGGCCGCGCTGTCCGGCGGGCAGCGCCAGCGGGTGGCGATGGGCCGCGCGATCGTCCGCTCGCCGCAGGCCTTCCTCATGGACGAACCCCTCTCGAACCTGGACGCGAAGCTGCGCGTGCAGACCCGGACCCAGATCTCCCGGCTGCAGAACCGCCTCGGAACAACCACCGTGTATGTGACCCACGACCAGACCGAGGCGATGACGCTCGGCGACCGGGTGGCGGTCATGCGGGCGGGACGCATCCAGCAGATCGCTCCCCCGGGCGAGCTCTACTCGGCGCCGGTGAACATCTTCGTGGCCGGGTTCATCGGCTCGCCGGCGATGAACTTCCTGCCGGTGACCCTCACCGCCGACGGCCGCACGCTGCGCACTCCCCTGGGCGAGTGGCGGCTGGACGGGCCGCAGCCTGATGACGGACGCCAGCCCGACGACGGGCGGCTGCTGGACCGGCTGGACCGGCTGCGCCGGGCGGCACGGCCGTCGGGTGAGCGCCCACTCGTGTGCGGGATCCGTCCCGAGCACTTCGAGGACGCCGCCCTCGTCCCCGCCGACCGCGGTGGCGCACGGTGCACGGTGCACGCCGAGGTCGTGGAGTCCCTCGGCTCCGACAAGTACGTCTACTCGTCCTGGGCGGGCCCGGTGGCGTCGTCCTGGGCGGGCCCGGTGGCGCTGGGCACCGATCTACCCGCCGATCTGCGCACCGATCCGCCCCTGCCCGCAGGCGCCGGCACGCAACTGGTGGCGCGGCTCGACGCGGCCAGCCGCGCGGCCGAGGGCGAGCCGGTGCGGCTGTGGGTGGACACGACCCGGCTCCACCTGTTCGACCCGGTCAGCGGTGCCAACCTCACCGCGCCCCGGGTCTGAGAGTCCGCGCAGCCCCGACGCACGCACGGGCCCGACTCCGCACGGGCCCGATGTGCGCTCAGGTCGACATCGAGTAGGCGACCACTCCGCGGCGGATCGCGTCCATCGCGTCCCGGGCGGCCTTGCCCACCCCGGCCCCGCTCTCGCCCGCCATGAACCTCGGCRCCAACTGCGCAATCTGGTCGAGAAGGTCGAGGAGCTGACGCATCCAGCGGACGAAATCGCCGGCGGTGAGCTCGGTGCCGGCCTCYGAGAGCACCCGTTCCAGCCCACGGCCCGACGCCCACCCGAAGGCTGCCGCGACGAAACCCAGGTCCGGTGGGCGGAGGAAGCCCAGCCGGTGATCGTCCTCGACCATGCTCAGGCGGGTGTAGATGTTCGCCATGTCCGCGAGGGCTTCCTGCAGGGCGGCACCGCCGGGCAACGTGGGAGCCGCGACATCGTCGCCACGCGGTTCGAACACCAGCGTCGAGACGGCCGCGGCCAGTGCGGGCGGCGTCAGCCCCTCCCACGCCCCGGTGCGCAGGCATTCCGCGACCTGCAGGTCCTGCTCGGTGTAGATCCGTGCCAGCATCGCCCCGGCCTCGGTGACGGAGTCGCCGCCGGCGCTGAGGTAGCCGAGCTCGGCGAGGGTGTCCCGGACCCGGTCGAACGTTCGGGCCACCGTGTTCGTCCGCCCCTCGACCTTGCGTTCGAGGCCAGCGGTCTCCCGGCGCAGCCGGTCGATGCGCTCGGCGGAACGCAGGTGGGCCTCACGCTGCGGGCAGTCGTGCACGGGGTGGGCCCGCATGGCGCGGCGCAGCCGGGCGAGCTCGGTGTCGTCCGCCGCCAGCGACCGCATCCGCTCCCGCCGGCCGGGCTCCTCGGGCAGCCGGGTGTTGCGCAGTGACGAGGCCAGATCGCGGCGGGCCTGCGGTGAGCGGGGGTTGAACGACTTCGGGATCCGCACCCGCGCCAGCGGCTCCACCGGGACCGGGAAATCGATCATCGACAGCCGCCGGACCTGCCGGTCCACGGTGAGGACGACCGGCCGGGGCCCTTCCGGTGACCCGGTGTCGAGCCCGGCGTCCAGCACCACGACAAGGCCGCCGCGCCGCCCCGACGGAACGCGCACCACGTCCCCGCTGCGCAGTTTCGCCAACGCCTCGGCCACCTCGGACTGCCGGCGCGCCGTGCCCGCACGGGACAGGTTGTTCTCCCGCTCCCGGATCTGGCGACGCAGCTCGTCGTACTCCGCGACGGCACCGCGGTCGCAGTCCAGCGCGGCGGTCAGCTCCTCGATCGCGGTCTGGTTGCGGCGTACGGCACGGGCGATCCCCACCACCGCCTTGTCCGCCTGGAACTGCGCGAACGACGACTCGAGCACCACCCGCGCGCGCTGCGCACCGAGCCGCCCGACCAGGTTGACCGCCATGTTGTAGGACGGCCGGAACGACGACTTCAACGGATAGGTACGGGTCGACGCGAGGCCGGCGAGGGCGAGGGGGTCCAGCCCGGGCTGCCACAGCACCACCGCATGGCCCTCGACGTCGATCCCTCGTCGCCCGGCACGCCCGGTGAGCTGGGTGTACTCCCCCGGGGTGATGTCCGCGCGGGTCTGGCCGTTGAACTTCGTCAGGCGTTCGAGCACGACGGTGCGAGCCGGCATGTTGATGCCCAGGGCGAGGGTCTCGGTGGCGAACACGGCCCGGACCAGCCCGCGGACGAACAGCTCCTCCACCACCTCCTTGAAGGTGGGGAGCATGCCGGCGTGGTGGGCGGCGATGCCGCGTTCCAGCCCGTCGAGCCACTGCCAGTAGCCGAGCACGTCGAGGTCGGCCTGCGGAATGCCCGCCGTCCGGGCCCGCACGTGCGCGTTGATCTCCCGCCGCTCGTCGGATGTCGTCAGGCGCAGGCCCGCCTGGACGCAGGAGTTCACCGCGGCGTCACAGCCGACCCGGCTGAAGATGAACACGATCGCGGGGAGCAGACCAGCCCGGTCGAGCCGGATCACGACGTCCGGGCGGCTCGGGGGCCCGAAACGACGCCGACCGCCACCGTTACCGCCGCCACCACCGCCACCCGGCCGGCCGGCCCGCGAGGAGCGGGGCCCGCGGCCGCGCTCGTAGCCGGACTGTGACTCCTCGCGCGCGAGCCTGAGCAGGTCCGGGTTGACCACCCGGCCGCCCGCTGCCTGGCCACCCGAGTCACTCGACCGCGGGCCGCCCGGCGTTACCCGCTCCGCGGCGGCGGCCCGGTTCGCGGCACGCCTCCCGGCCACGGGGGCGTCGGGGCTGTCCGGGGTGGTCGTGGTGCGCGCGTCAGAACCGGAGACCGGGCCGTCGGAGGCCGTGGCACGCGCCCCGGAGGAGCGATCGACGAAGAGATCGTGCAGGGAACGATCGGCGAGCACATGCTGGTAGAGCGGCACCGGGCGATGCTCGCTGACGATCACCCTGGTGTGGCCCCGGACGGTGACCAGCCACTCGGCGAACTCCTCGGCGTTGCTGACCGTCGCCGAGAGGGAGACCAGGCGCACGTGCTGAGGAAGGTGAATGATCACCTCCTCCCACACGGCGCCCCGCTGGCGGTCGGCGAGGTAGTGGACCTCGTCCATGACCACGTAGGCGAGCGCGTCGAGCCGGCCGCTGCCCGCGGCCTCGGAGTAGAGCATGTTGCGCAGGACCTCGGTGGTCATCACGACCACCGGGGCGTCGCCGTTGCGCGACGTGTCGCCGGTCAGCAGGCCGATCGAGTCGGCACCGTAGCGGGCGACCAGATCCGCGTACTTCTGGTTCGACAACGCCTTGATCGGCGTGGTGTAGAAGCAGCGGGTGCCGGTGGCGAGCGCGAGGTGCGCCGCGAACTCGCCGACGACCGTCTTGCCGGCGCCCGTCGGCGCGGCCACGAGCACACCTTCGCCCTGGGCGAGGGCGTTGACGGCCTCGGACTGGAACGGATCGAGCCCGAAGGGATACCGGGCCGCGAATTCCTCGACGGCGCCAGGCGCGGAGGACACGTTGCTCACCCTACGCCGCCTGGGCGTGGCGCAAAAAGTGGGTGTTCGGCGGAATCAGGTGACGTCGCCGTGGAGGTTGTCGGCGGGGGACGCACCGGCGGCACCGGCCACCACCGTGTCGACGTTCAACCCGCTGCCCGAGCCGGCCGCGGCCCCACCACCCCGGCTGCCCGTGCTGGTCGTACGGTCCGCCCTGGTGTCGTCGAAGTCGAGCGGTGAGACCTCGTCGTCAGCCAGGTCCGCGTACGGCGAGGTGTCACCCCGGCGGATCTTGCGCCGGTCGTTGACCCACCCGATGATCAGCGCCACCTCATAGAGGATGATCATCGGCAGGCCCAGTGCCAGCATGGTGAAGGGGTCCTGGCTCGGCGTCACGACCGCAGCGAAGACGAACACCAGGAAGATCTCGGCCCGCCGCCAGGAGCGCAGCTTCGCGGTCGTGACGAGGCCCGCGAGGTTCAGCATCGTGATGAGCAGCGGCACCTCGAACGACAGCCCGAAGACCAGCAGCATCGCGAAGACGTAGCTCAGGTACTTGCTTCCGTCCAGGACGCTGACAAGACCGTCGCCACCGAAGCCGAGCAGCAGTTTCAGGCCGGTCTGGAGCGTGATGTAGGCGAAGAAGCCGCCGGCGGCGAACAGGACGAGCGAGGCGAGGACGAAGGTCAGCGACCAGCGCCGCTCGTTGCGGTGCAGACCGGGGGTGATGAACGACCAGAGCTGGTAAAGCCAGATCGGGGCCGAGAACACCGCACCGGAGAGCATCGAGATCTTCAGCCGGATGGTGAAGGCATCCAGGATGCCGAAGAAGTACAGGTTGCAGGACCCGTCGCCGCCACCGAAGTCACCGCGCTTGTCCGCTGGCAGGGAGCAGTACGGGTCGATCAGCCACTGGAAGATGTTCGGCTCCCAGATGAAGCAGACGATCGACGCGACGCCGAAGGCGAGAAGCGCCTTGGCCAGGCGGTTCCGCAGCTCTCGCAGGTGCTCGGTGAGAGGCATCCTGCTGTCCTCGACCGTGCGGGTGCGCCGCTGGTTCACCGACGAGGCGAGGGTGCGCGGCGTTGGCAACCGTGGCACGGGCTGAGGCTCCTGCTCGATGAGGGCGATGGTTCGGACGGACGGGCTCACCACGGATGATCGGGGCGACGCTGTCGTTCAGCTCGCCGCCACCGCTCCGTGAGGGTTCAGACGGAGAATCCGCCGATGTGCGCACGCCGGGCCGGCCAGCGCGCGGACCGATCGGCAAGCTGGTCCGGGCCTGACGGCCCGGACCGCACCGGCATCGTTCAGCGGCGCTCGGCGTCGACCGGCGATGCGCCGTTGACCGAGGTGGCCGGAGTGACCACGGGGCGGCTCTCGATCGGGAGCGGAGCGACGGGCTGCGCCGCGGGGGCCGCGGTGGCCGGGGCCGGGGCGTCGTCCTCGCGGAGGCCCTTCGTCTCGGCCTTGAAGATGCGCAGCGACCGGCCGAAGGAACGGGCGGCGTCGGGAAGCTTCTTGGAGCCGAACAGCACCATGACTACCAGCGCGATGATGATGATCTCGGTCGTGCCAAGGTTGGGCATGGCAGGCGTCCTCCAAAATGCAAATGCCGGTGCGGTCGGGAGACCGGTGCGGTCGATGCTACGTCGGTCAGCCTAGGAAGCGATAGACAGTAACCGGGTATCCCGCAGGTGACGTCTTCGCAACGCGAAGATGATGAGCTGCCTCACCGGCACTTTCCGCTACAAACCGGACCGCCGACGCAGGGCATCCAGGACACTCCGACCACGGTTTGTCGCGCGCTGCCAACCTCGGGCGACCCACCCTCCGGTCGATCAGCGACGGATACCGGCCGGCATTCGGTGCCGGACCGCCGTGACGCAATGACCCTGCGAGGCCATACAGCGAGCCCCACCACCACACCATCACCCGGCGTCGCCATCCGGAAACCTGGCGCGGCCACCACCGAAGTCGACTTCCTCACCTCGCGTTGGCCGCCGGCCTCCTCACCTCGCGTTGGCCGCCAGCCGGGCGGCGACATCCACGGATTCCAGGCGCTCGGTCAGTTCCGACACCTTGTTTCCGAGGTCGGCGGCGCGGTCCTTCAACTCGAAGGCCGCGGATTTCGTCGCCTTGATCTGCCTCCACAGCCGCAGGGCACAAAGCGCCAGCACGCCGAGTGAGCCGAAGATCATCACCAGATGTACGAGGAGCAGAGGCACACCCATCACCCTATGATCTCGTCGCCGTACCCGGCGAGCGCGCGGCCCGCCAGCTCGTTCACGCTCGCGGCGACCGACGCCGGCGCCACCTCGCGCACCAGCTCGCCGAGGCCGAGGACCAGCCGGCTCAGCCACGCCAGGTCGGCCACCCGCAGCACCACGCTGACCCCCCCCGTCGGGCAGGTCACACACCTGGGACACCGGGTAGTAGTCGACCACCCAGCGCGCCCGCGGATCGAGGTCGAGCCGGACCGGGATGTCGTCCGGCCCCGGCTGGTACACCCCCTCGGCGGTGTCCCGGGGGGTCGCGTCCGGCGGCGGCTGCGCGGCGACCTCCAGGACGTCGACGCCCGCGCGGCCATCGATCCGGTCGAGCCGGAACAGACGCACCGCCGACGCCCGGTGGCACCAGCCCTCCAGGTACCAGTAGCCACCGCGCACGAGGACCCGCATCGGGTCGACCTCCCGCTCGGTCATCTCGTCCCGGGCCCAGACCAGATAGCGCAGGCGCACCCGACGGCGCAGGCGGATCGCCTCCTGCAGTACCGCGAGCACCTCGTCGTGCGGGTCGAGCGCCACCCGCACATGGCGGGCCGACTCGTGACCGACGGCCTCCTCCACCTTGCGCACCGCCCGGTCGAGGGCCTCGCGGCCGGTCAGCCCCGGCACGTCGGTCAGCGCCCGGGCAGCGACGAGAAGCGCCATGGCCTCGTCGGCCGACAGCCGCAGCGGCCGGTCAAGGGTCTGCGGGTCGACCACGGTCACCCGGTCCCCGGAGTAGCTCACATCGATGAGGTCGCCCGGAGCACCACCGGGAAGCCCGCAGACGAACAGCAGGTCGAGGTCGGCGCGGAGCTGGCGCTCCGTGATCCCGAACTCGCTCGCCGCGTCCTCCAGCGACACCCCCGGGTGGGCCCGCAGCCACGGAACCAGCGCGAGCAGGCGGCTGAACCGATCCACCGATCCGCTCACCTGGGCCCGGTTCCCACCGCCGCCGCACGGGCCACCGGCGATGCCGCCGGCGTTGGCAGTGCTGTCGCCGCGACAGTGGCCCGCAGCCTGCGGACGACCTCACCGCGCAGATCCGCCGGCTCGAGAACGACCACGTCGGGACCATAGCCGACCGCCCAGCGGGCGAAGCGTTCCAGATCGGAGAACTCGACCTCCAGAAGATCACCGCCCGGGAGGCGGCCCACCCGCTCCGCTGCCGCCGCCCGAGCAGGCCCCGCGGGACGCCCATGGCGGCGCAGCGCATGGCCACAGCCACGCCGGACCCACAGCAGGGCTGTGCGGGAAGGTTCGGTGGGCTCCGTCGCGGACACCATCGCCCGCAGATCCACCTCGGGTGGCACGGTGAACGCCTCGGCCGGGCCGACCGCCCGCACCGGGCCGGTCACCCGCGACAGCCGGAACACCCGCGACGCCTGCCGGTTCAGGTCGTGCCCGACCAGATACCAGCGGCCACGCCAGGACAACACGCCCCAGGGCTGCAGGTGCCTCTCCGTGTCCTCAGTCTGACCAGGGCGGCGGTAGGGGAAGCGCACCTCACGCCTGGCCTGGACGGCGGCGAGCACGGCCTCGAACGCCGGCTCCGTCGCGTCGACCCTCGGTTCGAACCCCGCGAACCCGTCGGTGGACCCGAGGCCGCCCAGGCCGTCCGCCGCGTCGAACCCGGCCGCGGGCCCGGAGGAGACAGCCAGCGGGTCCGGCCCGCGCAGCGCCGCGGGACGGACCGGCGCCCCGGCGGCGGCGAGCTTGCGCAGCGCGCTCGCCGCCGGCGCGGCCAGTGCCTCGCTGGACCACAGGGAGGCCGCAAGTGCCAGCGCGGCGAACTCGTCGGGATCCAGTGGGATCTCGCCGAGCGCGTAGTCGCCGCGCGGGATGCGGTAACCGAGCTCGTCGCTGAAGGCCGAGTCGGAACCGGTCTCGACCGGGATGCCGATCTCACGCAGCGACTGCTTGTCTCGCTCGAACATCCGGCGGAACGCCTCCCGGGCCTCCTCCGACTCCCCCGGCTCGTAGCCGTCCACCATCTCCCCGATCTGGGACACGGTGAGGAAACGCGATGTCGCCATGAGGCACATCGTCAGATTGAGCAGGCGCTCCAGCCGTCGGCGGGACACATCTGATCAGGCTAGCGGTACTCGGTGTGATCTCGGCAACCGGCCTGCCGCGATGACCACGCCGATCGTCAGCTACGCCTGCTACTCACAGTTGCCCGGAGGTCGAGCCCGCCGCGCCCCCGGAGCCGCCGCCGGCGGCGTCGCCGCTGCCCACGGCGAGCAGGTCGACGATGAACACCAGCGTGTCGTCGGCCTCGATCCCCGCCGCCGGCTGGCCGCCCATCGGACCGTAGCCCAGGTCGGGCGGGATCACGATCAGGCGCCGACCGCCCTCCTTCATCCCGGCAATGCCCTGGCCGAAACCGGTCACCGTGTTCTGCAGCGGGAACGTTTCGGGGGTGCTGCGGTCCCAGCTCGCGTCGAACTGCTTGCCGGTCTTCCAGATCGTGCCGGCGTAGTGGATCGTGACGGTGCTCGACGCGCTCGCCACCTTGCCGTCGCCGGCCACCAGGTCCTTGGTGACCAGCTCGGACGGCGCCTCGCCCTCGCCGGCCGCCGCGACGGGCTTGCGCTTGAGGTCGGTGGCGTTCTCCACCGCGGGCGTACCTTCCCCGACCGCGGTCGCCGCCGCTGACGGCGCCGCGATCGGAGCGGCCTTGGTTCCGTCGGGGGCGTCCGACGAGCTGCACGCGGCCATCGGCACCAGCAGCACGGCGGGGAGAACGAGGCCGATCAGCCGGCGACGATGACGGGCTGCGACGTCACGGGAGAAAACGGTCACGGAAACTGAGATCCTCTGCTTGCGCGGGACGCCGGCACGGCAGGCAACACCGCCGCCGCGTTCGGCGCCACGCTCCGGACGAGCTGGCTGCACATGTGCAGACGACTGTAGAGGACCACACACCGACCACCCGCGACCTGGCTGCGGCAGAACACCCCGGCCGCGCCGAACGCCCTGGGCTGCTCGCGCCTACATGCTCGCGATCAGCTTGTCCACCCGGTCGTCGACCGAGCGGAAGGGGTCCTTGCACAGCACCGTGCGCTGCGCCTGGTCGTTGAGCTTCAGATGGACCCAGTCCACCGTGAAGTCGCGCCGCTTCTCCTGCGCCCGCTTGATGAACTCCCCACGCAACCGGGCCCGGGTGGTCTGCGGCGGAACCGACTTGGCCTCGAAGATGTCGAGGTCGCGGCACACCCGCTCGACCAGACCGGCCCGCTCCATCCGGTAGTAGAGCCCGCGCTCGCGGTGGATGTCGTGGTACTTCAGGTCCAGTTCGGCGACCCGCGGCGACGACAACGGCAGGCCGTGCCGATGCCGGAACCGGTCTATCAGCACGTATTTCGTCACCCAGTCGATCTCCCGGGCGACAAGCTCCAGATCCTCGGTCTCGATGGCCAGCAGGGTACGGCCCCACAGGTCGAGAACCCGCTTCGCGACGGCATCCCCGCCGCGCCGCTCGACGAACTCCACCGCCTTCGCGTAGTACTCACGCTGGATGTCCAGCGCGCTCACCTCGCGGCCGTTGGCGAGCTTGATCCGACGCTGGCAGGTCATGTCGTGCGAGACCTCGCGGATGGCCCGGATCGGGTTCTCCAGCGACATGTCCCGCAGCACCACACCAGCCTCGATCATGCGCAGCACGAGGTCGGTCGAGCCGAGCTTGAGCAGCATCGTCGTCTCGCTCATGTTCGAGTCACCGACGATGACGTGCAGGCGACGGAAGCGCTCCGCATCGGCGTGCGGCTCGTCGCGGGTGTTGATGATCGGCCGCGAACGGGTTGTCGCCGAGGACACCGACTCCCAGATGTRCTCGGCGCGCTGCGAGATGCAGTAGACCGCGCCACGCGGAGTCTGCAGCACCTTGCCCGCACCGCACAGGATCTGGCGGCTGACCAGGAACGGCACCAGCACGTCGGCCAGCCGGCTGAACTCCCCGTGCCGGCCGACGAGGTAGTTCTCGTGGCAGCCGTAGCTGTTCCCGGCCGAGTCCGTGTTGTTCTTGAACAGATGGATGTCGCCCGCGATGCCCTCCTCCCGCAGCCTGCGCTCGGCTTCGACGAGGAGGCCCTCCAGGATGCGTTCACCGGCCTTGTCGTGCGTGACGAGGTCCGGCACGGAATCGCACTCGGGAGTGGCGTACTCCGGGTGGCTACCGACGTCCAGATAGAGCCGGGCGCCGTTCTTCAGGAACACGTTGCTGCTGCGCCCCCAGGACACGACACGCCGAAACAGGTACCGCGCCACCTCGTCCGGAGACAGCCGCCGCTGCCCTCGGAACACACAGGTGACGCCGTACTCGTTTTCCAGGCCGAAGATGCGGCGATCCACGAGACCGACCCTATGCTCGGAAGCCCTCCTCGCGCGGCGAGACGCCATGGCTGATCTCGAGTCCACCCTCTCGGGGTCGTACGATCTGCCCCGTCACCGGCGTCGTGCCCACCTCCGCGGGGGCGGGCTCACCCGGCAACGGGGCTTCCGGCCCACGGGCGCGCCCGGCGCCGGCCCGCTCCCGGCCGACGAGCATGAGCGCGATCCCGGCCACGGCCCAGATCGTCAGCACCGCCGCGGCCCGGCCCCCACCGGCCCCGTCGAAGTAGAGCGTCGACCGCGCCAGGGTCACCCCCGCGCCGGGCGGCAGCAGCTGGCCGAACCCGCCCCACGGGGTCGGCAGCATCTCCGGCGCCGACGACGCCCCGGACAACGCCACCCCGACCACCGTCAGGGCGACGGCGGCGACGAGACCGCGCACAGCGGCCACCGCGCCCAGCCCCATCACGGGCGCGGTGACCGCAGCGGTGATCACGGCCAGCACGACCACGCTGCGCAGGAAGTTGTCGGGCAGCACATCAAGACCACCGCTCAACGCCAGCGTGCCAGCCACCCCACCGGCGGCCACGAAGCACGACAGGCCCACGAGACGCTGCTGCCGGGACCGGCCCGAACGTGCCAGCAACACGCCCACCGCCGCCGCGATCAGCACCAGCGGCAGGTACCCGGCCGACACCCCGCCGCCCTGATGATCGGCGGCGGCGTTCGGGACGACGTCCACGACCGGGATGCGCAGATCGGGAAACGTCATCGCCATACCGCGCACCAACGCCTCGGCGACCGCCGGGCTGGCGGCGGAGGCGAGCCGCAGCGACAGGCCGTCCGCGGTGAAGACGAACGCCGCGTACGCCTTGCGGTCGCGCAGTGCGCGGTCGGCGGCATCGGCGTCGGCGACGACGGTCACCCGCATGGCACCGGGTGACATGTGCTCCACCTCGTCCATGAACGCCTGCGTCGACTGCGCCGGGCCCGCCACGAGCACCGGCAGGCCACGAGGACGCACGGAGGTGACGGTCGAGCCGTAGAGGCRGACGATCAGGCCGAGCAGGACAGCCATCCCCACGGGCAGCGCTGCCGCGCGACGCACCACGGTCAGGCTGCGGCGTTCCACTGTCAGCACCATCACGCCTCCACTACCTGTCCGCTACCTGGCTGCCTGTCCACTGCCTGGCCACCGTCGGCGGCTACTGCCCTACACAGGGCGACCAGGGGGCAGCGTCCCGCAGGTCAGGGCGTCCGGGTGGGGTGGCATCAGGGGTGGCGTGTCCGGGTGGGACCACACCGGAGGCCACATCGCCCGCGTCACCGACACCGCGGCGGAAAGGTGCGCGCCGCGGGCGTCGACCACGACCCGGCCGCAACCGGGTGGGAGCGGAAGCGGGATCCGAAGCGGGAACATCGGCCCGGATGGTGCTGCCCTGCCCCGCGCGGGGGAAGGATGGCCGCATGACAGCCGAGGCCAACGAGAAGCACACGCACGACCATCTGCGAACCGAGGTGGCGGCCCGGGACCGCACGCCCGCGACCGTGACCGCCCCTGCCGCCGACGACCCGCCGCGCGGCGGGATCGTGGTGATCCAGGACGCCCGCGGGATCACCCCCTACCTGCTGTCCGTCTGCGACGAGCTGGCCGATGCGGGCTATCTCGCGATCGCGCCCCACCTGTACCACCGGGACGGCATCGCCGAGGTCGACCCCACCGACGGCTGGGCTGGCGCGATACCGCAGATGGGCACGCTCACCGGTGACGGCATCCACGCGGATGTGGATGACTGCCTCGCGCACCTGAGCGACGTCGGCCTCGACCCGTCCCAGACGGCCGTCATCGGCTTCTGCATGGGCGGGACCGTGGCGCTGGCCACGGCGAGCCGCCGGCCACTCGCCGCCGCGGTGTCGTTCTACGGCGGATCGGTCAGCACCTCCGCCTGGCCCGGAGTGCCCCCGCTGCTCGACATCGCGCCGGCGCTTATGGGCCCCTGGCTCGGCCTGTACGGCGAGGAGGACGCCCTGATCCCGCTCACCGACATCAACGAGCTTCGGGTCGCCGCGGCCCGGTCGGGCCAGCCGACGGAGCTCGTCAGCTACCCGGGCGCCGGCCACGCCTTCCACAGCCACGACCGGCCGGCCGTCCACCGCCCCGAGGCGGCCGTCGACGCCTGGCGGCGGACGGTCGACTTCCTGGACCAGCGGGTGCGCCCGGCCTGAGCAGGCCACGCGTCGGCGCGCCCGGCAGTCCGTGAAGGGAGGCCGCGAGGCACCCCGAAGATCTTTTCATGCCCTCGACGGGCGCGCGAGGCCGTGCAGGAACCAGATGCAGGTGTCCACGGACCGCCAGAAGACCTCCAGGTTCAGTTGCTCGTTCGGCCCGTGGATGCCCGCGTCGGGCAGGGTGAAGCCGAGTAGCACGACCGGGATGCCGAAGATGTCCCGCATGAGGGACACGGCCGGGATGGTGCCCCCGGAGCGGAGCAGAACCGGCGCTCGCCCAAAGCCATGCCGATAGGCCTGCGCGGCCACCCGCATCGCGGGATGGCCAGGCATGGTCTCCGCGGGGCCGGTCGAGGAAACCACCCGCAGTGTGGCCCGGACCGTGGTCGGCAGCGTGCCGGCGATGTGGCCGCGCAGCGCCTGGACCACTGCCGCAGGGTCCTGGCCAGCCGCCACCCGGACGTTGACAGTCGCCGACGCACACCCCGGAATCGCCGTCACCCGATGATCCCCGGACCGCAACGAGATCACGTTGAGCGCTGGCAGCAGCGTGCTCCGTTCGTAGGCTGTCGGACCGGCCATCCCCCACAACGGCCTGCCACCCGCACTGCTGCGCAGCTGCGCGTCGGTCGGCCCGTGCGTCCGCATCCGGCGCCGCTCGGCGGGCATCGGCCCGCGCACCCCGTCGTAGAAACCGGCGACGGCAACCCGGTTGTCCGGGCCGTGGAACGACGACAGCAGGTCGGCCAGGGCGTGCGCCGGATTGTGAACCGCCCCACCGAACGCCCCGGAGTGCACATCACGTGGCTGACCGCGGACCTCGATCTCGAAGGTGATGGAGCCCCGCAGCGCGTGGACAAGCGCCGGCCGGTCCGGCCCGAGGATGCGGGTGTCGGACACCACGGCCACGTCTGCCGCCAGCTCGTGGCGATGATGGAACAGCGCGGCCCGCAGATGCGGGCTGCCGATCTCCTCTTCGCCGTCGAAGACGCAGCTCACGTTCAGCGGTAGCTGGCCCGCACTGCGGGCGACCGCCGTCAGCGCCGCCACGTGGGCCATGATCGGCCCTTTGTTGTCGGCCGATCCGCGCCCGACGAGGTTGCCGTTGCTGACCACCGCTGTGAACGGGTCGGTGCGCCACCCGTCGCGAGGTGCCGGCTGTACGTCATAGTGCCCGTAGATGAGCAGATGCGGCCGGCCGGGACGGTCCGCCGAATGGCCGATCACGATCGGGGGCCCACCGCCGGTCGGCACGAGGCGGGTGTCGGCGAGCCCGGACCGCCGCAGTCGCCCGGCCAGCCATTGCGCGCAACGGCCCAGGTCGCCGGCCTGGCCCGGTTCGGCGCTGACGGACCGGAACCGCAGGAAGCGGGAGAGATCTGCCATGACCTCCCTGCGCGCCGCACGCGCCGCGGACATCGCGGCGCGTGGACCTGCGTTCAGATCACACCCCGGGTGGCTCCCCGACCGCTTTCCGCCATCGGTCGCAGCGGTGCCCGGCCCTGAAACGGCAGGACCCGCGCCCCTGATCGCCGTTCCGCCGCGCCGAGCGCCTCCGCGCTGGTCAGCCACTCCTCGGCGTACTCGGCGATCTCAAGCAGCAGCATCTCGAACTGCACCCGGGAGGTCTGCAACAGGTGCGGTTGCGCGAGCCATCGCAGCACCTCACGGCCGGCAACCGCCATCCGCTGCCGCGGAGAGGTGACCAGACGCTCGTGGAAGTAGCGGATCAGCACCTCCTCGACCACGTCCCACGCGTTGTCCGCACCGAACAGCCGCCTGATGTCGTCGGACTCCAGCACGCGGAATGCCTCGTCGAGGACCTGCATCACCTCCACCCGCAACACGTTGAGGTGGCCGAACGAGGCGAACTTCAGGTTGTTGCGCAGGTCGAGGCCAGCCCGGCGCACCACCGCGATGCTGCCGAAGCTCGGGTCGTAGGAGCGCTCCCGAATAACGTCGGAGATCCGCTTGTCCCGCCAGAAGAGCGCGACCTGGTTGACGAAGTGGCTGTACTGCCGATGGAACTCCACGTTGCGCCGGGATCCTCGGGGTACCGCGGCGGCCCCATAGCCCAGTACCCGCGCGTACGCGGCGGCTCTGTCCCGACGGGTGTAGCGCAGCACGTCACGCCGGTCGAACTGGTAAAGGCCGTACGCGCCGGGCCCGCCCGACAACCGGACGGTTCCGGCCCGGAACAGCTCCTGGAGCTTGCGGACGACCCGGAAAACCCCCAGCCGCTCGTGCTGGTAGATGTAGTACAGATCGCCGACGGCGATCATCCTCTCCGAGGTGACCGACTCGTCGTAGGGCACCACCCCGGTCGGGATGCGCGTCTGCCCCAGTTCCTGTGCCGCTTCCGGCCCGACGCCGATGAGCGCCGCCAGCCCCCTGTCCGGCGGCACCGGCTTGGCCGCGTCCGCGGCGACGACACCCGCCAACAGGTCGTCCACCTGGCGCACCAGCGCATCGGCGAGCTGCGGATTGGCGATGAGGTCGGTGCCGAGTTGTTTGGCCAGCTGCTCCCGCAGGCCGGCGACGCGGTCGTACAGGGCCTGGTACTCCTGCTCCGTTGCCATCTGCTCCTCCTCCAGCCGACACCTGGGCCGGGTCCAGGGCCTCGCCGGCCACCGACCACCGACCGGCTATGCGACCCGCACGTCCTGAGCCAGCTGATCCACCCGACGCAGGTAGGCGCGCAGCTCGTTGAGTGGGTGACGGACCCGGGGATGACGCATTCCGGCCGGCAGCCCGGGGTCGAACCCGATCGCCCCCAGCAGGTCCTCCACCAGCCCCCCGAGCCGGCCGGCCGTGGTGATGACAGCCCCCATGGCCCGCCGCCCACCTTGTTGCACGAGCTCGCGGGCCTCCTGGCCGGCAAACGAGGCGATCCAGCTCAGCAGCTCGGAGACGAGCATCGCCCGGCCGTCACTGGTCCGGAACTGGGCCACGTTGCGCTCCGCGCTGCCCACGAAGACCGAATCCAGGGCGGCGACGACCTCGTCGGTGGACTCCGCCACCACCTGCAGCGCGGTCGAGAGCAACACCAGCCGGGTTCCCAGATCCCGCCCGAAGGATCCGTCACGGAACGTCTTCCAGCTGGCCTCGACCGTCACGATGTGATCCTGCAGCAGWAGGAAGGAGGAGAGGTTCTGCTCTTCGGCCACGGTGTTGACCCGGCCCGGCTCGAGCCCGAAGACCCAGCTCAGATAGCCCACCATCCCGCCGCGAACCGGTTTGTTGCCGATACCGACGACATCCTGCTTGAGCAGGATCTCGAACAGGTCGTCAACGCGGGGCACCCGAGGGCCGCCCTCCGCCCCGAGCTCGTTGACCACGGCGCTGAACTCCGCCTGAATGATGCTGCGGGCCGCGTCCATCTCCTCGACATCGACGTCCGCACGCAGCGGTGTGAGGCCGTGCAGCAGCGGCAGGACGGCGGCGAGCGAATCCCGGGCACGCGCGTACAGGCTCGCCTGCGCCCCGGTCACCGCCCCACCCAGCTCCGTCTGGCCGACGTAGCTGCGCGGCCGCCAGGTGACCACTGATCGTCCCGCGACCTCCGTCCGGTCGAAGGACGCGTTCAGCGCCGCGACGAACGCCGTGCTGTCGGTGTGACGGGGCAGCCTTCCGAGGGTCTGCTGGATGGCGCCGTCCACGATGCGCTGCAAGCTGTCACGGCCGGCGCCGGGTGCGGCCGCGGCCGAACCGCCGCGCAGCCCGCCCGAACCACCGAGCCCGCCGAGATCGGCGGTGAGGATCGGGTAGGACGCGATGTCGTCGACGGCGCCGCGGATCCTCCCGATGTTGTAGGAGGGCCCACTCGGCCAGTTCCCCGCGGCCTCCAGTTCCTCGACCGCCTCCGTCGCCACGTCGTCGACCGCGTCGATCAGGGACTTGTACCGTGCCACGTCGCTACTGGGCGCGAGCCTGTCGCTCGCGGCCCTCACCTCGTCCGTGACGCCTCCCCGGACCAGCTCCCGGGTTGCGCGGAGCTCGATGAGCGCGAACTCGAGAACCCCCGCCATGCTCGGCTTGTCGCGCACCTGGGCCGCACTGTCGCGCAGCCGTGCCCCCTGTCGCCGGGCCGCCTGCAGGAAGGTGCTCAGATTTCCGGCGGATTCGTGCTGGCCGTTCTGCTGGAGCAGGGCCTGGACTGCGATGATCGCGTCAGCCAGCTCGTCGCACTGGTGGGCCAGCGAGAGCAGCGTCGATTCGACCGCCCGGTAGATCACGACTTTCCGCCTTTGCTCTCGATCTCCCGCTCCAGCGCATCCACCCGCACCGCGACATCGCCGCCCGACCGCAGGCCGACGAGCAGGGTCTCCACCGGCCCCGGCACCTCTTCTTTCGATTTCTCATACGCGTCGACCACCTCGTCGACCACCTGACTCATGCAGTTCCTGAGGTGCTGGACGTCGCCGAGGATGTCCGCCTCCAGGCGCCCCGGATCGTGCGGCCCGGGTCGCTCCTGTACCGCGGTGACCCTGGCCTTCATTCCGGCCACAACACCGCGGACGAAATCGAGGCGCCCCAGCAGCGCATCCCGGCGGGACAGCGGCCGCGGCCCGACGCCGACGACAGGCACCGACACCCGGCCACCCGCCGGCCACGACGCGAGACCAGGCAGGAGCTCCTCCTCCCGCGGCAGGCTGTGCGCGGCACCGAGAAGCTTCTGGCGCTCGTGGTCCAACGCCTGCGTGACCACGTCCAAGCCGGCATCGGCCGCAGCGGCCAGCGCCAGCGCGTCGGCATTTCCGCCTTCCTCGGTCGGGATGAGACGTCCTAGGAAGACTCCGATCCCTGAAGACAGTCTTTCCAGGCTTTCACCGATGCCGGTGATCGTTTTCTGCTGGTTCTCCACGGTCGTCGCGATCCGCGCCACCGATGCCTGCCCGCTGCGGGCCTGGGATTCGATCTCGTCCAGCGCGGAGACGACAGCCGTGATCTGGCTCTCGACAGCGTCACGTGAGGACGTGGATGTCGGCGGGATGYGCGGCAGGTAGCGCACGGCCTCACCCCCGGCCGTGTCACCGGAGAAATACCAGACCTCGTACCCGTGCTGGGCGAAGATCAGCTTTTGCCGGTGAACCTCCGCAGGGTCGGACCTGGCGGGCGCCCTGCCCCGCCTGGAGTCCGTCCCCGAGCCCGACGAGGACCTGAGGGTATAGACGAGTTCGGACGCGTTGTACGGCACGGAAATTTTCCAGAACAGGCCGAATTCGTCCGTATCGTCAGGCCCCTCGACTCGCCTGTCGCCGTCGACGTCGACTTCCAACGACCAGCCGTCGTAGTTCCCGTTCGGTCGGCGGTAGTGAAAGGTCACCGTCCTGGTCCTCGCTGACTGCTCCTCCCGCGCAGGGATGCCGGAAGGATCGCCCGCATCCGCAGAGGTCTCGATCACGAGCGTCTACCTCCTGGCCAGCTCTCGGTAGAAGTTGGTGGTGATCAGTTGAGGTGAGGCGAGTCGGCGGTCGACAGCGAAACGGGCGGCGCCGATCAGGAAGCGTTCCGGCACAACACCTGGATCGTCTCCGGTCGCGAGACGCCTGGCCGCCTCCTCGATCATCTGCTGTTCCTTGGCCTCGAACCGCAGGACCTGGGCAAGCGACCGGTTGCCGAGCGAGGGAAACGCCGTGTAGCACATCGCGTCCACAACCACCCGGTGCGCGTCGGGAAAGGTCGCCCGAAGCGGGCCGGGAAGCGACCTCGCGGCCGCGGCCGGATAGACCCGGCTCCAGATTCTCCGGAACAGGTCGGCGTCCGCGGTCAGCCCCATCCGGCGCAGCAGCTCAATACTCAGGTAGACCCGCAGATACGGCACCGGATGCGGGCCCCGCGGGTTGTAATGGGTCACGAACTGCGGGCTTCTGCCGATCACGTCGAACAGGGACGAGACCACCGCCGGCCCACCAAGCAGCAGGCCGGCGAGGTCGGCGAAGGTCTCCCGGTTCCATCGGACCCACACCGCCGCGACCGGAGCCGGTATGCCCTCGGCGCGCAGCCGATGGCCGACCAGCGCCGGAACGGCCCGCGCGAGTCCCAGGTCGTTCTGCAGATTGTGGGACACCTCGTGCAGGATCGCGCCGAGCGTCCACGGGTTCACCAGCCGGTGATAGGGAAGCTGGATGAGTGGGAAGGGGTTGAGATGACGTCCGAGTCGGCGCAGCGGCACCCCTCTCCGGAAGGTCGCCGGAGAGAATCCCGTCCGCATATAGGAGAAGGCCGCGGGTGCGGGAATCGATCGGGCCCGACCGAGACCGAGGTAGGCGTACTGGTAGCAGTCGAGAGCGATCCGGTCACAGCCCAGCAGCCACGTCCCGAACCGTGACTGACGCTGGCCGAAGAGCTCGAAGTAGAAATCCCAGATCCGCTCCGCCCGCCGGGCGGCGTCGTGCGCCGCCTCCTTCTGCCGCACGACTCGCCGCAGGTGGTCCCGCGACGGCACGTTCGTCGCCGCCAGGACCATCCGGTCCAGTTCTCGTGCCCGCAGCCGCAACTGCCCGCGCAGCAGATCGACCAGCTCGTTGGCGGCAGCGACCTGCCCTTCGGTCGGCGCCTCCGGCCCGGTGCCGAACTCGGCGCGAGTGAACGGGCGCAGCGCCGCCACATGGCGCTCCGCGTTGTCGGACTGAACCCGGACCCACGTGAGCAACTCTCTGGGCACCGGGCTGATGCCGGGGCGGGGCGCCGGGGAGCGGCGTGCGCCGACGCGTCGTGCCACTGGAGTTCCACGTGTCCCCGGCAAGGTCGGGGCAGGGGCTGTCATGTACCCACCGCCTTCTGGAATCGTCGCCTCGCCAGCAAGTGCTGCCGCACCCGGGTACGGCTGCCAGTCGCGCAGGCAGCCCAACCACGGGTGGCCAAGCCCCGGTTCAGATGCGCCGGGGCACCCCGCGGGCACCCGCGGTCGCCCGAGGGACGACCCGGGCACCGCTGAGCGGGACGACACGGGCAGGAACCAGCCGGCCGCTGGGCGTGCGGGCAACCACTACTCCTGGCGGTGGCCGCCGCACACCGCTCGGCGGGCGACGGAGGCCGGTGCCCGCCGCCCTGGTCGCCGCAGCCGGACGCGCCACCGTGCGGGTGGCCCGCACGTTGCGAGCGGCGACGTTGGAGATGACCCGTGGATTGGCGAGAACACGACGTGTCTGCTGCGCCATCACCTGACCGGCGATCCGGCGGTTCACCGGGAGGCCAGCGCTGGCCCGCCGGCTCAGTGTTCTGGCGGTTCCACCCACGATGTGGGGGACAGTGCGGATGACCTGCCGGGTGTCACGCCGCCGGTGGAGGATGCGGGTCAGCGCTGCCATGCCGTGAACAAGATGGGGCAGGAGCTCGAGAAGCGCACGGCGGTCACGAGCCGTCAGCACCTGTATGGTCGCCGCGCCCACGTACGCCTCGGCCTCGGCCTGCGTGTGCGCACGGGTCGCGGCCGCCGCCATCATCTCCGCGACTGCCCGGCTCCTCGCCGGTGTGGCCTCCAGCTCTCCTTCCAGCTCGCCCTCGCTCTCCGCCTCGCTGAGTGCCTGCGCAAGCCGACGGGCCACCAGACCACCGGCGGGTCCGGCGACCGCGGTGCCGACGATCTGAGCCGCATGGGGGGCGAGCCTGCGGGCTATGGGAGCGACTCTGCGCAACGCCCGCCGAATGAACTCCTCGCTCTCGAACTCGCCTTCCCACTCACCCTCGTACTCGTACTCGCCCTCGAGTTCCCACTCGCTCTCGAACTCGCCTTCCCACTCACCCTCGAGCTCGTACTCGCCCTCGAGTTCCCACTCGCTCTCGAACTCGCCTTCCCACTCACCCTCGAGCTCGTACTCGCCCTCGAGTTCCCACTCGCTCTCGAACTCGCCGGACCCGCCGCCGAGCGTTCCTCTCGCCCCACGGAAGCGAGACGAAAGGATCGCCTCCTCCTCCGCCTCCAGCTCGCTCTCCCCCTCACCCTCGCCTTCCAGTTCGAGCTCCGCCTCGTACTCGAGCTGCCGCTCACGCGTGCTCATGCAACCTCCCTCGGCTGGTGAAGCAGTCCTGTTGTAGCCCCAGCCGACGGTCGGCGCGTAGTCACTCGAAAGCAGGAAACTCGCTTGTGGTCCCTTTTCGATGGTCACACGTTCGAGTGATTGCGCGAACGTCGATATCAATTTACTATTGGGCATTTGCACCGACATGCCGCCAGAGGGCGGGGTGACGAAGGGGGCGGTGACCAAATGCCCGGATCGCCTTTCGGCGACCGCACCACGAACCAGGTTCCTCACCAACGAAGTCGCACACCCGTCGAGACGGCACTCCGGCAGCTCCTCGCCGCAGTCGACGAGTCCGGGTGCACGGACCAGAGCACCCTGTTGCTCGACATCACCATCGAAGGCCGCCGCTACCTGCTTACCCGCACACCCAGGAGCCCATTTCCAGAAAACGCGGAGATACTCAGCCCCCGCGAACAGGAAATCGCGCAGATGGTAGCCAGAGGCTACACAAACAAAGAAATAGCACGCACGTTGCAAATCAGCACCTGGACAGTCTCCACTCACCTGCGCAGAACATTCGCCAAGCTGTCCGTCTCGACTCGCGCCGCTATGGTGGCCCAGCTTTTCGACACGTCCCCCGCGCCGGCGCCCACCACCAGGCCCATGGGAACAGTGGCCCTCGGGTCGTCAGTCCCGGGCTTCACACCCGACAGTTTCCGGCAGCCCTGAGGCGAGAACACGGCCGCGCCGGCCGACACCGCTGGGCGGCGCGGCAGGTACGCCCGGTCTGAGCGGACCAGGTGCCGGCGAGCCCGCGGGTGTTCTCCCCGCGGGCGGGGTACACGGGGCAGCAGGCGGCACGAAAACCGGTGGGCGCCGCGGCGCCGGCAAGGTAATGTCCCGACCCGCGAGCGAGCACGACCAGAACCACGGCGCCTGACCGGCCCGAGCTGGACGGGTCGCTGGCAGCACGTGATCGAGCAGGTGAGAACACGGGAGAGGGTGGCCATGGCCGCGCGGATTTTGACCGCTTCAGACGAGTCGTTCCGTCCTGTCCGCAAGGCCTCTGCCTGAGCCCCGCCACGACCATCCGGCCAGCCCGGCCGGGTGGTCTCGAGTTCGCCTGGCGGGTCAGGGAGGCCTCATCCCGAAGGTCTCCACCTTGTCTTCTCGTATTCCGTCATCCTCGCAGAATCCGCCGTTTCCCCGGAATCCCTCCCTACCGCCGACCCTCGACCCCCGGTTGCCCTCCTCCGCCGGCCTCCCGGCGGGCCCACCACCCGCGGGCCCACCACCCGCGGCCCCGGGCACGCCGCGACCTCTCCTGAGCCGCTACGGCTGGACTGAGAAGGACGAAACCGCGTTCACGGCCCGTCGCCGGGCGGGTCAGGCACCGGCCCGGGTCGTCCGGCGCGACCGGAGCAGATGCAGCCTGATAAGTGAGCACGGGCCGTGCGAGGCCGAGATCGGCCGGGACGTCGCGGCCGACCCGCTCCTGTCTGCGTGCACCGGCGACTGGGTTGCCCTGGGCGCGCCCAGCCCGCGACGACCGGCTACGCATGACCCGGCCAGCGCCGCCGTGATCCTCGAGGTACTCCCCCGACACAGCGTGCTGGTCCGCGCCACCGCCGGCGGGCGCTCCACCGGCCAGGCTCTCGCCGCGAACATCGATCTGGTGCTGGTCGTCGCGGCGCTCACCGAGCCACCACGAATGGCCCGGCTGGAACGGCTGCTCGCACTGGCCTGGGAGAGCGGTGCCAGACCGCTGATCGTCCTGACGAAGGCCGACCTGGCTGTCACCGGAACGGCCACCCACTCGGAATGGCTGTCTGCTGCGGCGGCAGTCGCACCCGGCGTCGACGTCCTCACCGTGAGCGCCGCGGACGGACTCGGCATGGACGAACTGCGCGGCGAGCTGGCCGGGCCCAGCCCAGCCGGTCGCTCCGCCGTGCTCGTCGGACCTTCCGGCGTGGGGAAGTCCACCCTTGTCAACGCCCTCGTCGGCACGGACCTGCTCGCCGTCGGGCCCGTACGGGCCAGTGACCGGAAGGGCCGGCACACCACCGTCCGCCGGGAGCTGATCGCCCTGCCCGCCGGCGGAGTGCTGATCGATACTCCCGGCATCCGCGGCGTCGGGCTCTGGGGGGCCGGTGACGGCATCGACTCGACCTTCGCCGAGATCACCGAGCTTGCGTCCGGCTGCCGGTTCACCGACTGCGAGCACAGCTCCGAACCCGGATGCGCGGTGCTCGCCGCGGTCGAGGACGGCTCCCTGCCCAGTCGAAGGCTGGCGAGCTACCGGAAGCTCCAGCGGGAAAGCACCTGGATCCAGGCCCGTCACGACGCCCGGCTCGCCGCCGAGGAACGGGCGCGGTGGAAGAGCACCCACAAGGAGATGCGTCGGCTGTACGCCGACCGTGAACGTCAGGGCCGGCATCGATGAGCCGAACCTGACGGTGCAGCGGCCGAGCCCCTACGGCGGCAGGGCTGACTGAGGCGCGGCGCCGTCCCGGGGCTGGCCCCGGGACGGCGCGGTGAGACAACCGCCCGTGTCAGGACGAGGAGGGTGCGGACTCCGCCAGGAGGCTTTCGAGCTGGCTGCCGGCGATCCGCTTGAACAGTCGCCGGCTGCGGGTGCGGTCGAGCATCGCGACCTCGAGGTTGGCGGCCGTCAGGGTGCGCTCGCCGTTCTGTGCCGTTCCCGGAGGGGCACCGGCGGTCAGCGCGGACACGGCGACCCTCAGCGCGGTGGCCAGCGGCTGGCCCTCGGTGTGGTGCTCGCGCAGCGAGGTCATCACCTGCTCGGACTGCCCACCGATCGCGATGAAGCCACGCTCGTCCGCGATCGAGCCGTCGTAGGTCAGTCGGTAGATCTGGTCCGCCGCGGCGGTCTCCCCGACCTCGGCGACGACGATCTCGACCTCGTAGGGCTTGATGCTCTCGGTGAAGATCGCACCCAGTGTCTGCGCGTAGGCGTTCGCGAGTGCCCGGCTGGTAACGTCACGGCGGTCGTACATGTAGCCCCGCGTGTCCATGATCCGGATGCCCGCGGTGCGGAGGTTCTCGAACTCGTTGTACTTGCCGACCGCGGCGAAACCGATGCGGTCGTAGATCTCGCTGATCTTGTGCAGGGTCGAGGACGGGTTCTCCGCGACGAAGAGGATCCCGTCCACGTAGGTCAGGACGACCACGCTCCGGCCGCGGGCGATGCCCTTGCGCGCGTACTCGGACTTGTCCCGGACCTGCTGTTCGGGACTCGCGTAACCGAACGGCATGGTCACGTCAGCCTCCTGGATTCTGCGCGCGGGCGTCGATGAGCGACTCGACCACCGGGCCGACCTCGTCATCGGTGAGGCGGCGGTAGCCGTCGGCGGTCACCGAGGCGACGATCGGGTACAGCTTGCGGATCAGGTCGGGCCCACCGGTCGCCGAGTCGTCGTCGGCGGCGTCGTAGAGAGCCTCGATGCTGATCCGGACCGCGTCGTCGGCGCTGAGGTCCGGGCGGAAGCGCTTCTTGAGCGAGCCGCGGGCGAAGACCGAACCCGACCCGATCGACTCGTAGGTGCGCTCCTCGGACTTCGCCGCGGCGACGTCGTAGGAGAAGATCCGCCCCTGGCCGGTCTCGGTGTCGAAGCCGGCGAACAGCGGGATGACCGCGAGGCCCTGCATCGCCATGGGAAGGTTGCCCTTCACCATGAACGCGAGCCGGTTCGCCTTGGCGTCCAGGCTCAGCGTGGAGCCCTCGATCTTCTCGTAGTGCTCCAGCTCCACCTGGAACAGGCGGATCAGCTCGGCGCCCACGCCGGCGGTGCCGGCGTACCCCACGCAGGAGAACTCGTCCGCGTGGTGGACCTTCTCGACGTCCCGCTGGGCGATCATGTGCCCCTGTGTGGCACGGCGGTCGCCGGCCATGATCACACCACCGGGAAAGGTCACGGCCACGATGGTGGTGCCGTGAGCCGCGTCGGTCACCGGAGCGGGCAACGGGCCGCGGGCGCCCGGAAGCAGTTCCGGCGCCGCAACGGACAGGAAATCGGTGAACGACGACGTTCCCGGCGTCATGAACACAGCCGGTAGACGCCCGACTCCCGATGGATCAGGCACGCATCCCCCTTCAGATAGTCGATCATTCCCCCCGGCAGCGTCGGATGGCCCCTTGGCCCAGCCCGCCGCCGCCGCCGGTGACGCACAACATGCCACGTGAGGTCGCGTGACGGGCGGCCGCAGTGGCAGTGGCCCCGCTCCGTCCCACCAGGGCCACACCGCGCCGGGCGCTCGACCCGGCCCGATCCGACCCTCCATCGGGACCAACCGGACAGCGGGCCAGCGCAGGGCGGAAGCAGCGCAGGGCAGGAACAGCACCGACCAAAGCAGCGCAGGGCGCAGCGCCGCAGCCCTCCGCGGGCCGGTCAGCCGGGCACGGCGAGTGCCCGACCTGACCGCCCGCGGGGACGACAGACCCTACTGGCCGCCCTTCTGGACGTATCCCTTCACGAACTCCTCGGCGTTCTCCTCAAGAACGTCGTCGATTTCGTCGAGCAGGGAGTCGACGTCCTCGGAGAGCTTCTCGTGCCTTTCCTTGAGGTCCGAGGCAGCGGATTCCTCGACCTGGGCCTCGCCACTCTCGTCGGTGCGGCGGCTGGTGTGCTGCTGCCCGCCACCGCTGTCCCTCTGGGCCATGGGAGCCTCCTTCGATCGCCTGGGGCGACACTATCCCGCTCCACCGACAACTTCCGATGGACCGGTGCGTGCTCCACTCCATCACGAACCTGCGACGACGTCGCCTCGTCCGCCGAGGGCGCAAAAACTCCGACCACCCATGGCACCGTCCGCCATCCCCGGATGAACCGCCGCCTCGCGGTGCAGGCCTCCGGAGACACGCCCACCAGAACGGTTGGGTGTCAGTTCCCCGACAGAGCGTCCACCAGGTCGGAAGCGGTACGGCAACGGTCGAGCAACGCACCCACGTGGGCCTTGGTGCCGCGCAGCGGTTCCAGGGTCGGCACACGCTGCAGCGATTCCCGGCCGATGTCGAAGATGACCGAATCCCAGGACGCGGCAGCCACCTGCTGCGGGTACTGCGCCAGGCAGCGGCCGCGGAAGAACGCCCTGGTGTCCTCGGGAGGCTCCGTCATCGCGCTGGTGACCTCATCCTCGCCGAGCAGCAGGTTGAAGCGCCCACGCTCCACCAGGCGGTTGTAGAGGCCCTTCTCCGGCCGGACGTCGTGGTACTGCAGGTCGACGAGCTGCAGCCGGGGCGAGTCCCAGCCGAGCGTGTCGCGCGAGCGGTAGCCCTCCAGGATCGACAGCTTCGCCACCCAGTCCAGCTCCCGTGAGCAGGACATCGGGTCGACCTCCAGGCGAGCGAGCACCGACTCCCAGCGCGAGAGCACATCGGCCGTCTGGGCGTCGACGTCCGCCCCCTGCCGGTCCTCGACGAACTTGCGGGCCTGCTCGAAGTACTCCATCTGCAGCTGGACCGCGGTCATCCGCCGCCCGTCGCGCAGCGTCAGCAGGTGCCGCAGCGACGGGTCGTGGGAGATGGCCCGCAGGGTCGCGACCGGCGCGTCCACCGACAGGTCGACCTCCAGCCAGCCCTCCTCGATCATGGCGAGCACCAGCGAGGTCGTACCCACCTTGAGGTAGGTGGAGATCTCGCTCATGTTGGCGTCACCGATGATCACATGCAGGCGCCGGTACTTCTCGGGGTCGGCGTGCGGCTCGTCGCGCGTGTTGATGATGGGGCGCTTGAGCGTGGTCTCCAGGCCGACCTCGACCTCGAAGAAGTCCGCGCGCTGGCTGATCTGGAAGCCCGCCTCGCGCCCGTCCGCGCCGATCCCCACCCGGCCCGCGCCACAGACGACCTGCCGGGAGACGAAGAACGGGGTCAGATGCCGCACGATCTCACCGAAGGGGGTGGACCGGGCCATCAGGTAGTTCTCGTGGCACCCGTACGAGACACCCTTGTTGTCGGTGTTGTTCTTGTACAGGTGGACCGGCATCGTGCCGGGAACCGCGAGAGCACGGCGGGCCGCCTCGGCCATCACCCGCTCGCCGGCCTTGTCCCACAGGACGATGTCGCGTGGGTTCGTCACCTCGGGCGTCGAGAACTCCGGGTGGGCGTGGTCGACGTACAGCCGGGCGCCGTTCGTCAGGATGACGTTCGCCAGCCCGAGGTCATCCTCGTTCGCGGGCGCGCTCGGATCGACCGCGGGCTCCCTGGGCAGCTCGAAGCCGCGGGCGTCGCGCAGCGGGGACTCCTCCTCGAAGTCCCACCTGGCACGACTGCCCCCGGTCGCGGCTCTGTTGGCGTAGGAGTTCACCACCAACGACGAGGCCAGCATCTGGTTTGTGTTGGGTTGACCGGGCACGGACACGCCGTATTCGGTCTCGATCCCCATGATCCGGCGCACGCTCACCCTGCAAGCGTAGGTGCTGAGGAGCCACCTGGGCGGCCGGACGGCGCCCTTGGTCGTTCCGACCCGTCCGCCCGGAAGGTCCTCGGCGACGGAAGCGTGGTCTTTGCGGGTTCCGGAACCAGGAACAGCAGCCCGAATTTTCATGATCACTTTTGGGGCGACCGTACGTCAACACCGTTGACTATCTTGAATCATGGGGTGCGACGGTCACGGCAGGAGGCCACAGCGAGGGCACGAGTTCCCGGCCTGGGCCGGCGCATCAGGGCCGCGCCGGACTACGGCGGGGCGGCACACCAAAGCGGCGGCGGCCGCCTCGCCTAGCGAGACGGCCGCCGCGCGTGCCCTGCCGGTGCGGGCCCGCCACCGGCCCGCACCCACCTGCTCATCCGACCTACAGGTACTGGCCGGTGTTCGCCACGGTGTCGATGGAGCGCCCGGCCTCGGTGCCCTTCGTCCCGGTGACGAGCGTGCGGATGTAGACGATCCGCTCGCCCTTCTTGCCGGAGATCCGGGCCCAGTCGTCCGGGTTCGTGGTGTTGGGCAGGTCCTCGTTCTCCTTGAACTCGTCCAGGCACGCCGACAGCAGGTGCTGCATGCGCAGGCCCCGGACGTTGCTCTCGATGAGGTCCTTCACCGCCATCTTCTTCGCCCGAGCGACGATGTTCTCGATCATGGCACCCGAGTTGAAGTCCTTGAAGTACAGGACCTCCTTGTCACCGTTGGCGTAGGTGACCTCGAGGAACCGGTTCTCCTCGCTCTCGGCGTACATCCGCTCGACGACCCGCTGGATCATGCCCTGGCAGGTCGCCTCGCGATTGCCTCCGTGCTCGGCGAGATCATCGGCGTGCAGCGGGAGCTCGGGCAGGACGTACTTGGCGAAGATGTCCTTGGCCGCCTCGGCGTCGGGGCGCTCCACCTTGATCTTCACGTCCAGCCGGCCCGGCCGCAGGATCGCCGGGTCGATCATGTCCTCCCGGTTGGACGCGCCGATCACGATCACGTTCTCCAGCTGCTCGACGCCGTCGATCTCGCTGAGCAGCTGCGGAACGATCGTGTTCTCCACGTCCGAGGAGACACCCGAGCCACGGGTCCGGAAGATCGAGTCCATCTCGTCGAAGAACACGATCACCGGCATGCCCTCGGACGCCTTCTCACGCGCCCGCTGGAACACCAGCCGGATCTGCCGCTCGGTCTCACCGACGTACTTGTTGAGCAGCTCCGGACCCTTGATGTTGAGGAAGAAGGCCCGGCCGGAGCCCTGGCCTGTCTGTGCCTCGACCTTCTTGGCCAGGGAGTTCGCCACCGCCTTGGCGATCAGCGTCTTGCCGCAGCCGGGCGGGCCGTAGAGCAGCACACCCTTCGGCGGCTTGAGCTGATGCTCCAGGAACAGGTCCTTGTAGAGGAACGGCAGCTCGACGGCGTCGCGGATCGACTCGATCTGACCCTTGAGCCCACCGATCTGCTCGTACCCGATGTCGGGCACCTCTTCCAGGACGAGCTCCTCGACCTCGGACTTCGGGATCCGCTCGAAGGCGAAGCCCGACCGGGGCTCGATGAGAAGCGAGTCGCCCGCTCGGATCGGCCCGTCCAGGAGGGGCTGGGCCAGCATGACGACCCGTTCCTCGTCGGTATGGCCGATCACCAGAGCCCGGTCACCGCTCTCGAGGACCTCCTTGAGCAGGACGATCTCGCCCTGCCGCTCGAACGCGCGGATCTCCACGACGTTGAGCGCCTCGTTGAGCATGACCTCCTGACCGGGCTGCAGGAGCTTGACGTCGACGTTCGGCGACACCGTCACGCGGAGCTTTCGGCCCTGCGTGAACACGTCGACCGTGCCGTCGTCGTATCCATGAACGAAGACGCCGTACCCGCTCGGCGGTTGCGCGAGCCGGTCGACCTCCTCCTTCAGCGAGATGATCTGGTCACGTGCCTCCCGAAGGGTCGCGACAAGCCTGTCGTTCTGCCCGGTGGCGGTCTGTAGCTCCGCCTGTATCTGGGCAAGCCGCTCCTCCAGGACACGTACCTGTCGAGGCGATTCAGACAGCCTTCGCCGCAGCATGGCCACTTCTTCCTCCAGGAAGGTGACCTGAGTCGTGAGTTCGTGTACTTCCTTCTCGGACACCGACCGTTGCGAATCGGCGTCACCAGGACGACCCGTGCTCCCACCGGAGCCAGAGCCCGAACGGGGACCGGACACCGCGCCTCCACCTCCCCCGTGCCGACCGGGACGCAACCAACACTACCGTTGTCACAGCCGCTGGCAGGCCTGTCGCACGAGTACGACGCGGCTTTGCCGTAAACAGCGGGTTACGGTGCCATGGTGACAGAAGATCGGAGCTCTGTGGCAACACCAGTGAACCCGGGCGATTCGCCCGACCTCTCGCCCGACCTCCGGGTCCGCATCGACCAGGACTCCTGCACCGGCGACGGTCTGTGCGTCCAGTATGCACCCTCCGTGTTCGAGTTCGACATCGACGGCCTCGCCTACGTGAAGAACGCCGACGGCGAGCTGCAGAGCGAGCCCGGCACCCACGTGGTCGTGCCGCTGCCGCTGCTCACCGAGGTCCGTGACGCCGCCGAGCAGTGCCCTGGCTTCTGCATCTACCTCGAACACGCGGACGGCACCCTGGAGGCCGGCGGCCCACAGGAGGAGCCGGCGGAGCAGGCCCGTGCGGACGCCGGATGACAGCGCTCACCCCCGCAGACCTCTCCGCCCACCCCGCCGCCTAAACCGGCGGCCACGGCACCCGAGCAGCACCGGCCGCATCCCCCGCCCACCTGGCCTCTCCGGCGGGTCGGAACGAATCCGGCCATCCGGCTGCACGCCGCTGGCTCGGATCACGCCCATGGCTCGGCTCTACGCCCGCGGCCGCGGCCCGTCCGGCTGGCCCGCCTCGTCCGAATGGTCCGCCTAGTCCGGCTGGCCCGCCTCGTCCGGCTGGCCCGCCTCGTCCGGCTGATCCAGCCCGACCGCCCGATCCGGCTCGCCCGAGGGCACGGCCAGCCCGGGGGGCACCGCGGCGCCCGTGGGCCCCGGGAGGCTCGAGGGATCCACCAGGCTCGCGGGGTCCGCCAGACCTGACGGGTTGCCCTGGTCCAGCTGCCCGGCCGGGTAGGAGCCCTTGGCGGGCCGGCGACGCCGCGGTGGGGCGGTGACGCCGTCCGCCAGCTTCCGGGCCGTCACCAGGAAACCGGTGTGGCCGACCATGCGGTGGCCCGGCCGCACCGCCAGCCCCTCGACGTGCCAGTCGCGCATCATCGTCTCCCAGGCCGCCGGCTCGGCGAAGCCACCGTGCTCCCGCAGCGTCTCGACCGTGCGGGAGAGCTGGGTGGTCGTCGCGACGTAGGCGCACAGCACCCCGCCGGGGATGAGCGCGTCCGCCGCGACACCCACGACCTCCCAGGGGGCAAGCATGTCCAGAATCACCCTGTCCATACCCTTTTCGGACGCCTCACCCAGATCGCCGACGTGCAGCGTGTGCGCTGGATGTGGTCCACCGAAGAACGCCTCCACGTTCTTGCGTGCCACCTCCGCGAAGTCGGCCCGGCGCTCGTAGGAGACCAGCCGGCCCCCGTCGCCCACCGCGCGCAACAGGGCGCACGACAGCGCCCCCGACCCGGCACCCGCCTCGAGGACCCGCGCCCCCGGGAACACGTCCGCGTACATGACGATCGCCGCCGCGTCCTTCGGGTACACGACGGTCGCGCCGCGCGGCATCGACAGGACGAAGTCGGCCAGCAGCGGTCGCAGCGCGAGGTAGTCGGTTCCACCGGTGCTGTGGACCACGATGCCCTCCGGCTGCCCGAGGAGGTCGTCGTGCGGGATGGCGCCGCGATGGGTGTGGAACTGCTTGCCGGGCTCCAGCACGACCGTGTGCCGCCRGCCCTTCGGGTCGGTGAGCTGGACACGGTCGCCCTTGGTGAAGACCCCGCGGCGATGCGCGGCACCGGTCGGGGCTCGACCGGCCGCGATCTCTCCCAGGTCGGGCGGGATCTCCCCGCTCACGGGCAGGAGCTCGACCGGCTCCTGGGCCTCGTCTGGGCGAGGCGTCGGCTCGTTCTCACGGTGCTCGCTCGCCGCCGGCTCCGCATGGGCGCCGGACGCGACCGCGTGCGGCGGGGTCGGGTCAGTACTGATCTCGATGTCCTCTCGGCGCGTGCCCGCGGTCAGCCCACGGCCACCACACGCCCTGCTTTTCGAAACGTCACCGAGAAGAGACCATACGGGCCGCGGCCGCGGGGTCGATCCTGGCCACGAGGTCGACCATCGCCAGCACACCGACCGGCCGGCCGTGCTGGACGACGAGGTACTCCGGAGCGGGGACGCGCTGCACCGCGGACAGCAGCGCCTCGCCCTCGAGCTCGGCCTGCAGGGTCATCCCCGGGCCGATGGTCCGGCTCACCTCGTCGACGGTCGTCCACGGCCGGCGGTGCTGCGGCATGGCGTCCACCGACAGACCATTCATGATCTTGACCGGCATGCCGCCCCGGTCGATGACGGCGACGGCCGTCGCGCCGACCTCCTGCGCCCGCCGAAGCGCCTCGCCGAGCGGCACCGCGCCCTCGACGGGCAGCGTGCGCCGGGCCAGCCGCCCCGCGGACAGTCCCGGAAGCCGCTCCCGCACCTTCGTCAGCCGCAGCGACTGGTAGGCCCCGAAGCCCAGGAAACCGGCGAGGAGGTACGCGTAGAAGGCGCCGAACCCGTCCGAGCTGGTCAGCGTGCCCCACACCACCAGCGCCCCGGCGACGACGAAGCCACCGTAGGCCCCGGCCCGCTGGCCGCGCAGCCTGTCGTGCCCGATCGCCCACACCGCGGCGACCACCACGCGACCGCCGTCGAGCGGGAGGCCGGGTGCCAGGTTGAACACGAACAGCGTCAGGTTCGTGAATCCCAGGTAGAACAGCACCGTTCCGATGCTTCCGTCGTCCGGGACGGCCAGCAGCCCCAGCCAGCAGAGGCCGGCGAGGATGCCGTTGACGGCCGGGCCGACGAAGGCGATCAGGAACTCGCGACCAGCCGACGGTGGCTCGGGCTCGAACTCGGTGAAGCCCGCGAACCCGTGAATCGTCACCGACCGGACCCGCAGCCCGAAGCCCTGCGCGGTCAGCGCATGCCCGATCTCGTGCGCGAGCAGCGACAGGACGAAACCCACGGACACGATGACGGACAGCGCGAGCACGTGCTCGTCGGTCGCGGACGGCAGCCGGTTCCCGATCGTGCCGACCAGCAGCGAGGCGACCAGTGCCGCGAAGACCAGCGCCATCGGCGACACGAAGATCGGGACGCCGTGCACCGCGCCGACCCGCAGCCCCTGTGGACGCTCGGCCGGGCGCCGCTCGGGCGGCTCGGTCGCCCCCGATGCTCTGCGCTGCCCCGGACCGGGCTGACCCTCCATAGGTGTAGATGCTACGGACCAACCGGCGCTCTGTCCGGTCCGGATGACGCCCCTCCTCCCACAGATGCCCGGTTGCTCCCGGTGGGCTGCGTCACGCCCGGTTCACGGACAGGGCTGGCGCCACGGTCGTTCGGGACACCGCGACCGGCACCGGCACGAGCCGGGACCGATCGTGTCGGTGGGGCGTTCTAGGGTCGGACCCATGAGCACAGGACCGGCCTCCGCCCCACCTGTTCCGGCTGCCGACGCACCGGCTACCGACGCCCCGGCGGCGGAGGTTGCGGCGGCTGAGGGAGCGGCGGCGGCGAGGCCGGTGTCCGGCACGCCGGGTGCCGCCGGCCGGGGCGCCGAGGGTCGTTCTCCCGGGCAGCTCGGCGGGCGGCCCGGCCGGGCCGGGGATCCGGCGGCTCCGTCGGTTCCGTCGCAGGGCCCCCGTCCGGTGGCCTCGCTGTCGCCTTCTCGGGCCGCCGACTTCGTCAACTGCCCGCTGCGCTACCGCTTCCGGGTGATCGACCGGATCCCCGAACCGCCGAGTGAGGCGGCGACCCGTGGCACGGTGGTGCACGGGGTGCTCGAGCGGCTGTTCGATCTCCCCGCCCGCGAGCGCACCCAGCCGGCGGCGGCGGGCCTGGTCGAGCCGGTCTGGGCGGACCTGCTGGCGCGGGACGCGTCGCTGGGCGGCCTGTTCACCGATCCGACCGCGCTGGCGGCCTGGCTGGACAGCGCCCGCGACCTTCTCACCGGCTACTTCACCCTGGAGGACCCTCGCCGGCTCGCGCCGGCGGCGCGCGAGCTGTACGTCGAGCACGTTCTCGGGTCCGGCCTGCGGCTGCGCGGCTACGTCGACCGCCTGGACGAGGCCCAGACACCGCAGGGCACCGCGCTGCGCGTCATCGACTACAAGACGGGGCGGTCTCCCGGCCCGGCGTTCGAGGGCGCGGCGATGTTCCAGATGCGCTTCTACGCCTTGGTCCTGTGGCGTTCCCGTGGCGTTCTGCCGCGGGAGCTGCGGCTGTACTACCTGGGCGACCGCACCTGGCTGCGGGCCGCTCCGGACGAGGCCGAGCTGCGGGCGACGGAACGCCGGATCGAGGCGCTGTGGGCGGCCATCGCGCGCGCCCACCGCACGGGCGACTGGCGGGCGACCCCGGGCCGGCTGTGCGACTGGTGCGACCACAAGGTGCGCTGCCCGGCCTTCGGCGGGACGCCTCCGCCGCTGCCGGAAAGCGTGGCCGAGGTGCCGGTCGACGACGGCGCGCCCGCGGTGTGTGAGGCCGATGGCTGACCGGTGGGCGGCGCAGTCGGGAGCGGTCCACACCCGCGGTGTGGTCACCCGGCGTGACCGGTGGGAGCATGTCCGGAATATCCGACAGTACGGCCCAAGGCCGGGCCGGTTACCGTCAGCTGCGAACATGTCAGGCGGAAAGATGTTGATCTTACCTTCCGCGTTGTTCGTTCGGAGCCCCCGGACCGGAGGCGCCGCACGGGCAGCACCCGCCGGCCGGTGACGTAGTACGCGACTTGGAGGAACGCAATGGCCCGACGCCCCGCATCGGACCACCCGCCCGCCCGCCGTGGCTCCGGCCGCCGGCAGGGCTCAGCCGCGCGCGCCTCCAGGCTCACCAAGGTCTACGGCTCGGGCCCCACCGCGGTGACCGCCCTGCGCGGTATCGACCTGACCTTCCCCTACGGCAGATTCACCGCGATCATGGGCCCGTCCGGCTCGGGCAAGTCGACCCTGATGCACTGCCTCGCCGGCCTGGACCCGGTCACCTCCGGGCGGGTCTTCATCGGGGACATCGATCTCTCCCGCCTGGGCGACCGGCAGCTCACCCAGCTTCGCCGGGACCGGATCGGCTTCATCTTCCAGCAGTTCAACCTGCTGCCCACGCTCACCGCGGCGGAGAACATCACCCTGCCGCTGGACATCGCGGGCCGCCGGCCCGACAAGAAGTGGATGCGGATGGTCGTCGAGGCCGTCGGTCTGGAGAAGCGGCTCGGCCACCGCCCACCGGAGCTTTCCGGAGGGCAGCAGCAGCGGGTCGCCTGCGCCCGCGCGCTCGTCACCCGGCCGGAGATCATCTTCGCCGACGAGCCGACCGGCAACCTCGACTCGCAGTCCGGTGCGGAGGTCCTGTCGTTCCTGCGCGACTCGGTGCGTGAGCTGGGTCAGACCGTGGTCATGGTCACCCACGACCCGACGGCCGCCTCGTACTCCGACGAGGTGATCTTCCTCGCGGACGGTCGTCTGGTCGACGCGATGGCCGAACCGACCCCGGACGCCGTCCTGGACCGGATGAAGAACCTGGACGCGCTCGCCCGCGGAGGTGCCGGCGCCCACCCGGACACCGAGTTCGACGACGGGCCGTTCGACGGCGGGCCGCCTCGGCCGCGGTCCGCGCGCCCCCAGCGGACCCCCGTCGACGCCGACCACGGTGACTACGACGCCCCGGATGACGAGTACCCCGGCGATCTGACGCCCGGCTACGGCGCGGCCGGTCACAGCAGGTCCGACTACAGCGCGTCCGACCACAGCGGGTCCGACCGTGGCCCCGCCGATCGCGGCGTGTCCGGCTACGCGGCGCCGGGCCCCACGGACACGGCTCCCGTCGACTTCGGCCGCCCGGACCCGCGCGGGGGTCGCCCCGGTGGGCCGGCGATCGGCCGGCCCCAGCCGGGTGGGTGGTCCTGAGGGATGCTGCGCGCGACGCTGCGGAGCCTGCTGGCCCGCAAGGTCCGGTTGATGCTGTCCGTCCTCGCGGTGGTCGTGGGCGTCAGCTTCGTCACCGGCACGCTGGTCCTGACCGACACCCTGAACCGCACCTTCGACACCCTCTTCACCGACATCAACAAGAACGTCAGCGTCTCGGTCCGCGCCGTCAACGCGGTGGGCAACCAGGACATGAACAGCCGGCGCCCGGTGGACGCCTCGCTGGTGCCGACCCTGGCCAAGGTCGACGGGGTCGTGGCCGCGAACGGCGTGGTCCGCGGGACGGCGACGCTGATCGACCCCGCGACGGGCGATCCGTTCTCGAGCGGCGGAGCGCCGGGCATCGGGGTGAACTGGAGCGGCGACTCCCCGACCAGCGCCGAGACGATCGCCGACGGTCACGCCCCGACCGGCCAGGAGATCGCCGTCGACAAGGCGACCGCCGACAAGTACAACCTCACCCTCGGGCAGAAGCTCTCCGTGCAGACCGCCGCGAACCCGGAGGAGTTCACCCTCGCCGGCACGTTCCGCATCGGCGGCGAGGACAGCATGGGCGGCGCCATCGTCACCGTGTTCGACACGGCCACAGCGCAGCGCCTGATGCTCGCCCCTGACAGGTTCACCTCGATCAACCTCGCGGCGGCCGGCGGGTTGACCCAGGAGGAGCTGCGGCAGCGGGTCGCCGCGGTGCTCCCCGCCGGCATCGAGGCGATCACCGGCACCGCCCTCGCCGAGGAGAGCGCGAGCGCCGTGCAGGACGCCATCGGAGGCTTCTCCACGTTCCTGCTCGTCTTCGCCGGCATCGCGATGTTCGTCGGCGCGTTCATCATCTTCAACACCTTCACGATGCTGGTCGCGCAACGCGTCCGCGAGCTGGCGCTGCTGCGCGCGATCGGTGCCAGCCGCGGCCAGGTCCAGCTCTCCGTCCAGCTCGAGGCGCTGATCGTCGGCTTCATCGGCGCGACCGTGGGGCTTGCGCTCGGAGCGCTGCTCGCGGTGGGGCTGCGGGCGGCCGTGGGGGCGTTCGGGGTGTCGCTGCCCTCGAGCAGCCTGGTGTTCCAGGCCCGGACGATCCTCGTCGCCTACCTCATCGGGCTGCTGGTCACCAGCGCCGCCGCGTTCGTGCCCGCCCGCAAGGCGGCCACGGTGCCGCCGGTGGCCGCGATGCGCGAGACCTACGTGCTGCCCACCAGGTCGCTGCGTACCCGGGCGATCGCCGGCGGTGTCCTGACCGGGCTCGGCGCCATCATGGTCGTGGCCGGGCTGACCACGGGCGAGTCCGCGAACGCGACCGTCGTCGGGGCGGGCGCCGCCTTCGTCTTCCTCGGTATCACCACGCTCTCCCCTCTGCTCGCCCCGCCGGTGACACGGATCGTGGGCATGCCGCTGCGTGCGCTGTTCGGGACCAGCGGCCGGATCGGGCAGGAGAACGCGATCCGCAACCCGCGGCGCACCGCGTCCACCGCGTCGGCGCTGATGATCGGCCTCGCGCTGGTGAGCGCGTTCGCCGTCCTCGGGCAGTCCATCAAGGAGTCGGTGCGGGAGACGGTGTCGAGCAGCCTCGGCGCCGACTTCTACGTGTTCGGGGAGAACTACGCCAGTTTCAGTCCGGAGGTCGCCAAGGGCCTGAAGGACCTGCCCGGTGTGGCCACCTCCAGCGGCGTGCGCAGCACCGCGATCAAGCTGGGGTCGAAGACGTCGTCCGTCACCGCCGGCGATCCCGCGGGCCTGCGCCAGCTGCTGGCGATCAAGCAGGTCGACGGCGATCTCAGCGCACTCGGGGACGGTTCGGTCCTGATGGACGAGAAGATCGCCCAGGAGCAGGGCCTGCGGGTCGGCGCGCCGGTACCGGTCACGTTCCCCGACGGCACCACGAACCTGACCCTGGTCGGTACCTACGAGGAGAGCACGATCGCCGGTCCGGTCCTCATCACCACCGGCGACTACGAGAAGCACTCCGGCAACAACCTGGATCTGTTCGTGATGGTCCAGAGGGCCGACGACGCCGACCCGGCCGCGGTGCGAGCCGAGATCGACAAGGTCGTCAAGCCGTACGCCAACCTGAAGGTCAACGACCAGAGCGAGTTCGTGGCCGAGCAGGAGAAACAGGTCGACCAGCTGCTCGGGTTCGTGTACGTCCTGCTCGCCCTGGCCGTGGTCATCGCACTGTTCGGCATCGTGAACACCCTCGCGTTGTCGGTGATCGAACGCACTCGCGAGATCGGCATGCTGCGCGCGATCGGGATGACCCGGCCGCAGATGCGGCTGATGGTGATCGTCGAGTCCGTGATCATCGCGATCTTCGGCGCGGTGCTCGGCGTGGTCGTCGGCAGCTTCTTCGGCTGGGCGCTCACCGGGGCCCTGGAGAGCCAGGGCGTGAGCACCTTCGCCTATCCCGTCGGCACCATCATCGCCGTGATGATCGTCGGGGCGCTGCTGGGCGTGCTGGCCGCGGTCTTCCCCGCCCGCCGCGCGGCCCGGATGGACATCCTGCGCGCGATCGCCTCGACCTGACCGATGATCGCCGTGACCGTGGTGAGGCCGTCAGGCGTACGTCAGGCCGGTACGCCGGTACGACGTCACCTGACGCCGGTGCGCGGTCAGGTGACGTCGGAGCGCCGGACGAGGCCGGCGAGCAGCGCCAGGTCGACCTCGTGCAGGTTGGCGACCCGGGCCTGGACGGGCGGGAGGTCCTGGCCGGGCGGGAGCGGCATCGACGGCACGAGAACCGTCACGCAGCCGGCGGCGACACCGGCGGCCGCGCCGGTGAGGCTGTCCTCCAGCACGACGCAGGCGGCGGGGTCGACGCCGAGCAGCCGAGTGGCGGCCAGGTACGGGTCGGGGTGCGGCTTGCGCCGCTCGACCTCGTCGCCGGCGACGGTCACGGTGAAGTGCCGCGCGCCGAGCAGGGCGACCACCGGGTCCACCAGGGACCGGAACGAGGAGGAGACCAGCGCGGTCGGCACACCCGCGGCGGTGAGGACACCCAGCAGCTCCGGCGCGCCCGGCTGGGGGATGATCGCCCCCGGCTCCCGGAAGAGCTCGGCCGACCGGCGCAGCAGGAACTCGGCGGTCGCGGGTTCCTCCGCGGCCGGGGCTCCCAGCATCTCCAGCATGATCGGGACGGCGGTGTCGATACCGTGCCCGATCATGGCCTGCTTCATCTCGGGGGTGAACTCCCGGCCCAGGCGCGCGGCCGCCTCGTGCTCCGCGATCGTCCACAACGGCTCGGTGTCGACCAGCAGACCGTCCATGTCGAGCAGAACCGCCGCCGGCAAATCACTCACAGGATGTCGTCCTCCGAAAGGTCCGCGGCCGCTTGGGACGCTTCCGGAAGGGTACCGGGACCGGGTCGAAAGGCCGCCCGCGGGCCACCGGGGAGCCCCGCGGTGACCCGTCGTCACCCGGGTGGCGCCTGTGCGGCATACCCTCTCCGACGGGACATGACGTTGTGGAACACCCGGGGCCGGTGACGGCCCCCGGGCCGGGGTTGTTCGGCGCCCTTGAGGCGGAGGTTGCGATCACGCGGCAGACTGGACGACAGACGTTCTCGCACTCGGCGAGGACGTACCGTTGCCCTGTTACGGGGACTGGGGGCCGCCAGGTGGCGGCAGGAGGTGGTAGGTGATCGAGTTCTCCGGCGTCGGCCAGCTACGGTCGCCGGTGGTCGTGGCCGCCTTCGAGGGCTGGAACGACGCCGCCGACGCATCGTCGGCTGCCGTTGAGCACCTGGAGAACGTCTTCGGCGCTCGGGTCATCGGTGCGATCGACCCCGACGACTACTACGACTTCCAGGTGAACCGGCCGACGGTGAGCGGCACCGACGGCGCCTCACGCAAGATCGCCTGGCCGACGACCCGGCTGTCGGTCGCCCGGCCGGCGAAGTCGGACTCCGACCTCGTGCTGGTGCGTGGGCTCGAGCCGAACATGCGCTGGCGGGGGTTCACCGACGAGCTGATCGAGGCGGTCCACGCGCTGGGCAGCGACATGGTCATCACGCTGGGTGCCCTGCTCGCCGACTCTCCGCACACTCGCCCCGTTCCGATCAGCGGCACCGCCGGGGATCCGGCGACCGCTGCCCGGCTGGGGCTGGAGGCGTCCCGCTACGAGGGGCCGACCGGGATCGTCGGGGTGTTCTCCGATGCCTGCTCCCGGGCGGAGCTGGCATCGGTGTCGTTCTGGGCGGCGGTGCCGCACTACGTGGCGAACCCGCCATGCCCGAAGGCGACGCTGGCCCTGCTGCGCCGGGTCGAGGACCTCCTCGACATGGAGATCCCCCTCGGCGAGCTGCCCGACAAGGCGAAGGCCTGGGAACGGCAGGTGGACGAGCTCGCCGCCGGCGACTCCGAGGTGGCCGAGTACGTCCGCTCGCTGGAGTCACGCGAGCCGGAGACCGCCCTGCCGGAGGCGAGTGGCGACGCCATCGCCCGGGAGTTCGAGCGTTACCTGCGCAGGCGGGGCGAATAACCGCACACCTCGCGCCCGCCGCGGCGGGCGCGAGGTCACTCCTCGACGATCTCGGCGTCGATGATGTCCTCCTCGCGCGCCGGCCGGTGACCTGCCGGAGGCATGTGCACCGCGCCGGTCGCCGGGCCACGGCCCTGCGCGCCCGCGGGTACGAATCCGCCGGCGGTGCCCGCCGCCGAACTCGGGTTGCCAGCGGAGCGCGGGCCGGGAGTCGAGTACGGGCCGGTCGCGGCGTACGGGTCCGCCGTGGCGTACGGGTCCGCCGTGGCGTACGGGTCGGTGGCCGCGTACGGGTCCGCCGCCGCGTACGGGTCGGTGGCCGCGTAGGAGTCCGCCGCCGCGTAGGGCTCGGCGTCGGCGACATCGCGCTGCTGGCGGTGCCGGCCGCGGCGGGCGGCCGCGGCCGGGCCCGCGCGCCCGCCTGCCGTCGCGTGCCGGACTCCCCCCACCGCGAACCCGGACGGGGCGGCCGCCTGCGCGCCCACGTAGCCGTCGGTGGCGAAACCCGCGCCGGGACCACCCGTTCCCGGCTGCGGGGCTGCTGGGGCGGCGGTGGCTGCGGTAGCCGTCCCGGTGGCGGCTCTCCCCGTGGTGGCCGTCCCAGCGGCTCCAGCGGAACCACCGGTGCCGGCGGAGCCACCGGTGCCGACGGAACCTGCCGCCGCGGCGCCGGTGGCGGCACCGCCGGTTGCCGCGGCGCCGGTGTCGTGGCCGACGTGGCCCGCCAGGCCCTCGGGTGCGAGCCCGGAACGGACGAGATCGGTGACGGCACGGTCGATCTCGTCCTCGCCGAGCAGGCGGCGCAGCCGCAGGACGGCGCCGACGATCTCACCCTGCTGGCGGCGCAGCGCGTCCAGCGAGTGCGTGCCGCGGGCGATCTCGGCCTCGAGGTCCTCGTGTCGGGTGAGCGCGAGCCGGCGGCTCTCCTCGACCGCGTCGAGCAGGAGCTTCTCCGCCTGCTCTCGGGCCTCGCGCACGATCGGATGGTTGGCGCCGGCCTCGGCGACGGCCTCCGCCAGCGCCGACTGGGCGATCTGACGGGCCGCGCCGAGGATGTCGTCCGCCTCCCGCTGCGCGATCTCGAGCATGAGCCCGATCCGCCCGCCCGCCTGCGCGGGGACGCCCTCGGCGAGGCGGGCCTGGGCCTCCTGGCGGTCACGCTCGTGACGCAGTGCCGATTCCGCCGCCGCCAGCCGGGACGTCACCTCGCTCGCGTACCGCCACAGGACACCGACGTAGTCGTCGACCTGGCGGCGGTCGTATCCCTGGGCGACCTCGTCGAACGTCGGCCGCTCCATGCCGGCGCCGGACTCTTCCCGGCGGTGGTGCGCCCCCATCGGCTACGTTCCTCTCGGTAGGCCCGAACCAAGATCAATACCGAGCAACGCATCGACGATATCGCGGACGGTCACCGACTCCGTCACGTCTGTTCCCCCCGATGCCCCCGAAGCGCCCACACCGGCACCGCCAGCACCGAGCGCGGCCGTCACCCACTCGTCGACGGCGGTGACGGCTCCCGGTGCGTCGAGTCCGTCGGCCAGCCGCTCCCGGACCACGGCGAGCAGCCGGCCGGCGTCCGGCGCGGTGGGTGCGGGCAGTGCCGCCGCGGCCCGCCACCGCCGCACCATCAGGTCGGCGGCCGGCAGGTCCGCGGGCGTCCACTCCCACTCCACGGTGTGATGATGATGCAGCAGCGCCAGCCTGATCGCCGCGGGGTCCGCGCCGCCCGCCAGCAACCGCGAGACGAACTCCAGGTTCCCCCGGGACTTCGACATCTTGTGGCCGTCGAGGCCGACCATGGCCGTGTGTACGTAGGCGCGGGCGAACGGCGCCGTGCCCCCCGCGACCTCGGCGTGCGCGGCGCTGCACTCATGGTGGGGGAAGACGAGGTCGCTGCCGCCGCCCTGGATGTCGATCGGGGCGCCCAGATGGTGGCGGGCGATGGCGGAGCACTCGACGTGCCAGCCCGGCCGGCCCGGGCCGAACGGCGACGGCCAGGACGGCTCCCCCGGCCGCTCGGCGCGCCACAGCAGCGGGTCCAGCGGGTCCTTCTTGCCCGGCCGGCCCGGGTCGCCGCCGCGCTCGGCGGACAGCGCCAGCATCTGCGCCGGGCTCAGCCCGGCGACCTCGCCGAACTCCTTCGCCGAGGACACCGAGAAGTACAGGTCGCCCTCGACCGAGTAGGCCGCCCCCCGCTCGACCAGCTGGCCGATCATCTCGACGATGAGCGGCACGGCCTCGACGACGCCGACGTAGTGGTCGGGCGGCAGGACGCGCAGCGCGGTCATGTCCGAGCGGAACAGGTCGATCTCGCGGCGGGCGAGGTCACGCCAGTCGATGCCGTCGCGATCGGCGCGCTCCAGCAGCGGGTCGTCGACATCCGTCACGTTCTGGACGTAACGCACCTCGTGGCCGGCGTCGCGCAGCACCCGCTGCACCAGGTCGTAGGTGAGGTAGGTGAACGCATGGCCCAGGTGCGTGGCGTCGTAGGGGGTGATCCCACAGACGTAGAGGCTGGCCGTCGGACCCGGCCGCAGCGCCCGGACCCGTCCGCTCGCCGTGTCGAGGACACGCAGGTCGCGACCCTGTCCGGGAAGCCTGGGAAGCTGGGGAGAGGGCCACGCGTACATGCGTGTCAGGGTAACCGCGCCGAAGCGGGCTGCGGGACAAGCTGGGCCGGCTCGCCCGAGACCGGGACGCACCACCCGGCCGGTCGGAAAGCGCGCCGCTGATCAGAAGGGCGGCCAGGGTATGGCCGGCCAGTYCGCGGACGGCATCGGGAAGCGGCGCCGGGCCAGCAGCCGCTCGACCCTCGCCTGGAGCGCAGCCAGTTCCGCGGTGGTGAGCAGAGGCGTCAGACGCTCACCCAGATCGCCTCCGAGGGACTCGCTCAGGCCACGGAGCACGGCGCACTCCCGCGCGGTCAACCGTTCCCCCCGCCAGGTCCACAGCAGGGTGCGCAGCTTGTCGTCGGTGTGAAACGTCACACCGTGATCGATGCCGTAGACCCGGCCGGACGGCGCGGGCAGCAGGTGCCCGCCCTTGCGGTCCGAGTTGTTGATGACCGCGTCGAACAGTGCGATGCGCCGCAGCCGCGGATCGTCCGAACGGGTCAGCTCCACCAGGTCCACGGTCGTGTCGACGTCGATCCAGAGCTGCACCATGCCCTCACCGAAGGGGCCCGGACGCATCACCGTGGGCGGGACGATGCCCGGGTCCATCGCCTCGGAGATCTCGTAGGCCGCGAGCTCCCGGGCGGCCAGTGTGCCGTCGGGGAAGTCCCAGAGCGCACGCTCGCCGCGCACCGGCTTGTAGACACACCGCGCGCTGGTGACCCGGCCGGCACCATCACCACCGGGATCCGCACCGGCACCGGCACCGGCACCAGCCTCGACGTCCACGACATCCGCGACCGCGCAGTCCAGGCGGATCTCGCACAGCAGGGTCGCGTTGCTCGCGTCGACGAGCCGGCCGGTGATCTCCAGCTCGCCGGACCGCAGCAGCTCCAGCGCCTGCGAGGCGTCCAGCCCGCCGCTGTCGAGCGGATCCAGCGCAGGGCCCTCTCCCGGATCGGGACCGGCCGMGGAAATGCTCACGGCTCTAGTCTCGCCGCCGGCGGCTGCTGGGGGGACGGGTGCCCGCCCGATGCGGCCCTCGCCACCGGGGCCACCCCGGCGCCACCCCCGATGATCTCGTCCTCGCCCGGTGCGGCCGACGCGCCGTCGGCCCCCGACCCGCCCTCCGCGACCGCGCCGGCGGACGGCACCGGGGCGGCGGGTGCCGGCAGGAGATCGGTCACGGAGCCGCCGATGTCGTTGATCCGCCGGACGAAGGGGCGGTGCTCGCCGTAGCGCACCACGGTCAGCGAGCACGGATCGATGGTGATCCGGTGGTACATGTCCAGATGCATGCCGAGCGCGTCGGCGACCACGGTCCGGATCACGTCACCGTGTGAGCACAGCAGCCAGGTCGCGTCCGGCCCGAGCCGCGCGTTCCACTCGCGCACCGCGTTGACCCCGCGGGCCTGGGTGTCGCGCAGCGCCTCGCCGCCCGGGAAGGTGATGGCGCTCGGCTGACTCTGCACGATCTTCCAGAGCGGGTCGCGGGCCAGCACGGCGAGCTCCTGCCCCGTCCAGTCGCCGTAGTGGCACTCCCCGACCCGGTCGTCGGTCTGGACGGGCTGGCGCCCGCCCGCGGCGGCGGGCCCCGCCGGACGGCGCTCGGCGATCGCCTGGGCTGTCTGCTGGCAGCGGTCGAGCGGGCTGGACACGATCGCGGCCAGCGGGATCTCCGCGAGGCGATCGGCCAGCGCGGCGGCCTGCGCCCGGCCCCGGTCGTCGAGGCCGACGCCGGGAGTCCAGCCGAGCAGGATCTTGCCGGTGACCTCGGTGAGACCGTGCCGGACCAGCAGGACTGTGGTCAACCCTGACTTCTCCTTCACCAGTGCGGGGCGCGTACCCGCAGCGGACACCAGCGGACACCGGCAGGCACACGGGTGGGGCTGCCGGTGCCGAGCACCGGCCGGCGGCTGCCAGGCCGGACACACGCACCAGGTCAGACGTGACGTGCCCGCCGGCCAGAGGCCGACGTCACGACGCGTGATCGGACCACCCGCGGACCACCTACCGCACCACGCTACCGAGCGGGCGTACCCGGAGCTCCCGACGCCGTCGTTACGCTTCGGCAATGCCCGAAGACGCCGTCGACATCCCGCTTGCGCCCACCGCCGACCCTGGCGGGCCGGCCTCGCCCGCGGCGGGCACGGGTCCAGACGACGGGGTCGTCTTCGCGGCCTTCTGCGCCGCCGGTCTCTGGCCGGGCCTGGGCCGGACGACGGCCGGCCGCCTCGRCGAGGCCGGCATCGAAGGCCGGGCGGACGTCGACCTGGCCCGGCTGTCGGCGGTGCCCGGTGTCTCCGGGCCGCGGGCCCGGCGCCTGCTCGACACGTTCCGCGCGGCCGAGGCCACCTACGCCGCGGTGGAGCTGCTCATCGCGGCTCGGCTGCCGGCCCGGCTCGCGCGCGGCCTGAGCGAGGCGCTGGGCCCCGCGGCGGTCGACGCGCTGCGCGCCGACCCCTGGTCACTGCTGGACGGTGGTGAGGCCGAGCTCGGGGACGCCGACCGCTTCGCCCGTCACTTCGGGCTGGGCCGCACCGACCCACGGCGTGGCCCGGCGGTCGTCACCCACCTGCTGGGCCGGGCCGCCAGCCGGGCCGGTGACACCGCCGCCGAGGTGGCGGCCGTGTCCCGGGCCGCGGCAGGTGAGGGGGTCACCGACCCGCTGACGGCGTTGACCAGCGCACTCGAGGTCGGCCGGGTGGTCCAGGTGGACGACCGGGTGGCCCTGGAGCGGTTCGCGATGGCCGAGCAGGCGATCGCCGAGGGGGTGGAACGCCTGCTCGCGACGGCAGAGCCCCTGCGCGCCGACGGCGAGGACGGCCAGGCCCGGCGGCGCCGGCGGGCGGCCTCCGGGTCGCCCGGGGAACCGGCACTCACGCCCTCCGGCGGCGCCGCCTCCGAACTCCCAGCGCCGGAGCCCCGGTCGATGTTCGACGATGACTACGCCGACGACGACGAATCCGATGGCGACGGTACCGATGGCGACGAGGCCGGCACCGGGAGCGGGAGCGAGGTCGGCGACGGCGGCCACGGCGACGGTGCGGCCGGCCCGGCGGCACCCGGTGCGGCCGGCGGCCCACGGGGCGGGTCGGTGGACCAGGGTGCCGCCGCTGACCACGCCGTCGCCGGTCTGGACGAGATCCAGCTGCGGGCCGCGCGCACCGCGCTCGAGGCCGGCGTCAGCGTGCTGACCGGCGGTCCCGGTACGGGCAAGAGCCGCACCGTGGCCGCGGTCGTCCGGCTGGCCGAGGCCGCCGGAGTGGAGGTGGCGCTCGCCGCGCCGACGGGGCGGGCCGCCAAGCGGCTGGAGGAGCTGTGCGGCGCCCCGGCCAGCACCCTGCACCGCCTGCTCGGTGCCCAGGGCCGCGGCGGTGGCTTCACCCGCGACGAGCACAACCCGCTCGAGGCGGACCTGGTGGTCGTCGACGAGACCTCGATGGTCGACGCCGAGCTCGGCGCGGCGCTGCTGGACGCGTGCGCGGACGGCACCCATCTCCTTCTCGTGGGTGATCCCGCCCAGCTGCCGAGCATCGGGCCGGGCCAGCTGCTCGCCGACCTGCTGGAGTCCGAGATCGTTCCCGTCACCGAGCTGACCCGGCTCTACCGGCAGGCGGACGGTGGCGCGATCGCGACGATGGCCGCGGCGGTCCGCCAGGGCGAGCTGCCTCCGCCGCCCAGCGGCCCCGGCCGCGAGGTCGTCGTCGTGCCGGCGCGTACCTCCGGTGAGGCCGCCCACCGGGTCGTCCAGCTCGTCACCGACTCGATCCCGCGGGCGCTGGGCATCCCGTCCGCCGAGGTGCAGGTCGTGACCCCGGTGCACGGCGGGCCGGCCGGAACCACCGCGCTGAACACCGCGCTCAAGAAGGCGCTCAACCCCGGCCCCGGTGAGGTCTCCGGGTTCGATGTGGGCGACCGGGTCGTGGCGACGGCGAACCATCTGGACCTGGGGTTCGCCAACGGCGAGATCGGCGTCGTCGTGGCGCTCGGTGAGCGGGGCGCGCTGCGGGTGGCCTTCCCCGGCGGGGAGCTCGACATCCCGTCGCACGGTGTGGTGGACCTGCGGCACGGCTGGGCCGTCACGGTGCATCGCGCCCAGGGCAGCGAGTGGGCCGCCGTGGTGGGCGTGTTCCCCCCGGAGGCCGGTCGCATGCTGAACCGCCCGCTGGTCTACACGGCGATGACCCGGGCCCGCAGTCATCTCTCGATCGTCTCGGTGAACGGCCCGGCGCTGCGCGCGGCGGTGCGTGACGCTGGCGGGCGGCGGCGGGCGACGCTGCTGCCCGCGCTGCTGGCCGGTGGCTCGGTCGACCCCTTCGGCCCGGGTGTGGACGACGACGAGGACGCCTACGACGACACCGACGAGCTGCCGGCCGACGAGCTGCCGGCCGACGACACGCCGAACGAGAGCGGCCGGCGCGGCCCGAGCAGCCGGGCCGACGCGCTGGCCGTACCGGCGCAGGCCGGTACGCGGGCGGGATCGTCATGAGGCAGCCCGTCATGAGGAACACGTCATGGGGCACAGGACTGCCAGGAAACCTGTCATGAAGCTGTCGCGGGGCGCCGAACCCGACCTGACGAAGATCGCGTGGCACACGAATGGGTAGCGTTCGGGTGGTGAGCCCTGACGACCTGCCGACCGGGCAGGTCGGGAAATCGTCCTCGGCGCCGGGCACCAGCTCGGAACCGGGGCAGGCACCGGTTCTGGAGGCCCACGAGACGGGCGAGGCGCCGGCCGCGGCCGAGACGCCCGCCCACGGTCCCGTGCTCGCCCAGCGGGTGCCGATCGAGCTGGCGGGGCCGGGTGAGCAGGCCGTGCCGGTCAGGCAGGCCGCCACGCCGGCCGACCCGCGGGAGTCCGCGCGGCGATCCGCTCCCGAGGGCGTCCGACCGGGGTGGTCGCAGCGCTGGGCGGCCGGGCTGGGGCTGGCCCGGCAGTGGACGGTGGCCGCGGCACCCCAGCTCGTCCTCGTCGGGACGCTGCTGGCGGTCGTGACCGGTGCCGTGCTCCGCTTCGCCACGCCGAGTCATCTGTGGCTGGACGAGTCGCTGACCGTCGGGATCGCGTCCCGGTCGGTGCCCGACCTGCTCGAGGCGCTCCGCCACGACGGCTCGCCGCCGTTGTACTACCTTCTCCTGCACGGGTGGATCACGCTGTTCGGTGACGGCGACGTCGCCGTCCGGGCCCTGTCCGGTGTGCTCTCGCTCGCCACGCTGCCGCTGGCCTGGCTGGCCGGGCGGCGTGTGGGCCGCTACGCGACCGCGCTCGGCAACGGCGGGCCGACAGCCGAACAGCGCGTCGGGCGCGCCGCCCTGCTGCTCTTCGCCTGTTCGCCGTACGCGATCCGCTACGGCAGCGAGGCGCGGATGTACTCGCTGGTCGTCCTGCTGGTGCTGGTCTTCGGGTTCGCGGCGATCGGGGCGCTGAACCGCAGCAGCCCGTTTCGGCTGGCCCTGCTGACACTCGCGACGGCCGCCCTGGTCTACACGCACTACTGGACGTTCCTGCTGGTGTTCACGGTGGCGGCGTTCCTGCTCGTGCAGGCGCGGCGCCGGCCCGGCTACCGCCGCCCGGCGCTGCGCGCGTTCGCCGCGATGGCGGCCTCGGCGTTGCTCTTCGCGCCGTGGATGCCGGTGTTCCTCTTCCAGATGCTGCACACCGGGACGCCCTGGGCACCGCGGGTGCAGGCTCAGGTACTGCTCGACACCGTCTTCGACTGGGCCGGGCCGCAGTCGACCGGGGCCCTGCTGGGCGTCATCCTGCTCGGCGGCGCGCTGATCGGGCTCACCGCCAGGCCCCTGGGCCGCGAGCTCCACGTCAAGATCTCCGGGCGCACGCCGGGCCGGTACCTCGCGGCGATCTGGCTCGTTCCGCTCGTACTGGCCTACTTCGTCAACATGTTCGGCGGCAGCGCCTACGCGGAGCGGTACACCGGCATCGCCCTGCCGGCCTGCCTCCTGCTGGCCGCGCTGGGCATCGCCCACCTGCCTGTTCACCGCGCGTTCGTGGCCGTGCTCGTCATCGCCTCGGTCAGCGGGCTGATCGGCGGGTACCAGCTCGCCCGCACCGAACGGACCCAGGCCGGTGAGATCGCCGACCGGATCGCCCGGATCGCCCGGCCGGGCGACGTCGTCGCCTACTGCCCGGACCAGTTGGGCCCGGCGGTGCACCGGGCGATCGTGCGCCGCGGCGACATCGACGTCCGGGAGATCGTCTACGCCGACGAGACCGGCCCCGCCCTCGTCGACTGGGTCGACTACGCGGACCGGATGAAGCGCGCGAACGGCGCGGCCTTCGCCGCCGAGGTGAACGGGCTCGCCGGGCCCGACCACGCCGTGCTGCTCGTGCGGGCCGATGGGTACCGATTCCTGGAAGGTGCCTGCGCGGTGGTCTCCGACCAGCTCGCGGCGCTGCGCGACCGTGCGTTGCAGGTCGAGAAGCGCAATCTTTACGAGGGCGCGGCGTTGGAGCGGTTCTCCACTCTGCGCTGACCGTCCGCGGCACGCTGACCCTCCGCGGCACGCTGACCCTCCGCGGCACGCTGACCGTCCGCGGCACGCCGAGGCCGCGCCCTGAGCTGCGGCGGGGCCACGAGGTGGCCCCGCGCGGCCGCCGTGCTGGTCGCCGCCAGGACGAGCAGAGCCATCGGCAGCGTGTAGTGGTTGAAGAAGGTCTGCTTGTTCATCAGATCCAGCCCGAGCAGGACCACCGCCGAGCCCGCGCAGAAGCCTGCCGCGCCCCCGCGGGCCCGCCAGGCCAGCAGGTAGCTGCCAGCCAGCACGGCGGCGGTCGCGCCGAAGCCGAGCGTGATCCCGAAATGGTGGGCCCAGCCCGGCAGCGAAAGCGAGTGGTCGAGCACCGGGTAGTCGAGGTTGGTGCGGACAGCGTCGGCGAAGAAGTCCCGCGGTGCCGTCACGATCCAGGGCGCCACCACCGCCAGCCCGAGGCCGGCCGACGCCAGCGCCCGGCGCGGGCCGAAGGCCGGCCAGCAGGCCGCGACCGGCAGAAGCAGCGCCACATGCTGCTTACTGGCCAACGCCAGCGCGAGGGCGACCACGGCCAGCCGGGTGCGGCCGGTGGTGACCGCCCGGACCATCACGGCGAGCGCCACCACGAGCAGCGGCTCCGTCCACGACTGCTGCAGCGCGTACATCGACTCCGGGAACACGACGAGCAGGAGCGGAAGGAGCCGGGTGACGCGCGGGCCGGTGCCGGTGGACATGTCCGTGCCCGGGCCCGCGGTACCGTGCCCTGCGCCGTGTGGGCGGGCGATGACCGCCGCGCAGGCAACCGCCAGAAGCAGGCCGTACCGGACGTCACCGAATACCCACCGAAACGGCGCCAGCAGCAGCGAGGTGCCCGGCAGGTAGGGGTAGACGTCGAAGAGCCCGCCCGCGGTGTGGGCGTAGGTCACCGGGTCGGGCCCCCACTGCTGGCGGTACATGTTCTCGCCGTCGGCCAGCCCTGACGTCGAGCCCTGCAGCAGGTGGAACACGTCGATCCGGGGCCGCGGCGCGGCGACGATGGTGGCGACGCCGGCGGCGACCGCGAGGCCGAGCACCGCCCAGAACACCCAGGACCGCGCCCACCACGGCCCCCGGCTCCCGGCCAGGCCCAGGCCCACCCTGGCCCCCACCCCGGACCCGGACCCGGACCGCGCAGCGTCCGCGCCGGCCGGACCTGCGGGCCTGGCCGTGCGGGCGGCGCTGAGCAGTGCTGCCCCGGCGAGCAGCCCCGCGGCGGCCGCCAGGACGTCCGCCACGGCCGCGGCCGGGCCCGCGGCGTAGTAGCGAGGGTGACGCACGAGCGGGCCGGCCGCGACAACGACGCCACACAGGACGATCACCGCCCGGGGGGCGAACCCTGCCGCCGTGCCACCCCACCCGCGCCGCGACGTCGGGGACCCGCCGCCCGGTGTGAGACCCGCCACCGGAGAAACGGCGAGGGCGGCCACGGCCGCGGCGGCGCCCAGCAGCACCATGACGAGCGCGAGGGGGCTGTACCTGCCGTCCGACAGGCTGATGCCCACCGCGCAGCCGCACCAGCCGGCCAGGAGCAGCGCCGGCTCCGGAACACGCGGGGTGGGCAGTGCGCGAGGCATGTCCGCACCATGCCAGAGCGCCCGGCGGGTCGGCCGCCGAGGTCAGGCACACTGGAGCGGCGCCGCCCGGGCAAGGCCCACCGCATCAGGTGTGCCGGGCCGATATCGGCGCCCCACCGGGGGGTCCGGTGAAGCGGCGGTAACTCCCATGCGAGACTGCCCCGGAGGCCGGATGCGAAGGTTCCGGCACCGGGAGGGGTCCAGCCAGCCGCGGGCGCGAAACGCGCCGCCTGTGCGTCCCCCGACTGACCACGGACGATGTTGTTGAGGAGAGGTCCGGCACAGTGACCGAAAAGCCAGAGGTAGTCGTCATCGGAGCCGGGCCGGCCGGTCTCTCCGCCGGCTGGGAGCTGATGAAGCGGGAGATCCCCGTGACGATTATCGAGGGTGACTCGGTGGTCGGCGGAATCAGCCGCACGGCCGAGCGGGACGGCTGGCGTTTCGACATCGGTGGCCACCGTTTCTTCACCAAGGTTCCCGAGGTCGAGAAGCTGTGGCACGAGATTCTGCCGGATGAGGACTTCCTGCTCCGGCCGCGTTCCAGCCGCATTTACTACAACAACAAGTTCTTCGACTACCCGCTGAAGCCAGGAAACGCCCTGGGTGGCCTGGGCGTGCTGGAGGCGGCGCGTTGCATCGGCTCCTACGCGGCGGCCCGGGTGCGCCCGCCGAAGGACCAGTCGAACTACGAGAACTGGCTGGTCGCGCGATTCGGCTGGCGGCTCTACCGCACCTTCTTCAAGACCTACACCGAGAAGGTCTGGGGCGTTCCCGTCAGCGAGATGCCCTCCGACTGGGCCGCTCAGCGGATCAAGAGCCTGTCCCTGAGCAACGCCGTCATCAACGCGGTGCTGCCGAAGCGCAACCAGACGGACATCACCTCCCTCATCGAGGAGTTCCAGTACCCGAAGTACGGGCCGGGAATGATGTGGGAGACCGCCGCAGACAAGATCACCAAGCAGGGTGGCCGGATCGTCTTCGAGGAGAAGGTCAAGAAGATCCACCACGAGAACGGCAAGGCCACCGGTGTCACCACGGTGGTCACGGGTGGCTACGGGCCCGGCGCGGGCGCGCCGGAGTCGTCGCGGACGGACATCGGCACCGAGTACCAGTACACGGGTGACCAGTTCATCTCCTCGATGTCCTTCTCCTCGCTGGTGCGCGTGATGGACCCGCCGGTTCCGCCGCGCGTCCTCGCCGCCGCGAACGCCCTGAAGTACCGCGACTTCCTCACCGTGGCGCTGGTCGTTCCCGAGTCGGCCGGGTTCCCGGACAACTGGATCTACATCCACTCCCCGGACGTCAAGGTCGGCCGCATCCAGAACTTCTCGTCCTGGTCGCCGTTCCTGGTGAAGGACGGCAAGACCTGCCTGGGCCTGGAGTACTTCGTCTTCGAGGGCGACGGGATGTGGAACTCGTCCGACGAGGACCTGATCGCGCTGGGCACCCGGGAGCTGGCCCGGCTCGGCCTCGTCCGCGCCGGCCAGGTCGAGACCGGCTACGTCGTGCGGATGCCCAAGGCGTACCCGTACTACGACACGGAGTACAAGAAGAACGTCGACATCATCCGCGGCTGGCTCGAGGACAACGCTCCCAACGTCCACCCGGTCGGCCGTAACGGTATGCACCGGTACAACAACCAGGACCACTCGATGCTCACCGCGATGCTGACGGTTGAGAACATCATCGACGGAAAGTCCCACGACGTCTGGGAGGTCAACGTCGAGGAGGACTACCACGAGGAGTCCTCCTCGAAGCGCGCCTAGGCGACGCGCGGCGGCGGCGTCGGGACTCCCTCCGTGACACGGCCGGGGGCTCCCGACGAGCCCGCCGCCTGCCTTCGCGTGGCCGACCCGCGGCGTCACGCGTCATTGTGAACGCGTCCACGTTCACCAGTAGCAACGGGCGCGAGCGAGCGCCGGGTGCCTGCCTGGGCAGCCCCGGCCCTCGCGCACCGCACCCCTGGCACACCGAAGGGACTGACCGTGACCGACGTCGCGGTGCGGCCGGCGGAAAACCCCTCCGAGCCGGCTGAACGGGTCGGGGCGCGACCCGGCCGCGAGGACCGGATCTTCCGGGCCGCGCTCGTTCTGATCATCGCCGGGGCCGTGGCGGTGCGCTTCAGCGCACGCCAGCCGCTCTGGCTCGACGAGGCGCAGAGCGTGGCCATCGCCCGCCTCCCCCTGTCCGGCGCCGGCCCGACGATGTGGGACGGGCTGCTGGAGGACGGTTCGCCGCCGCTGTACTACATCCTCCTGCACGGGTGGGTGGGCCTGTTCGGCGACGGCGCGGGTGCGGTGCGGGCGATGTCCGCGGTGATCAACCTGCTCTCGGCGGTGCCGATCTTCCTCCTCGGGCGCCAGCTGGTCGGCGAGCGGGCCGCGAAGGTCGCGGTCGTGCTCTACCTGACCTCCCCGTTCGCGCTGTACTTCGGCACCGAGACCCGGATGTACAGCCTGATCGTGCTGCTCACGGCGCTGGGCGGGCTGGCTCTGGAACGGGTGCTGCGCGATCCCGCCGTGAAGAACATCGCGCTGCTCGCGCTGTGCGCGGGCTGTCTCGCGCTGACGCACTACTGGTGCCTCTACGTCCTGCTGACGGTCGGCGCGTGGCTCATCGGGCTGATCATCATCCGGCCCCGGATCGCCGCGGCGCAGGCCACCCGGCGCGCCCGCGCCGGGCGTGGCCGGGGTGGGCACCGCCCTGGCGCCGTACGCGCGCCGCGCCCCCCTGCGGCGGCCGCGCCGGCTGCCGTGCCCGGATGGCCGGCTGCGGGGAATCCGGCGCATGCGGCGGGGAACCCCGCACACACGGCGGCCGGGAGCATGCCGCACGCGGCCGGCGGCCTGGCGCCGGCGACCGCCGGGACGCAGCCGGCGGATCCGGCGGGTGGTGGTGCCCGCGCCGGCGCGAGCCCGGCCGAGCTGCTGGCCGACGCGGCCGGGGGTGCCACCCGCACCGTCCCGCAGTGGCACCGGCGTGGCCCGCTGGCCGGTGTGGTCGGGCTGATCGCCGGGGGCCTGGTGTTCGCGCCCTGGCTGTCGAACTTCTTCTCCCAGCTGGCCCACACCGGCACCCCCTGGGGGGAGCCGGCGAGCTTCGCCGCGGTCACCCACGCCTACGGGCAGTGGGCCGGCGGACCGACCACCCTCGGACGGCTGCTGCTGTTCATCGTGACCGGTCTGGTCGCCGCCGGTATCGCGGGACGTCCCCTCGGGGGCCGGTTCATGCTGCTCGACCTGAAGGGCCTCGAACCGGGCCGCACGCTGTTCTTCCTCGCCACCGGGACCCTGATCGTCGCGGTGGCGGCCGGCAAGGCGGTCGGCAACGCCTGGGCCGACCGCTACACGGCGACCGCGTTCGTCCCGTTCCTCCTCGTGGTCGGCCTCGGCGCCACGATGCTGGCGGACCGGCGGGTCTTCCGCGGCGTGGTCGTGCTCGCCGCGCTGATCGGCGTCGTCGCCGGGACGAGCGACGTCCGGCGGGAACGCAGCCAGGCCGGCGAGGCCGCCGCGGTCCTCACCCGGCTGTCCAAGCCCGGTGACGTCCTGCTGGTGTGCCCGGACCAGCTCGGGCCGGGTCTGGCCCGCACCGTGCCCTCCTGGCTCAAGGTCTACGTGGTCCCGACCTACGCACCGCCCGACCGGGTGAACTGGGTCGACTACGAGGAGCGGAACAAGAAGGCCAACGGCGTCGCGGTCGCCGAGCGTGCGCTGGCCGAGGCCGGATCACACACCGTGTTCATGGCCGGCTCCGGCGCGTACCGGACCTACGAGGAGCTCTGCACCCAGGTGCGCACGACGCTGCAGGAGCAGCGCCCGCTGGCCGACGAGGTGATGACGCAGGGCATTCCGGCCCGCGTGTACGAGAACTACGCCCTGCTGCGGTTCCGGGTGTCATGACCGCAGCGCGCCAGCCCGCGTACCCGGAGGCGCCACGGCAGCCTCCGGGTACGCGGGAGACGCCGCAGCCGCGACGGGAGAAGCCGGCCCGGGGCAGGCACGGGGTCAGCCGTGGTGACCGCACGTCGGCCGCACGGGCCCGGGCCTGGGCCCGCCGCTGGTATCTGCGGGACGTCCTCGTCGCCTGGGTAGCCGCACGGGTGGTCGTCGGCGCGGCGCTGGCGCTGACCCGGTTCATCGCGGACAGCGCCAGCGAGGACGGCGGCGTCACGCTTGAGACGACCGACCTGCTCGGCTGGGACGCCGGCTGGTACCTCACCATCGCCGAGCACGGCTACGACGGGGCCGGTGACGAGAGCCGGCGTTTCTTCCCCCTGCTCCCCCTGCTGGTCCGCCTGTTCACGGCCCTGCCCGGCGCGGGCGGCCACGCCGGGGCCGTGCTGCTCGTCCTGGTGAACCTCATCGCCGTCGCGTTCGCCCTGGTGCTGGTCGGCGTCGCGCGGGCCGAGGGTTTCGACGACGACACGACCCGCCGGGTCATCTGGATCGGGGCGCTGGCGCCGCCCGCCTTCGTGCTGGTGATGGGCTACGCCGAGGCGCTGGCGGGGCTGCTGGCCGCGGCGGTCCTGTTCGGGGCGCGGACCCGCCGCTGGGAGATCGCGATCGTCGCCGGGCTGCTCGGCGGCCTGTGCCGGCCGTTGGGCCTGCTGCTCGCCGTGCCGGTCGCGATCGAGGCGGCCCGCGGGCTGCGCCTCCCGCTGCTGGGCCGGCTGGGGCCTGCCGGAGCACCGGGCCCGCCCACCCCGCTGCTCCCACCCGGAGCGCCCGGAGCGCCCGACGCCTCCGCGCCGCCGACGACCGGCGGCGGGCAGGCTGGCGGCCGGCCTGCCGGTGGCGGCGGGCGTGAGCTGGCCGGCCGGCTCGGCGCGCTCGTCGCCCCGCTGGCCGGAGCCGGGATCTACCTGCTGTGGTCCGCGTCCGCCCACGGTGACGGGCTCGCCCCGCTGACGATGCAACGTGACGCGGCCCGGCACGGCAGCAGCGCCAACCCGCTTTCGACGATCATCGACGCGGCCCGCGGCGCGACCAGCGGCGAGCTGGGCACGGCCCTGCATGTGCCCTGGCTGGTGCTGGCCGTGCTCGCCCTGGTGGTCATGTTCCGCTGGCTGCCCGTGTCGTACCCGGTCTGGTCGACGCTCGTGCTGCTGGCGATCGTGACCGGCAGCAACCTCGACTCCTCCGAGCGCTACCTCTACGGCGCGTTCCCGTTCCTCCTCGTTGCCGCCCTGGCCACAGCCCGCCGCGAGGTGTGGACGTTCGTGATCACCGTCTCCGCCGCGGCGATGACCGTCTACGCGACCCTCGCGTTCACGCTCTCGTACGTGCCCTGACGTCCCCTGGCGGGCGTCGCCGCGCCCGGGCCGTCGTCTGACGGACCGGGCCGGCGTCGTTTTCTCGCGCCGTCGCCGCGCCACCGTTCGCCTCACCGGACTTCCGTGGCCTGGTCGTTCCGTGCTGGTCCGAAATTCCGCCGGGCAGGCCGGCCAATGTCGCCCGCGGCGTCCCATTGCCGCGCACTTCACCCCCGGCAACGCGGGATGTCGTTGTCCGGCGCCCCTGTCCGGTGCCCTGGCGGGGCGCCCCGCCGTCCCCGTCGACCGGGATCGGTGTGACTTTTCCCCACGGCACACCCGACAACGGCTTGTGCGCGATCGACCGCTACGACAAGGTTTCTTTCCAGGACACCGTGCGTTCATCAAGGTCCCCGGTGTCACGGTGACCGAACAGGTGCGCGCGAGACGCGCGCAGGCGGGTTGGGAGCCGGTGATCGAGCGGGCGTCCGTGCGCTCACCGGGCCGGCGAAACGGGAGGTGCAGGCACCTTGGTCGACAGGGAGCTCGAGTACCAGAAGCTGACGATGCCCCCGGGCACCGACCGGCGAACCGCGGTGGCGATCCTCACCCTGCACGCCGAGTTCGGGGACTGGGAGCTTGATCGCTCCCGTATCTACCCCGATGGGACCCGCCGAGTAGTGCTACGCCGACGGCGCCGGCCGGGCGGCTTGCCCGGTTATCTCCCCACCTGACCCGGCGGCCCGGTCACCGACCGCAGCGGGCCCACGCCACCGACAACCTGCCAAAGGTGAATTGGCACAGCACGGCAGATGTGACGTCCGACCCGCCGGGACGGACATCGCCGGGTGAGACGTGAGTATCGCCACGATCCCCGCTCCGATTCACGGCGGAAGATGGTGAGGCGGACGGACCGTGAACCACTCCGTCAGAGACCCATCGGCATGTGGGGAGCGATTGTGACCGCTACGAGCGACGGACACCAAAAGCACCGGGTCGTAGTCATCGGCTCGGGTTTCGGCGGGCTGTTCGCCACCCAGGCGCTGCGCCGCGAGCCCGTCGAGGTGACTGTCGTCGCAAAGACCACACATCACCTGTTCCAGCCACTGCTTTATCAGGTGGCGACGGGCATCCTGTCCGAGGGCGAGATCGCCCCGGCCACCCGCGAGGTGCTGCGCCGCCAGACGAACGCGCGGGTGATCATGGGTGAGGTCACCGAGATCGATCTCGCCGCGAAGACGGTGACGTCGAACCTGCTGGGGCGGTCGGACGTGCAGCCCTACGACAGCCTGATCGTCGCCGCCGGCGCGGGCCAGTCGTACTTCGGCAACGACCACTTCGCCGAGCACGCGCCCGGCATGAAGAGCATCGACGACGCGCTGGAGCTGCGCGGACGGATCTTCGGCGCCTTCGAGGTCGCCGAGACCGCCCCCAACCCGGAGGACGTCGCGCGCTACATGACCTTCGTGGTCGTCGGTGCCGGCCCGACCGGCGTCGAGATGGCCGGTCAGATCGCCGAGATGGCGCACCGCACGCTGCGCCACGACTTCCGGCGCATCGACACGACCAAGGCCCGGATCATCCTGCTCGACGCCGCCCCGACCGTGCTGGGGACGTTCGGCGAGAAGCTCGCCGCCAAGGCCACCGCCAAGCTGGAGAAGATCGGGGTCGAGATCCAGCTCGGTGCCCGGGTCATCAACGTCGATTCCCGTGGCATCGACGTCGAGGACTCCGACGGCAACCGGCGCCGGATCGAGTCGGTCTGCAAGATCTGGGCCGCCGGTGTCGCTGCCAGCCCGCTGGGCAAGCAGCTCGCCGAGCAGTCCGGCGCCGTGCTGGACCGGGCCGGCCGGATCCAGGTGCAGCCCGACCTGACCCTGCCCGGTCACCCCGAGGTCTTCGTCGTCGGCGACATGGCCACCCTCGACCGGCTGCCCGGTGTCGCCCAGGTCGCGATCCAGGGCGGCCAGTACGCCGCCAAGACGATCGCCACCCGGCTGCGCAGCGGCCCGCCGATGCGCAACTTCGAGTACAAGGACAAGGGCAGCATGGCCACGATCTCGCGCTTCAGCGCGGTGGCCAGCATCAAGGGCGTGCAGCTCAGCGGGTTCCTGGCCTGGCTGATGTGGCTCGCGGTGCACCTCGTCTACATCATCGGGTTCAAGCACCGGGTGACCACCCTGCTGCACTGGACGGTGAGCTTCATCGGCCGCGGCCGCTCGGAGCGCACGGTCACCCAGCAGCAGATCTTCGCCCGGTCGGCGCTGCAACGCCTCGGCGACGGGTTCTTCCCGACGCTGCCGGACGACTGGGCCTCCCGTGGCTCGTCGGCGGTGACCCGGCCGGCCGCGCAGCCGGGCGCGGTGCCCAAGGCCCGCAAGGCGACAGCCGAGCCGTCCCGGCTGACCCCGGACAGCCCGGCGACCGGTGGCACCGCCTCCGCCGGCACCGCCTGACCGACCGGGCACCGCACCGGCGAACCGGTGAGCCACCAGGCCGCCGAACGTCAGGCCGGCGAACGTCAGGCCGGAGAACTGCCAGGCCGGCGAGGCAGCGGAACAGAACAAACGATGAGCCCGTCCCGGGGATGCGCCCGGGACGGGCTCGTCTCGTTCCGTCCCGGCGTCAGGTGACGCCGGGACGGCGTCACGTCACGCGGTCAGGAAGCCGCGAGGAAACGGTCCAGCACCCGCACACCGAAGCGCAGCGACTCGACCGGAACCCGCTCGTCCACGCCGTGGAACATGCCGGCGAAGTCGAGGTCCGGCGGCAGCAGCAGCGGGGAGAAGCCGAAACAGCGGATGCCGAGCCGGGAGAACGACTTCGCGTCGGTCCCGCCGGAGAGCATGTAGGGCACCGCCCGGGCCGCCGGGTCCTCCGCACGCAGCGCGCCGGCCATCGCGTCCACCAGCGGGCCGTCGAAACCGGTTTCCACCGCCTGGTCGTTCACCACCCATTCACGGCGCACCTCGGGCCCGATCAGCTCGTCCACCTGGCGCAGGAACTCCTCCTCCTGCCCGGGCAGGTACCGACCGTCGACGTAGGCCGTGGCCTCGCCGGGAATCACGTTCACCTTGTGCCCGGCCACCAGCTGGGTCGGGTTCACGGTGTTGCGGATCGTCGCCCCGACCATCCGGGCGATCGGCCCCAGCTTCGCGATCGTGCTCTCGATGTCGCCCGCGTCGAGCTCGATGCCCAGCGCCTCCCCGAGCGAGTCGAGGAACACCCGCACGGTCGGCGTGACGACGATCGGGAACTGGTGCCGGCCGAGCCGGGCCACCGCCTCGCACAGCTTCGTCACCGCGTTGTCCTCGCTGAGCATGGACCCATGCCCGGCCCGGCCCGCCACGGTGAGCTTCATCCAGGCGATGCCCTTTTCCGCGGTCTCGATGAGATACAGCCGCAGGTCGTCCGAAACCGTGTAGGAGAAGCCGCCGACCTCGCTGATCGCCTCGGTGCAGTCGGCGAAATGGTCGGGATGGTTGTCCACCAGCCAGCGCGCCCCCAGCGTGCCGCCGGCCTCCTCGTCGGCAACAAAGGCCACGACAAGGTCACGCGGCGGCCGGCGGCCCGATCGGGCCAGGTCACGGACGACCGCCAGGGTCATCGCGTCCATGTCCTTCATGTCGATGGCGCCGCGGCCCCAGAGACATCCGTCCACCTCCTCCCCGGCGAACGGGTGCACGCGCCAGTCGGACGGATCCGCCGGCACCACGTCCAGATGGCCGTGGATCAGCAGCGGGGACCGGGTCGGGTCCGCGCCGGCCACCCGGGTCACCACGCTCGTCCGCCCCGGGGCGGACTCGAGCAGGACGGGCTCCAGCCCCACCTCGGCCAGCTTCTCGGCCACGTACTCGGCGATCGGCCGCTCGTGGCCCTCACCGTTCCCGCGGTTGACCGACTCGAAGCGCAGCATGTCCCGACACAGGTCCACGACCTCGGACTCGGCCGTGAGTGCCGGTCGGGCACCGGCTGGCCGCCCGGCGGGCGCGGCGGGCGCGGCGGCCGGTCTCTGCCTGACCGCCACAGGGTCCTCGGAGGGATCGTGGGACACGTTTGCCATGCCCCCAGTCTGCTCTTCCGGCCGTGCGTTCACCGGAGCAGGGACGTACCGTCGGGCCAAGCGTTCCACGCCGGTTTCCGGTAGGAGGACCCGCCATGACGTTGTACCGCTGCCCGCGCGAGGATCTCGGCTGCTCCGCCACCTTCCCCACCACCGGTGACCTCGACTATCACCTGCACCTCGCGCACTACTACGGACGTCTCGCGCGGTTCGGCGCGGCGCTGCCCCCCACAAGGGCGCTGCCCGGCGGGCCCAGGCCGGCGCGTCGGGTACCGGACGGGCTCGAAGGTGGCGCCGGCACGCCGACGACCGCGCAGTCCCGTCATGCCCGCGACGCCCGCCCCGTTGCAGCGGCAGGAGCAGGGGACCGGGCGGCGATCGACAGCGGCACCATCGGCGAGCGCCCGGCCATCGAGGCCGCGAACACGGGCGGCACGGACCGCCCACTGCGCCCCGCATCCGGCCCGGCCGAGGGCGTGGGCGTGGGCGAGGGCGTGGGCGTGGGCGTGGGCGAGGGCGTGGGCGTGGGCGTGGGCGACCGGAGCGTCAGCCACCGCGGCGGGGGCAACCGGGGCGGGGGCCGGACCGCCCGGTTCCCCCGCCGCCGACGCCCCGCGGAGCGCCGCGTGCGGGAGCTGACCGCGGCCACGGCGCCGGACAGCGAATCAGACGGCCGCAGGCGTCACTAGCCGTGCTGCTCGCACGTGCTGCTCGCGGCTCCCGGTGCAACTCGGCGCCGGGAGCGGGGCCGCTTCGCCGGGGTGCGCGGGTGGTCCGGCGCCAGGTTCGACCGGCCTGTGGCGGGCGGTCGGTTGCGCTGGCAGCGACACGCCGACCGGCCCCGTCACCGCGGGGTTCCGTCCGGCATTGTTCACGACAGCGGCGCATCCGGCCCGTTTCGCGGGACCGGGTCGGCCGGGCACGGTCACCGGCGGGCACAGGTCGCTCCACCAGAGCCCGTCGTCACCGCAGCGTCCCCCGGGAAGCCGGGAACTTCCCGGGGGAACACGGCGGAGGTCTCCCCCGCGAGCGAGATCTCCTGGCCTGTGCGGTAGAGAGGTCCGGCAGTCGTCGGATTCACCGATGGCGGAGACGGCTCGTAGGACGAGGCCGGCGTCGGCGACGCACTGAGCGGCCGAGTAAGGTCCTCTCTGCGAGCGGATGTCAGCACTTCGTCGACGTGCTGCTCGGGCCCGCCCAGTAAACGGTCGAGCTGGCCTCCCGGCCGGTGGTCCTACCCCGGGCCCGCAGGCCGATATGGATTCCCTGCTTCACCGGATAGTTGATACCTCGCTGGATCGATCCATCGTCGTGTGCGGTTTCCGAGATTGTTTCCGGGTCATTCGAGTCCGGGGCGATGGTCACCTCGACCGGTTCGTTGGCGCCGAATCCGGATCCGGCGTAGGTGAACCCGTACCCGTCGTTGTCGATGCGCACGCAATGGATCTCGGCCGGGCCGGAACCCGCGGATCCGTCCTGGATGAACTGGGCGTTCGCGGYGCGCTTCGACTGCTCACCGGTCGCCACGACGTGGATCGTTCCCGTGTTCGCGATATGCGGCTCGTTCGTGAACGTGAACGTGAAGGCACCCTGGTCGTCCGCCACCGCGGCGTCACCGGAGGCGCCACCGGCCGGCAGGAAGAAGTCGAGGCGGACCTTCTCTCCCGGCGCGAAGCCCGAGCCGGTGATCGGGCAGGTGGCCCCGAGTGAGTTCTCGGGAGCGCATCCGGCGACGATCCTCGCCTCGGCGGGCGGATCCTGCCCGCCCCCGCCGCCACCGCCGCCGCCGCCCGTGGAGAGCAGAGCATCCCGGGTCTGCCCGCCCACGACGCCGTCGGCGGTCAGCCCGTTCTTCGCCTGGAAGTCGATCACATTCGCCTTCGTGCCGGAGCCGAACTGGCCGTCCAGCCCCTGGTCCGGGTACCCGTTGTCACGCAGCGCCTGCTGCAGGGCCGCCACGCAGTCCGTACCGTCGACCGGGTCCTGGTCCCCCGGATGCAGGGTCGGGCAGCCGGCGAGGCCGGGCTGGGCCGACCCTCCGCCTGGCGGGTCGCCACCCGGTGGGTCCTCGCCACCGCCCGGTACGCAGGCGATCGCCACCACCGAGGCGATCGCCAGCGCGAGGCCGGTGGCCGCCAGTCTGCGCAGGCCCGACGCCACCGCATTCCGCCGCTTCATGTCGTCTCCCCCACCGCCGCGGGAGGTCAGTAGTGGTAGATCGGCAGCTGGAACACGTTTCCGGCCGGGGCGTGCCCCAGCGTGCCGTTGCCCCGGCAGACGCCCCGGTCCGGCGCGTAACCGTCGAAGTACATCGCGCTGCATTTGGTGCAGAAGCGCCACCGCGACTGGCGGTCCCGCGGCACCGGGTTCACGTCGTGCGGCACGAGGAACTGCACGAACGGGACCGTCGTCTTGTGGACCGCGCCGGCCCGGCCAGGACAGCTTCCACCGAAATCCTTGTAGTACAGCACCGCGCAGTAGGAGCAACGCAGCCACGCGCTCTGCTTATGCGGCGTCTCACCAGCATGGGGCCCGTAGTCCTTCGTGTAGTCCAGACGGAAGTTCCAGCCGACCAGCCAGTGCGTCCGGCTGCCGAGCGAGCACCGGTTCTTCGCGTCCCCGAGCCGAACGAGGCAGTAACACTGGCCGCAGAACCGCCAGTCGGTCTGGGACCAGTTCACGGTCAGCATCGCGTCGGCCGTCCCGGCCGTGGCGACGCTCAGGGCGACGGAGCCGGCCCCGAGACCGGCGGCGAGAAGTGCGCGGCGCGACGGGCTGTTCGAGGAATCGTCCATGACTGCTCCACTGTTCACCGGCAGGTGCGCCGGGATTTCCCGGCGCCTCCATCGTGCTGAGCACGGATGGCGCTGCCATCCGTGCCGTCACCTGCCTTTGCGGTGCAGCCCTAGGTGCCAGCACCGATGCGGCGCCGCCACCGGGCGGTCACGATCGGCACCGTGAAGACCCGCCGCTGTCGGAGCGCCGGCGGAACCGGGAGCCGCCGGGAACCGGGAGCCGCCGCCCGACCCCGGTCAGCCCGCGCCCGCGCGGAGGTAGATCAGCACCGCCATGACCCGGCGGTTGTGCTCCTCGTCGTCGTGCAGCCCCAGCTTGTCGAAGATGCTCCGGATGTGCGCTTCCACGGTGCGTCGGCTGATCTGGAGATCCAGGCTGACGGCGGCGTTCGACCTCCCCTGCGCGACCCGTTCGAGCACCTTCCGCTCGGCGTCGGTCAGCGCGCCGAGGCCGGTCCGCCGTCGCGTCGCCCCCAGCATGATCTCCACGATGTCGCGGTCGAAGGCGCAGCCACCGCCGGCCACCCGCCGTACCGCGTCGAGGAAGTCGTCCTCACCGGACCGTGCCTTGAGCAGGTAGCCGATGCCATGCCTGCGGTCACCGATCAGGCGGTCGACGTGTGCGGTCGCGAGATGCTCCGACACGACGAGAACGGCGAGACCCGGCTGGGACCGCCGGAGGTCGATCGCGGCCTCGAGCCCGTCGAGCCGCCCGCCCGGTGGCATCCGGATGTCCACGATCGCCAGGTCGGGCCGCCGCGCGGACACCGCCGCGCGCAGCGCGTCCGCGTCGCCCACCTCCTCGACCACCGTGAAGCCCTCGGCCGTCAGCAACCGCGCGAGACCCGAACGCCACATCGGATGATCGTCGGCGAGCACCACCCGCGACCGAGCATCCCGAACACCACTCGCAGCTGCGGCCGGCACGGCGTCGCACGGCGTCACCGTGGTGCGACCGGCAGCGTCATCCGCACAACCGTCCCCTCTCCAGGTGGGCTTTCCAGCTCGAACTCTCCGCCCAGGGCGTCGATCCGGTCCCGGATGCCGACCAGCCCCGTACCGCTGTCCGGCCCGTCGTCGCACACCGCCCCGCCGACCCCGTCGTCGATGACCGCCAGTCGTAACTCGGTGACGCGGCCAGCGAGATCCTGATCATCTTCGGTGGGGTCGACAGCAACCGGCTCGGTGCTGTACTCCACCTCGATGGTGATCGACGAGGCGTGCGCGTGCTTCTGCGCGTTCGTGATCGACTCGGAGACGACGAAGTAGGCGGCCGTCGCGACGAGCGGTGGCAGGCTGGGGACGGGGCGGCCCGAAAGCCGGATCGGGAACGGGCTGCGCCCGATCAGCTCCTCCAGCGGCGTCCGCAGGTCTCCGTCCGCCGCGGGATGGATTCCCCGCGCGAGCAGCCGCATCCGGGCGGACGCCTCTTCGACGTATGCCGCGCACCGGGCCAGGATCGGCGCGAGCTCCTCGTCCGGCTCGGGGCGCCGGCGGAGGATGCCTCGGGCCATGTTCAGTTCGAGCGCGGTGGCGACCACGGGCTGCTGCGCGCCGTCGTGCAGGTTGCGCTCCAGCTCGCGGCGGGCCTGGTCCTCGGCCGCGACGAGGCGCGCCCGGGACGCCTGCACGTCGATCAGCTGGGCCCGGACCTCGGCCGCGAGGCGCTGGTTGTCCAGCTCCAGCGCGGCGGCCGAACCCACTGCCGCGAGCCGGTGCGGATCCTCCCGCAGCGCCGGGTGGTGCAGGAGGATCGCCACCGCGCGCCCGTCGCGCTCGACCGGAGTCGCCACCTGCCCCGATGCCGGGCGCAGCGGCCGCCCGGCCGCGTCCACATATCCGCCGTGGTCGGGCCGGTGGAAGCCGACCCGCAGCGACGGGTCCCGCAGAGCCTTGGCCAGCAGGGCCTGCAGTTCGTCCGGGGACGACCCCGGCAGCCGCACGAGAAGATCGACCACGCCGCGGCGCCCCAGCCGCACCCGCAGCACACCCATCAGGAAGGCGATCGGCAGGGCCACCATCGACCCATGCGACAGCTGGCCCAGGAGCAGGCGCAGCCATCCACCGTGCGGGCTCGCCGCCCGCAGCGCGCTGACCACGGCGCCCAGCAGGCCTACCGCGAGAACGGGAGCGAGCCGCTCACGAGCCGCCGGATTACCGGCCGCCGCACGCCAGTGGGCGACGAGCACCACGACGACCGCGACACCCATCGCGCCCTGCACCACGTCATACCCGGCACCGAAACCGCGGAACGAGTGGATGAGCAGCAGGTTCGTCACGGACGAGTCGTCGAACACGCTGGCGGCCGGCACCACCGCGAACACGATGACGTAGGCGGCGATTACCAGACGGCGTTCCCAGACCGAGCGGTACTCTCCGTCCGGATACGCCACGACGAGGTGCGTGAGAAATCCACCGGACGCCGCCCGGGTGAAAAGCCCGACGGTATGCAGCAGCGGATCGCCGGAAATCTGCACGTCCTCGGCGAACCAGCCGATGCCCACGAGCATCATGAGGAGGCCGACCGCATTGCGGGGCGCCCGCCGACGGGCGACGGCACCGGTGGCCAAATAGGTGAATCCGACCAGGCCGGAGAACACGGTGCCGGTGGAGCCGTCATATCGGTCCGGGCTGGTCAGGATCAGAACGGTCGCTCCGAATGCTCCGCCGAGGACCGCCAGCAGCGCGACCTCGCCGGCGCGGTCCTGTTCTCCCCCGCCGGCAGCGGTGACGCGTGACACCGCCGAGGCAAACGATGCCCGCACCCGCCCCCCAAGCGACGCGACCCGACCGACGCCCTGCCGCTACCGGCTCCGGAACACCGATACCGGCCCACCGGCAAGTCTGGCATCGACGGGTCCGGATTGTTCGGGGGGTCGGTGGCGCGACATCTCCGTCGGGGCCCCTGGCGTCAGGTCCCCTGGCATCAGGGCCGGCGCGGCACCGCCTCGACGGGTGTGTCCCCAGGCCCGGGCACGGCCGGCGTCGCGGGGGTGGCTGGCTGGGCGCGACGACCCCGCGCCACGGCGCCCGCCGCAGCGACCAGCATGAGCGCCAACACCACGCCCAGGGCCCCGGTGGGCACACCCACGAGCTTCAGTCCGCTCAGCGACACCACGACGACGATCGCCGGGCGGATCAGCGCGCTGGTGGCGCTGCCCGCCGAGATCCGGGCGCCGAGGTAGACCCCGGGCAGCGAGCCGATGAGCAGCGAGCCGGTCAGCCCCAGCTGGAAGTCGCCGAAGAGCAGGTGGCCGAGTGACGCGGCGGCGACCAGCGGGACGGCCTGGGCCAGATCGGTCCCCACCAGCTGCGAGGCACGGATCGACGGGTACAGGGCCAGCAGCAGGACGATGATCAGCGAGCCCGAGCCCACCGACGTCATCCCGACGACGAGGCCTCCGACGACACCGACGGCCAGCGTCGGCAACCGCCGGACGGTGACCTCGACGGCGGCGTCGTCGTCGGTCGGTGCGGGTCCGCGGCGGCGGTCGAGCTCCGCCTTCGCGAGCATGGCGAGCGCGGCGACGATCAGCACCGCCCCCATGAAGATCTTCATCCGGTCCTGGACGGCCTCGCCGTCGCCCATCGCGCGCAGGATCAGGACACCGCAGAAGCCCGCGGGCACCGAGCCCAGGACAAGCCAGGTGACGAGCCCGCGGTGGACCGTGCCACGGCGCAGATGCACCGTCGCCCCCACCGGCTTCATCACCGCCGACGCGACCAGGTCGCTCGAGACGGCCGCGAGCGGCTGCACCCCGAAGAGCAGCACCAGAATCGGTGTCATCAGCGCGCCGCCGCCCATGCCGGTCAGCCCGACGACGAATCCCACCAGCACCCCGGCCAGGGTGACCAACGGGTCGATCTCCATGTGTGGACCACCTTCCCGACGGGGATGATACGCATTTCCGGCGACAGTCCACCCAGTGCGGACCGAGAGCAACCAGAGATTCTCGATCCGCACCAGGACGGCGGGAGCCGTGGTCATTCCCGCCGCCACCACCCCGCTGGGCGAGCCCCGGGTCGGACCCGTCGCCAGGTCCCACCATCCGCCAAATCATTCTCCGGCCAGTTCGCGACCCGGCACACCAACATTCCGGAAATTACCCCGCACCAATTCGCCGCAATTTCGCGGCGGAAAGATTTTTGTTTGTCGATGAATTCCGGGTGGGAGGCCCTTCATTGCTGCGGGGCCGCCGCACGTGAATTCAGCGATGGGGGAACGATGGGAAAGTCCGCACCACGTAGGATCCTCGCCCTCGCGGCGACGGGCGTTGCCGCCGCCGCACTGGCCCTGGGTCCGGGTGCCGGGTCCGCGCAGGCGTTCTGGGACGACAAGGGATACCACCAGAACAAGCACGACAAGGACGACTGGTTCGGCGACGACTGGTTCGGCGACAAGGACAAGGACAGGCGGCACAAGGACAAGGACGACTGGTTCGGCGACAAGGACAAGGACAGGCGACACAAGGACAAGGACGACTGGTTCGGCGACAAGGACAAGCGACACAAGGACGAGGACAAGTGGGACAAGGACGGCTGGGGCAAGGAAGCCAGCTGGCGCAAGGACAAGGACGACTGGCACAAGGACAAGTGGAACAAGGACGACTGGCGCAAGGACAAGTGGGACAAGGACCGTAAGCACAAGGACAAGTGGGACAAGGACGACTGGGGCTGGTAGTCCGCTGCCCCCATCACGTTCCTGACCCACCACATTCCTGATCCACCACGTCCCAGACCGCTGATCACCGCCGAGCCGGGCAGCGGCACGGGGACGGCGCCGGGGAACAGGCCTGTCAGGATGCCGGCGACATCAGCGGGCACCGGCGGGACGTTCCCCGGCGCGCGGCCACCAGGCCGCCAGCACCGCACCGGGCCGTCAGCGCCGCACCTGGTCGCCAGTCGTCAGCGCGGCGACCAGGCGGTCAGGTGACCAGCTCACCGAGGCCCCAGACGGCCGCCATCGCGAGGCCGGCACAGATCTCGACCAGCAGGCCGACCCCGAAGGCGACCGTCGCCGCCCAGGTCGACGCGCCCGCCCGCACCGGGTCCCGCAGGCGGGCGAGCTCGGCCAGGTAGATGCCGGCGAGGCCGCCCACCAGCAGGCCCACGACCGGCACCACGAAGAACCCGACGACAGCGCAGACCGCACCGACGAGCATCGTCCCGATCGGCGCACCGGAGGCGGACGCGGCGCGGCCCGGCAGCACGTACTTGGCCAGGGTGCCGGCGACGAACAGCGCGCTCATCACCGCCAGCACCGCCCAGCGCCCCGGCCCGCCACCGTCGGCGATCGTCCACCACGCGCCGGCGCACCAGACCAGCAGCAGGCCCGGCAGCACGGGGACCAGGACACCGACCACCCCGACCGCCATGACCAGGGCCACCGCGAGGAGCTCGACGCCGCTCACGGCACCGTCTCCGTCACCTGTCCACCGGCGACACGCAACCGTCGGGTCACCCGCACCGCGTCGAGCAGGCGGCGGTCGTGGGTGACCAGCAGCAGGGTTCCCGCGAAGCCCTCGACGGCCTTTTCGAGCTGCTCGATCGCGGGAAGGTCCAGATGGTTGGTGGGCTCGTCCAGCACCAGGCAGTTCACCCCGACTCCCTGCAGCAGCGCCAGGGCCGCCCGGGTGCGCTCCCCGGGCGACAGCGACGACGACGGCCGGGTCATCTGATCGGCACCGAGGCCGAACTTGGCGAACAGCGTCCGGACGTCGGCGGCCGAGGCACCGGTGGCCTCCTCGGCGACGGCGGCGGCGGTGGACGCCCCACGGAACGCCGACCGCGCCTGGTCGATCTCGCCGAGGCGCACGCCGGAGCCGAGCGAGTGGGTACCCGCGCTCAGCGGCAACCGGCCGAGCAGCGCGGCGAGCAGGGTGCTCTTCCCACCGCCGTTCGGTCCGGTGATGACGAACCGGTCAGCCCAGGCGACCGTGAGGTCCACCGGCCCGAGCCGGAAACCGGGGCGCTCCACGACGGCGCCGGACAGCGTCCCGACCACGTCACCCGAGCGGGGCGCGGCGGCGATCGACATCCGAAGCTGCCATTCCTTGCGCGGCTCGGCGACCGCACCCTCGCTGTTGTCCAGGCGGTCGAGCTGCGTCTGCAGGGTGCGAACGCGCCCGGCGCTCTTGGTCGCCGCCTCGATCCGGGCGCCCCGGGCGGAGCGGTCGGAGTCCGAGGAGCGGCGCTTCGCCCTGACCGCACCGCGCACCGACTGCTCCCGCTGCCGCTGTACCTGCTCGACGAGATCGGCGCGGCGGTCGGCGAAGCGCTCGTAGCGTTCGCGGGCCTGACGGCGCGCGAGCCCGCGTGCTTCCAGGTAGGCGTCCCAGCCGCCCGCGTAGCGGGTGACCGTGTGCTGGTGCGGATCGATCTCGGCGACCCCGTCGATCGAACGGTCGAGGAACTCCCGGTCGTGGCTGACCACGACGAGCGCGCCCGCCATCTGCGCCACGTAGCGCTCCAGTCGCTCCAGGCCGTCGAAGTCCAGGTCGTTGGTCGGCTCGTCGAGCAGGGTGATGTCGAACCGGGAGAGCAGCACGCTCGCCAGCGAGCCGCGCGCGGCCTGGCCGCCGGACAGCGCGACCGTCGGACGGTCCAGCGCACCGGCGGGCAGGCCGAGGTCGGCGACGACCTGCTCGGCCCGGGTGTCCAGGTCCGCCGCGCCGATCGCCAACCAGCGGTCCAGCGCGTGGCTGTAACGATCATCCGCGCCGGCCACCGAGCCGGACAGGTCGGCGGTGGCCTCGTCCAGGGCCAGCTGTGCCGCTGTGACACCGGTCCGCCGGGCCAGGAACTCCCGCAGTGTCTCGTCGGCACGCCGGTCGGGTTCCTGGGGCAACAGCCCGACCACGGCGGTGGGCGGCGAGAGGTCGATCCGGCCGCCGTCGAGGGGGACCAGGCCCGCGAGCGCCCGCAGCAGGGTCGACTTGCCGACCCCGTTGGGGCCGACCACGCCGAGACGGTCGCCCGGCGCGACGGTGAGCGAGACGCCCGCCAGGACGACGGCACCGCCACGCAGCACGGTCAGATCGGAGGCGACAAGTGTGGCCGACATGGGTCCAGTGTCGTCCGCCGCGCGGGCGCTGTGTCAGCCGGTCACGCCGACGCCCGGTCGACCCGGTCACGCCGGCGGCTGATCCAAGCCCGGGCCGCGGCTCGGACGGGCGGCTCACCCTGGTCCGGCCGGGAGGCGAATTCGCCGCAGAGCCACCGAAACGTCCACAATGGTGCGATCATGCGGTGTTTACCTTCATACCGGCGCGTGAGCCAGCGGCGCCTGGGTAACCGGCGCCTGGGTAACCGGTGCCCGGGTGACCGGCGCCCGGGCCATCGGCGCCTGCTGGATGTCAACGTGCCCGCGCACCGGGCGGCGTCGTGAACATCGATCGCGACCACATCGCCGCGGCACTGCCGGGCTACACCCTCGGCGCCGAGCTCGGCCGTGGGGGCTCCGGTGTCGTGCTCGCCGCCCGGGACGAGGCGGACCAGCGGGTCGCCGTCAAGATCATGCAGATCGCCGACGAGGAACGGCCCCTGTTCGGCGTCACCGGCGTGCCCCGTGTCCTCGCCGCGACCGATCCCGACGCCGAGGCCGAGGCACGCCTGCTGGCCGGCCTCGACCACCCGCACTTGGTGAAGGTCTCCCATCACGTCCGCCACGGCGACGTCGCGCTGATCGTCATGGAGCTGCTCGACGGCGGCAGCCTGGCGCAGCGGGCCGCCGCCGGGCTCTCCGTCGAGGCCGCCTGCGCGATCGGGCTCGGTACGGCGGCGGCGCTCGGGCACGCGCATTCCCGCGGGATCCTCCACCGCGACGTGAAGCCCGCGAACATCCTGCACACCTCGGCCGGTGTCCCGAAGCTGACCGATTTCGGCATCGCCCATGCGGACGTCCCGAGAGCCGGCGGACGAACACCCGTCCGCGCACCCTCGGGCACTCCGCGTTACATGGCGCCGGAGCAGTTCACCCTCGGCGAGCTCGGCCCCGCGACCGACCTGTACGGCCTCGGCGTCGTGCTGTACGAACTGCTCGCCCGCCGGCCCGTCTTCCAGGTGCGGCCGTCGACGAAGCAGGGCTGGGCCAACCACCATGTCGCGGTCACTCCGCGCCCACTGACCGGCATACCCGGGCCGGTCGCGCAGGTCGTCGAGTGGGCGCTCGCCAAGGATCCGGACCGGCGCCCGGCCGACGCCCGCGAGTTCGCCCTCGCCCTCGCCCAGGCGATGGCGGGCACACGTGGAACCGACTGGCTCACGCGGGCCCGGACGCCGACGTTCCTGGACGACGACGTCCGGGCGGCGGCCAGTCGGTTCCCGGCCCGGACCGCCGAGCGGCCGCGGCAGGCGAGCACGCCCCCCGGGGCCGACCACGGCCTGGAGCCGGTCCTCGACGGACCGGATACGGTCGACGACGACGTCGCTGTCGACAGTGACACCGCTCCCGACGGTGACACCGCTCCCGAAAGGGCCGTCGCCGCTGACAGCGACGGTGACGCACTGACGGACAGCGAGCACCGCCCGCCGCCGGGGTACCCGCGGCGGCCGAGGAGATCCTGGAGGTCGGCACCTTGGCGACGATCTTGACGATCGAGCTGCCTGGATGAACGATCGCCCGATACCACGCCACCGCAGGGAGCCACCACCGCTGGCCGCGGCACAACGACCACGGGACCGGCTCGGGCGGCCACTGCCCTACGGCTCGCCCGGGGTCCCTCCACTCACCGAGGACCTGCCACGGTCGCCCCGGGAGATCCTGCTCACCGCGCAGAACCTGCTGGACGAAGGCCTGTACTTCCAGGCACACGAGGTACTYGAGGCCGCCTGGAAGGCCGCTCCGGCCCTGGAACGTGACCTGTGGCGTGGGCTCACCCAGATCGTGGTCGGCCTCGTCCATGTCGGCCGCGGCAACCGGCAGGGCGCGATCACGCTGCTGAGGCGCGGACTGGCCGGCCTGGCACCGCGACCGCGCCCGTCCGAGGGGCCGGCGTCAGCACCCGCCGCCATCGACTCCGCTGCCGCCGACTCCCCGCTCCCACCTGGCGGGCCGGACCGGCCCCGCGAGCCCGACGCGGCGGCACCCGCCGAACCTGCCGCCGGTCAGGCCGGTCAGGCCGGTGGAGCTGGCGGCGGATGGGGACGACGCGACGTCGATCTTCCCGGCGTCACCGGCTGGGCCGACGATCTGCTGCGCCGGTTGGAGGCCGGTGAGGTGCCGGTGGCGGACCTGCGACCGCCCCGCCTCCTTCGGTCCTGACTCCGCCGGCCGGCGGAGTCAGGGAGCGGACGCGCGCGCACCGGACCTGCGGCTGTCGCCCTGGCGGCGCAGGTGCACCGCCACGGCGATGCTGGTCACGGCGGCCCACGCGCACCACAGGGAGGTGACGGCGTCCGTCTCGAACCAGGCCAGCAGGCCGACCGCGGCCAGGTTGACGGCGCCGAACCAGCGCAGGAAGCGGAGGCTTGAGACGAGCAGCGCACCACAGGTACTGAGCAGATACAGCACGATGACCGCGATGCCGGCCCACAGATCCACGCGGTACACGATGTGGTGATGGTCCGCGTTGGCTGTGACCGGCCCGTCGATCAACGTCGCGGCGAGTGCCACCGCGCAGAGGGCCCCGGCGACGAGGCTCACGATCTCGTACCGCCGATGCGCGGGCACCCGTTCCAGCGCGAGCACCGTGACGGGCACGTACATCGGCAGCACGACAAAGGCGAATCCCAGGTAGATCGCGGTCGCGACCGTCTGGCCCGGCGCACCGACCGAACCCCGCAGGCTCCACCACACGAACGCCTCGACGAACGTGTGCCCGGCCAGCAGGATCGGCAACGCGGCAAGCGGCCACTGCGCACGGCGCTGAACGTGCCGGAGCGCATCGACACCCGCGGCGCCGATCACGGCAGCGGCGACGACGTCCGCCTCCGGGGAGAAGCACATCCGGAACCCACCCCCGATCGCCGCCCCTTCGAGTATCGCGCGGGCCAGCCCCGGCCGGCGCCGGTCCACCGGGATCAGCCGGCGGCCGACCGCCGCCCGGATCAGGTGGGCGCCGGCGTCGTCGCCTCCGGTGCTCCGGGCGCGACGGCCGCCAGCAACGCCAGGAACTCCCGCTCGTCACGGGTCGGAATTCCCAGCTGCGCGGCGGCCCGCGCCTTGCGGGTGGCTCCGCGCCTCTCGTTGGTCACCACAAGGCTCGTCCGCCGGCTGACGCTGGCGGTCACCTCCAGGCCCGCGGCCGCCGCCCGGTCGACGAGCGCGCCGCGCTCGGTCCTGGTCGGTCCGGTGAAGACGACCCGCATGCCCTGGACCAGCGGAGCCCCGGGCGCCAACGGGCCGGGATTGCGGTAGCCGCACGGCGGCGGCCGCCCCGCCACGGAGTAGCGCGGCGGATACACCGCGACACCGTCACGTTCGACACCGCACCGGGTCAGCGGCAGTTCGAGGAACTGCTCCGCGGCGCGGCTGAGAATGCGGGGAAGAAGTGCCGCGAGAACCTCGGCGTCGTCCTCGGCGTCATGCGCCCGCCGCTGGGTGACACCCCAGTGCTCCGCGAGGGCCGCCAGCCGCAGGCTCGCCAGTTCCAGGCCGAGCCTGCTGGCCAGTGTCAGCGTGCACAGCCGCCATTCCACCGGCAGCGTGCGCCCGATACGCAGCCCCTCACCGGCGAGCATCCGCCAGTCGAATGCCGCGTTGTGCGCGACCAGAACGCGCCCGGCGAGCAGCTCGGACAGTTCGTCGACAACGGCCGCGAAGGTCGGGCTGCCGGCAAGGCGCTCCCGGGTCAGACCGTGGATGTGCACGGGGCCGGGATCGCATCCCGGATCGAGAAGTGTGGACCAACGGCCCTGTACCGCGCCGTCGGGAGCTGTCAGCACAACGGCCACGGACAGCACTCTGTCCCGAGCGGGCGACAGGCCTGTGGTCTCCACGTCAACCACCGCGTACGGGCGCGGGAACCGCGCTGGAAAGCCGAGCGGGTCAGCAACCTCAGCACTCACAGCCGGAGATGATGGCGCAGACCTGCGACAACGGGCGCCACCCAGGACGGAGCAGTGCACAGGCAGCGCGTTCCTGGTGCGCACGGAGTGCCGCGCGAGGGAAACGACAAATACTTCCCGCGCGAAACGGTGCTATTGTGCTTCCGTTGCTTGAATGCCGATCGACGTTCCGCGCGTGGAGCGTGCGGGCGGGTCCGGCCGTCCCGCGCGTCCGGTGCGGGCACGGGTCGGAAGCGTCTCGCCGATGCCTGCCGGGGTTTCGACGAGGCTTGCACCGGTCGCTGTCGGGGGCGGCGCGATGCGGCTCCTTCCGCTGTGGAGGCACCACCCGGGTGCCACCACCAGACGACCTCCGGGTCAGGGCGGGCCAGGGCGGCACAACGGTGCGCGGCGATCGAAAGCACGCGACAAAGGCGTCGAGATGTCGAGATGAAGTCCGCGGCACGGATCGGAGGGCGGGGGCGCGCAAGAAAGAGGTGAGATGAATGTTCGTCGTGCGGCCCGACCATCCCCTTGTTTTTCCAGAGCCAGGGCCCACCCATCCGCTCCGCCGGCTACGGGCATTGCACGGCTGGTCCTATGAAACCGTGGCGCGAATCGTCGCCGCACGTGCCCGTGAACTCGGTGTCTCCAGCATGGCGGCCCAGCGCCAGAAAATCTGGCGCTGGGAGAATCGCGGGGTGATCCCGGATCGGATTTCCCAGCTCGCGCTCGCCCGCGAACTGGGCGTCTCGGACCACGAGGTGAGCGCCCATCCGTGGCCGACCTGGCTGCCGTCGCTCGGCGCACCGACCTGTGCCCAGCAGATCGCGACCCTGCGCGGGCTCCTGGAACAGGTCAGGGACACTCTGCGCGCCGGCGACAGCGTCACGGCGTCGGTTCTGGTCGAGCAGGGCCTGACCGTCCCCGTCGACGAGATGGTGCTGGACACTGCGCTGCTGCGCACATCGGCGGTGCGCAACGCGATGGTCCGGACGTCACGGCACGGCTCGCCACACCGCGCCCCCGGTCAGCTCCGTTCCTGACGGCGCCGCGGCATTCCTGTCAGTCCGGAACGCGGTCGTCCCGTCCCGAGCCCGCACGGGACGACCGCGCCGGAGCCTCTCCGGCCAAGCGGTGCGGTGCCGGGGTCCGAGCCGTCAGCGGGCCGCCAGCCCGACCAGCATGAGCACCAGCACGGCGAGCGCCACGATGGCGATCCCGAACGAGCCGGTGACGGCTGTCACAGCGGTGGCAGCGGTGACAGCCGCTGTCACCGACCATGGACCCACCCGGGCGGTCCGCTCTCCCACGGCCTGRCTCCTGGATCGGGCCCGGACGGAGTGGGATCCGCCGACCCGCCGGTGCCGGCAACGCCTCCGCTCGGCCCGGTGGCTGCGAGGTCGCGGGGGCCGGGCCGGCGCCGCGGCCGTCACCGTGCCGGCCGGTGCCCCGGGCGCGACCCGCCCCCCGGGCACCCGCTGCGCCTCAGGTACCACCTGCTGATCCCCAGGTGCATGCGGTGCGCCAGGTACGTGCTGTGCCCCAGGCGCATGCTGTGCCCCGAACGCCGCCCGTCTCGACGCGGCGGCGGTGGTTCCGCCCCAGGCAGGCCTGCCGCCCGGGGAGCGCGTACCGGCGGCGGTGTCCATCCTGGGGGCCGCCCGCGGCGCCGTCGTCTCGGCTCCGCCGGTTCGCTGGTCCTCGGTTCGCTGCTCCTCGGTCCGTTGCTCGGGAAGCACACACCGCAGGTACGCCAGGGGCGCGCCTCGTCCCGTCGACGCCGCCGGGACGCTCCGTCCCGGCGGGACGCCCGCGCCGGGCCTGCGCCGGCCGGCGGCCGGGGACGCCGAGGGAGACGGCGTGGGGCGCGGCGGCGTCGGAGCCCGCACGATCGGCAGCAGTTCGACGTCCTGGGTGTCGAGGTCGAGGATCCGGGCGTCGAGATGCGCGGTGGACAGCCAGCCCGCCGCGATCACCTCGTTCACCAGCGCCGTCAGGTCGGTGCCCTCGGCGTCACTGCTGACCGTCGGTCCCACGTCCGACAGGGCGAGCAGCTCCCGCAGCAGCGCGCGGATGTCGGGTCGCGCCTGCGCGTTCTTCGCCAGGGCGCGGGCGAGCAGCCCGTACAGGCGACCGGGCACCCCGTCCAGGTTCGCCGGGTCATGCCGGACGCGGAACAGCACGGCGTCCGCCGAGCCCCCGCCGAACGGCGAACGTCCCGTCGCCGCGTACGCCACGGTGCAGCCCCAGGCGAACACGTCCATGGCCGGGTCGTTGAAGCGTCCGCTGATCTGCTCGGGGCTCATGTAGGCGGGGCTGCCCACCGACGAGCCCGCGCCCGTGAGCGACACCGTGTCGACGGCCTGGGCGATACCGAAGTCGACGACCCGCGGCCCCTCCCTGGTGAGCAGCACGTTGGAGGGCTTGAGGTCACGGTGGACCACGCCGGCGTCGTGGATGGCGACCAGTGCCTCGGCCAGGCCGACGGCCAGCGTGCGCAGCGAGTCACCGGCGAGCGGGCCGTGCTGGCGCACGTACTCGGCGAGGCTGGGCCCAGCCAGGTACTCGGTGGCCAGGTAGGGCGGGTCGCCATCCGGATCAGCGGCGAGCACCCGGGCCGTGCAGGCGCCCGCCACCCGGCGCACGACCTCGATCTCGCGCCGGAACCGCGCCCGGAACTCCGGGTGATCGGCGAGCTCCGCCCGGATGATCTTCACTGCTGCCGGCGGACCGTCCGGCCCGCCCATCGTCCCGTAGTAGACCGTCCCCATCCCGCCGGCGCCGATGCGGCGGGTGAGCAGGAACGGCCCCAACCTCCTCGGAATCTCCATCCGCCGGGCTCCCCCCCGTTCTGAATGTCCGGACAGACATCCACCGAAATCGTGCCCTGACAAAACGGATGTACCGGAAATTTCCGCCAGACCGTGCTAGCCCTTACACCCGTTCGGGACCAAGGACCCACGAAGATTCGATCATGAATCGACTGCGACGCCCGTCACGCCCGCCCGGTCGGCCCGGCCAGGAGCCACTGAGAGGCCTGCTGGACGCCCTGCCGGCCGCCCACCGATCGCCGGGCCGACACAGCCGGCCACGGCACGCGCCGCCGCCTCCGCCGCGACGGCGCACCTCATCGAGGGTGACCGTCCGACCACGGAAGTGGCGCCCGCCCGAGGCACCTGCGGGCCGGCCCACCGGAGGAGAGCGCCCCGCCCACGGGACGAGACCATGCGGGCCGCCGGCACACCCCGGCGATCCGGGCGCGGCCCTCCGATGCCCGCCTGCTCCGCGACCCGCCGAGCAGGTCCGGATCTTCCGCCCCTGGCCGATTTTCGCCGGACTCCCAGACGTCGTACAGTGCTCCCTACCAATGGCACAGTCTCTGTAGACGTGTTCGGGAGTCACCCCGTTCGGCCGCCTGTCCGCCACGGCACACGATTCCCGACCCTGACGTTAGGGTAGCTTTGTCGACGATACGCAGGGACGAATCCCATCCCGGCCTGATCCGCCGCAACGCTCTCCAGATCGGAGAAGTCGCAGAGCGGGTGGGATTGTCACTGCGAACGGTCCGTTACTACGAGGAGGCCGGCCTTCTCGTCCCCACGGGCCGCACACCCGGCGGTTTTCGCCTTTATGACGACGACGCGGTTGACCGCCTCCTTCTCATCAAGAAGATGAAGCCCCTCGGTTTCACGCTCGAGGAGATGCGGTCGCTGCTCACGGTCCGCGACGAGCTGGCCGACCCCGGGCTGACCGCGCAGCGGCGGGTGGAGCTTCGGGAGCGGCTGCGGACCTGGGCCGTCCTGGCCGAACAGAAACTCGCGGCCCTGCGTGAACAGGCCGGTGTCGCCGAGGACTTCGTCGTCGGCCTGCACGGGGACGTCGAGCGGTCCCGTGCCGGCTCCGACGACCCGCACGGGCAGCCCGGCCAGTCGGCACAGCAGGGGCGGCCGAGCCAGGTGGACGACCAGCAGGCCCAGTGACCAGTCCCGCCGCGCACCGCGCCGGGTTCGATCGCTCCGGCGCGTTCGGCGCCGCCTCCATGCCCGCCGGCGGGTCCGCAATATGCTGGGTTCGCCCCTGCCGGCCACGGCGCGGCAGCCGAATGCGCCCCGGCCGGCGCGGTCGCGCCAACCCCACAGTCACCCCGCCCGCGATACCGACGTAAGGGTCGAATTGTCCACGACTGGCAACATCACCCCGTCCTCAGCCCACCGCGGCAGCTACGAGATCGGCGAGGTCGCCACTCTGGTGGGGCTGTCCCTGCGGACGGTCCGCTTCTATGAGGAGGCTGGCCTGCTCGTGGCCGTCGGGCAGGCCGACGGTGGCGGGCCGCTCTACGACGACGACGCGCTCGACCGTTTCCTTCTCATCAAGAAGATGAAGCCGCTCGGTTTCACCCTCGACGAGATGCGCGCGCTGGTGGGCCTGCGGGAGGAGATCGAGCAGGACGGGCTTCCCCGGCAGCGACGCGAGGAGCTGCACGAACGGCTCTCCGCCTGGGTCAGCCTCGCGGAGGACAAGCTGGCGTCGCTGCAGGAGCAGGTGCGCGTCGCCGAGGACTTCATGGTGACGCTGCACGACGACACCGTCCGCGCCCGGCTGCGTTTCGACGCCGACCCGGACGCCTACTGACGCCTGCCGCTCCTGGTACCGCCGCTCCTGGCACCGGGCGGCTCCTGGCACCGGGCAGCTCCTGACACCGGCGGCTCCGGGTCGGCACCGGCGCTGTGCTCTGCCAGCAGCAGATCTGCCGGAGGCAGAGCACACCCCTGGCGGCCGTCGCCGTCGGTGAGGCTGGCAGCGCCGGCCCTTCGTCGTCTCCCACCCCCGCCGGGCCGGCGGGAGGTCAGCCACCATGCACACTTCGTCCAAGGCTCACCCGCGGGTCCAGGCCCGCCCACAGCTGCAGGCCCACACCCGGTTCCCGGCGCAGGCGCAGTTCCCGGCGCAGGCCCAGCTCCCGGCCCACGCGGGCGGTGACGCCACGGGCTCACCGTCCGGACCGTCCGAGGAGCACGTCTTCCAGCGCCTCCTCGCGAACCGCATCGTGTTCCTCGGTTCGGCGGTCGAGGACGCGATGGCGAACGCCATCTGCGCCAAGCTGCTTCTGCTGGCCGCCGACGACCCGACCGCGGACATCTACCTGTACATCAACTCACCGGGTGGCTCCGTCAGCGCGGGAATGGCCATCTACGACACGATGCAGTACGTCTCGAACGACGTCGCGACCGTCGCGCTGGGGCTCGCCGGCTCGATGGCCCAGGTCCTGCTCACCGCGGGCGCGCCCGGCAAGCGCTACGCACTGCCGCGGTCACAGGTGCTGATGCACCAGCCATCCGGCGGCATCGGCGGGGGCAGCTCGGACATCGCGATTCAGGCCACCCAGATGCTGGCCACCAAGCGCCTGCTCCAGCAGCTGATCGCCCTGCATTCGGGGCAGCCGGTCGAACGCATCGAGGCGGACGCCGACCGGGACCGCTGGTTCACCGCCGAGCAGGCACGCGAGTACGGCCTGGTCGACCATGTGCTGCACCGTGCCGGCGAGCTGACCGACGGCCCGGCGGGTGGCCCGGCAGGAGGCCTGGGCGGCGGCCCGGCGGGTGGCCCGCCCGGCGGCCTGGTGGACGTCTCAGCGCGCCACGACCGCGTGCCACGCCACGGCGGACCGGCTCCCGAAACCCGGGTGGCCCGGCCCGCCTGACGCAGCAGGCACGGCCGGGCCCGCCGCCCCGGGACGGACCGCGGGCCGGCGCTGCAGCCCTGGCCGCGGCGAGAGCGGGTACCGGTGGCGGGCGAGCGCCCGGCGGGCCAGGTGGCGGCCGAGGACCGCATGCGGACCGGAGAAACCACCGGACACGATCTCGTGCGGCCCGGCCACCCCCACCTGGCCCGCCTGGCCCACCAGACCGCCGACGGAGCGGACAGCGCTGACACCGAAGCCGGCGCTGGAGCTGGAGCTGGAGCTGTAACTGGAGCTGACGAAGCCGACCGGGCGGGCGGGCTGCGCGGGCAGAGGCTCATAGCGGACGAGCTCACCCATCACGACGACGAGCAGGTCGACCAGCCTGATGCCCAACGCGCGGCAGATCGCCGCGAGCACCTCCGAGGAGGCCTCCTTGCGGCCGCGTTCGACCTCCGAGAGGTACGGCATCGACACCTGGGCCGCGTCGGCGACGTCCCGCAGGGTGCGGCCCTGTTCCCGCCGCAGCCGGCGCAGCGCCTCTCCGTACAGGTCACGCAGCGGCGGCGTGACCGCCTCGCGGGCCCCGGCCACCGGTCCGTCGGTTGTCGTCACGCCCGCGTCCTCTCCCCGCCCTGCCCCTGCACGCAGGGTACGCGCCCCGCCGCGCCGGGACGACGGCCTCCCGGTCAGGAACCTGCCGAACCCACCGCGGTCCGCAGCCGGTGGGCGAGCGAGGTGTGCCGCTGGCCGTGGCCGGCCGAACGGACCGCCTGGCCGATCGCGCGCCGCGACCCGACGATCACCACCAGCCGTTTCGCGCGGGTCACCGCCGTGTAGAGGAGGTTGCGCTGGAGCATCATCCAGGCACTCGTCGTCAGCGGGATGACCACGGCCGGGTACTCGCTGCCCTGCGAGCGGTGGATCGTCACGGCGTAGGCGTGCACCAGCTCGTCGAGCTCGGTGAAGGCGTAGTCGACGTCCTCGTCCTCCTCCGTGCGCACGGTCAGGGTCTGGTTGTCCTCGTCGAGCGCGGTGACGACGCCGAGCGTGCCGTTGAACACGCCGTTCGCGCCCTTGTCGTAGTTGTTGCGCACCTGGGTGACCTTGTCGCCGACCCGGAAGACCCGCCCGCCGAAGCGGCGCTCGGCCCGGTCCGGGCGGGCTGGGGTGAGCGCCTCCTGCAGCGCGATGTTGAGCGCGCCGGCGCCGGCGGGCCCGCGGTGCATCGGCGCGAGCACCTGGATGTCGCGGCGCGGGTCCAGGCCGAACTTCGCCGGGATGCGGCGGGCGACGACGTCGGCGGTGAGGGCGGCGGCCTGCTCGGCGTCCTCGGCGGCGAAGAGGAAGAAGTCGTCGAGCCCGCGCACGTGCGGCTGCTCGCCCCGGTTGATGCGGTGCGCGTTCGTCACCACACCCGACTCGCTCGCCTGCCGGAACACCTGGGTCAGCCGCACGTGCGGGATGGGAGTGCCGGGGGCGAGCAGGTCGCGCAGCACCTGCCCGGCGCCGACGGACGGGAGCTGGTCGACGTCGCCGACCAGCAGCAGGTGTGCGCCGGGTGCGACCGCCTTGACCAGCTTGTTCGCCAACAGCAGGTCCACCATGGATGACTCGTCGACGACCACCAGGTCGGCGTCGAGCGGGCGGTCCCGGTCGAAGGCCGCGTCCCCGCCGGGGCGCAGCTCCAGCAACCGGTGCACGGTCGACGCCTCGTGGCCGGTCAGCTCGGCGAGCCGCTTGGCGGCCCGCCCGGTCGGCGCGGTGAGCACGACCTTCGCCCGCCGCGCGCGGGCCAGCTCGACGATCGACCGGACCGTGAAGCTCTTCCCGCACCCCGGCCCGCCGGTCAGCACCGCGACCCGTGACGTCAGTGCCAGGGTCACCGCCGCCTGCTGGCCCTCGGCGAGCTCGACGCCGGTGCGCCCGTGCAGCCAGCCGAGCGCCCGCTCCCAGTCGACGTCGGCGAAGGCCGCCAGGCGGTCGGTGTCGGCCCGCAGCAGCCGCAGCAGCTGGTTCGCCACCGAGACCTCGGCGCGGTGGAACGGCACCAGATAGACGGCGGCCACCGGCTGCTGCGGGTCCTCCCCCGGCACCTCCTCCCGGGTGACCCCCTCCTCGGCGACCAGCTCGGCGAGAGCTTCGATCACCGCCCCGGTGTCGACGGCGAGGATGCGCACCGCGTCACTGATCAGCTGGTTCTCCGGGAGGAAGCAGTGACCGCCGTCGGTCGCCTCCGACAGGGTGAACAGCAGGCCGGCCTTGATCCGCTGCGGGCTGTCGTGCGGGATGCCGACGGCCTGCGCGATGACGTCCGCGGTGCGGAACCCGATGCCCCAGACGTCGGTGGCCAGCCGGTAGGGCTCGGTGCGCACGACGCCGATCGAGGCGTCCCCGTACTGCTTGTAGATCTTGACCGCGAGTGACGTCGAGACACCGACGCCCTGGAGGAAGACCATGACCTCCTTGATGGCCTTCTGTTCGTCCCAGGCGGCCGCGATCGCCTTCGTCCGCTTCGGGCCGAGCCCGGGGACCTCGATGAGGCGCTCCGGGGTGTTCTCGATGACGTCCAGCGCGGTGAGGCCGAAGTGGTCGACGATCCGCTCGGCGAAGCGCGGGCCGATCCCCTTGACCAGCCCGGAGCCCAGATAGCGCTGGATGCCCTGGATGCTGGCCGGCAGGACGGTGGTGTAGTCCTCGACCTGGAACTGGCGCCCGTACTGGGGGTGCGACCCCCACCGCCCGCGCATGCGCAGCGACTCGCCGGGCTGCGCACCGAGCAGCGCGCCGACCACCGTCAGCAGGTCACCGCCGCGGCCGGTGTCGACGCGGGCGACCGTGTAGCCGGTCTCCTCGTTGGCGTAGGTGATCCGCTCCAGCACCGCCTCCAGCACGGCGAGCTGGAACGGCGCGCGGCCCGCGGCAGTATCCGCGGCACCACCCGCGGCAGTTGTGGACACGGCCGCTCCCTCCATCCTCAGGCCAGGGCCGCCGGCGCGCGCGAGACGTGCGCGTGGACGTCGCCTGATTATCAGGCCCGGTCACGACACCTTCGGGGGGCGGTGCGGTTCCGGGTCCAGGCCCAGCGGAGCGCCTCCGCCGCCGCCGAACAGGACCCGAGGGTTCTGGTCGCCAGAGCCAGCGAACGTGTGGCAGATCGCGAGCTTCGGGCTGTGGCCGCCGCCAAACGGGACCTGACGATCGGGGTCGTCGGGACGACGAAAATCCTCGGCTCTTCGCGCCGCCGCGTCGGGCGGCCGCCGCGACTGTGGCTGCTGCCGGGCAGCAGTTGAGGATCGTGGTCGTTCTCGCAACCAGAATCCTCAGTTCTTGCGGATTGCCAGGTGGCTCTGCGCCCCTTTTGCCGCTCTTGATGTGAATCGCCGGACCGGCGCTGCGCGATGGCACGGGATCCCCGTCCCGGCCTGCCCGCGACCCACCGTCGGCGACCCACCGCCGGCGGACCGACCCACCGGCGGGCTGACCCGTCGGTGCCGCTCACCGGGGGCGCGCGACGACCATCACATCCCGCCGGACGTCCGATGGCGGGCGCCGCCGGAACGCAGATGTGCTGGGCACGGCCGCTGCCCGGGGTAAACCGGCCGGCCCGTAGAGGCCATCCCCCCGAATTCGGGGATCCACGAAGGCCAGCGCACCTGCCAAAAGCCGCACTTCGCTCTTTACGGTTGCCGTCGTGCACGCCAGAAGGGCCTTTGTGGCCGCATTCACCCTGTCGGTCCTGCTGCTTGCGAGCTGGTTCGGTTTTTCTCCCGGGACGACGGCGGCGGCATGGGCGGAGACGCCGAGGCCGGCCTGCGGGGGCCGGGTCTCCTCGACGGACGACGTCGTCGCTCTGATCACCGAGTCCGCCGACTGCCCGGGCTCGGTGAACGGCTACTGGCGCAACCAGCTCGGGACGGCGTGGACCGAGCCGCACTACGTGCCGTACCGCAACGGCGAGATCCCGAAGATCGCCTGCGCGGACGGCGTCACCGATCCCCAGGTGTTCGCCGACAACGCCCTCTACTGCACCCTCGACGACACGATCGCCTACAGCACGGACTTCATGTCCCGGCTCGCCGACGACGGCGGCCCGTCCTACCCGGCCTTCGTGGTCATGCACGAGCTGGGCCATCGCGGCGACCGGATCGCCGGCGTGCTCGGCGCGGTGTCCCGCGCCGAGGAGAACCAGGCCGACTGCCTCGCCGGCAACCAGGCCCGTTTCGCCGTCGACGCGGGCCGGCTCACCCAGGACGAGGCCGTGAACGGCACCACGCTGTTCTACAGCCTCGGCGACACCCGCGGCGGCTGGCTCGACCAGGGCGGCACCGCGCCGGACGCACACGGCACGCCGGCCCAGCGCGCCCAGTCGTTCTCGCTGGGGTACCAGCAGAGCATCGCCACCTGCCGCACCATCGGCCAGTCCCGGGACGGGAACGTCCCGCTGATCTGACCCGGGGTGGCCTGATCCGGCTCAGCAGCGCCGGCCGGCGGAGCCCGGCGTCGTGGAGCGCCCGGACACCGAGTCCCAGTGGATGCGGATCCAGGTCGGCCGCTCCAGGTTCGCCGCCCAGGGTGCGAGCCCGCGGGCCTCGAGCCGCCTGATCTCGGCGTCGTCGCGGACGGCCTCGGCGTACCCGTTCATCAGGACGCTCCAGCCGACCCGGACGGTCTCGTCGAAGCCGTCGACCTCGAACGCGACCACGCTGTGGCTGGTGGCGGCGGAGAGCTTGGACCCGACGCGGGACCGGAACGCGATGGTGTTGCCGTCCACGATGTAGTTGACGGGGAGCACGAGCACCTCGCCGTCGGCCGCGAACGCGACCCGGCCGATGCGCTCGCCGCCGACCAGGCGCAGGCACACGTCGAAGGTGAGGACGCCGAAGCCGGCGTGGTCACGCGGGATGTCCTGCCCGGGGATGCCCCCCAGATCACCGTCAGCCCGTGCGGCGGCGGGGGCCGCCGGAGCGCCGATGTGCGCAGGAGCAGGAGCATTGGTCCGCGTCATGACGGCCTCCCTGGTCGTGGATCTGGTCGTGGAACCGGGGTTCTGACCGGTTACCGGGCCACCGTAGGCGTGGCCCGCCCGCCGCGGGCAGTGTCGGTCGCCGCGTTCGGATGGTTCCTGCGGCCGGTCACCGGCCGCCGTCCGGACGGGCGGCGGCCGGGACCGATGGCCGCCGGAACCGGGCCGCGGCACCCGATGGCTGCCACCCGCGCCTGACCGCGTCGCGGACGACAAAGGCCACGACATAGGCCACATCCGGGGCCGAAAACTCCAACAAGCACCACCCTTCGAGAGCATCCAGCTACGTTCAGCGCATGGACGAGGTTCCTCGCGGCGTAGGACGGACGGCGCTCGCCACGGCCTGGATCCGGGCCAGGGCGAGCCGCCGGCCGGACCGTCTCTTCGACGACTGGCTCGCGCAGCTCTTCGTGGACGCGGCCGGCGACGCGGTGCCCGTGGTCCCACCCGACGCCGACGACCAGCTGCGGATGTGGGCCAGAACTCTGATGACCTACCTGGACGTCCGCACCCGCTTCTTCGACGACGAGCTGGGCGCGGCGGTGGCCGCCGGCTGCCGGCAGGTGGTGGTGCTGGCCGCCGGACTGGACACGCGGGCCTTCCGGCTGCCCTGGCCGGACGGCACCCTCCTGTTCGAGGTCGACCGCCCCGACATGCTGTCGTTCAAGGAGCGGGTGCTCGCCTCGACGAGCTTGCGGCCTCGGTGTGAACGCCATCCGGTGGTCGCCGACCTGACCGAGGACTGGGTCGACCGGCTGCTGCGGGCGGGCCTGCGCCCGAGCCTGCCCACGGCCTGGCTGGCCGAGGGCATTCTCGTCTACCTGGAGGCCGCCCAGGCCGAGCGGCTGCTGACGAACGTCACCGACCTGTCCGCGCCGTCGAGCCGGTTCGCCCTCGAGGACGCGACCGGCCTGTCGAAGGAGCTGCTCGACGAGGTGCGCCGGATACCGCCGATGGGTGAGTTCGCCGAGCTGTGGCACGGTGGCCTGCAGGGCGAGTCGGCGGCCTGGCTCGGCGACCACGGCTGGCGCGGCCACGAGACCACCTTCACCCGGGCGGCGGACCGGCTCGGCCGGCGCCCGGACCAGTCGATGCCCATCGAGGGGTCCTTCGTGACCGCCCAACGGACCGGCCCGTCGGAGCCGGCCGGTGTCACCCGGGCCACCGCGCCAAGCCACGCCGGGGCGACCGAGAGCAACCGGTTCAACGGGCGCCGCCCCTGGGCGACCACCGGGTGAATTCCACCTTTCGGCGAACGCGCGTGTTCCGACGCGCGGAACGGAATACAACGCCGCCTGTTCGCATACTCTGACGTGGATGTCCGAGAACGAGATCCTTCGGCGAGCGAGCTACGGCCCCACCAGTCCGGTGGTCGGAGCGCGCGGTTCACGTACCCGCGCACGCGTCGTGGAGACGGCCCTGGGCCTATTCGAGGCGCAGGGCTTCCACGGCACGTCGGTGGATGACATCGCCAAGGCCGCCGGCGTGTCCCGGGCCACGCTGTATCAGTATTTCGAGAGCAAGGAGCAGATCTTCATCGAGCTGCTCCAGGAATGCGGAACGGCGCTCATGCGGGTGGTCCGCCGGATCGGCCCGCTGGAACCCACCGAGCTCGGCTTCGACAATCTGCACTGGTGGCTCGGCGAGTGGGCCTGGGTCTACGACCGGTACTCGACCATGTTCGTCCAGTGGGCGAACATCAGCTCGCCCGGCACCCCGATCCCGGAGATGGCCAGCCGCTTCCTGGCGGACTATCACGAGCGGATCGCCCGGCGGCTCACCGCCTCCGGTGTGACCGGCATCGATCCCGTGGACGCCGCGGTCGTGCTGACCACGCTGGTCAACGCCGCGAACTACACGAGGCACGTCGACGGCGCGGCCGGTCCCGCAGCCGGGCGCACCGCCGGCCAGGGCAGCGGTCCGGGTACCGGCCCGGGCGGCGCGCGGCCCGCCGCACGCTCTACCGCGATCAGCACGGAGCACCTGACCGACGGGCTGGCCGTCCTCATCCAGCTGCTGCTTTTCCCACAGACTCCGCCGGCCGTTTTCGCGCAGCTCGGCCGCGAGATTCCGACACCGCGCCCGCCGAGCGGCGGCGAGCGGCTGTGGTCCGCACCGTCGGCGGCGCCGGCCTCGGCATCAGCACAACCGCCGGCCCCGGCGGCGCCCGCACAACCACCGACACCGGTTTCTTCACCGGTCGCCGCACCGCGCCCCGATGACCGGTTCGCCGGCCTCAGCAGCCGGGCGGGAGCCACCGTCGCCCGACTGCTCGACGCCGGCGTCCAATGCTTTACCGAAAAGGGTTACCACCAATGTTCGGTGGATGACGTCGTCTCACTCGCCGGTTACGCCCGCGGAACCTTCTACAAGTATTTCGACGAAAAGCTCGACCTGCTGGTGGCGCTGAGCGACCGGGCACTGGGAGCCATCACCGAGCTTGACGAAAGGCTGCGCGGAATCCGCGCGGCGACCACACCGGCCGCGCCCGCCGCGCCCGCCGCGCCCGATCCCGGCGATCTGCGTGACTGGCTGGATGCGGTCGCGACCTTTGCGCTGCGGTATCTCGGGGTCACCCGGGTGTGGCTCGACCAGCAGCCACACCATGCGCGGCTGGACGAGGTCCGGCGGGTGATGAGCGAGCGGCTGCACACCGGCTACGCCACCGTCCCCGGCGGCGGCCGGTGGCCGCACCCGCTCGACCCGCGGATCGCCAGCATCGCGTTCTTCACCGTGCTGGAGCGGCTGCCCGAGGCGCTCGTCGACGCCACCCCCGAGCGGCCCGTGGCGCAGATCGTGGACGTCATGGCCGCGGCGCTCGACCGCACCCGCCTGCTCACCGGCGTCAGCCTCCCGGTGGCGCCCGACCTGCCGTAGTCCCTGGTAGGAGCAGGTCTCCAAGTCGTCACGGCAGGAAGCAGCGCCGTCGCCGTCAGTGAACTTCAGCGCCGTGGGCGGAACACGAATAACCTCGTGACCTGTGATTGCCGGCACCACCTGGTCCCGGATTCGGTCGCCCGCGCCGTTTCGTGACGATGTTTCGTCGCGGCGGCCGCGGCGCCGCACCGCCGTCGCGCCCCCGCGGCCCGTGCGTACGACCGAGCCCGACGACCGCGGTGCCCGGCGGGCACGGATCCGTGGCGGTTCTGCGATGTCCTACGAGGCGAGAACGGCCCTTCCACGGCCACGGTGGGAGGCCCGCACAAGGAGGTCACACGGGTGAGCACCCTGGTCAAGCCCGGTACGCGCTACAAGTCCACGGTGTGCGACACCGAGGTGATCATAGTCAAGCCCGCGTCCGCCGCCATCGATCTGCGGTGTGGTGGGCATCCGGTGGTCCAGGTCGGCGAGGAGGCCCCCGCCGGGCTGACGCTCGACCCCGCGTTCTCCGCCGGCACGCCGCTGGGCAAGCGTTTCGCCGATCCGGAGTCCGGGCTGGAGCTGCTGGCCACCAAGGCCGGCGCCGGCTCGCTGTCGATCGGCGACGTCCCGCTTCCGCTGAAGGACGCAAAGCCCCTCCCCTCCTCTGACTGACGGGCGAGAAGCACATGCACCTCGGGATGCTGTTGGAGATGGCCGCGGACGGCTTGGCCGACCGCGTCGCGCTCGGCCCGCTCGCGGGCGGGCTCACGTTCGCCGAGCTCGGGCACCAGGCGCGCCGGGCCGGCGCCGCGCTGGCGGCGATGCCGGGTGACCGGGTCGGCCTGATCGATCTGAACTCCCCCGCCGTGCCGCTGACGCTGTTCGGGTCGGCACTGGCGGGCAAGCCGTTCGTCCCGATCAACTACCGGTTGGCGGACGAGCAGCTGCGCGCGATCGTCGCCCGGACCGCACCGGCGACGATCGTCGTCGGGGCGGGTGTCGCCGAGCGGCTCGGTGACATCGACGGCATCCACCTCGTCACCCGGGCCGAGCTGCTCGCCCTCGCGGCGGACAGCGAGGCCAAGGAGGCCGACGGCTGGGGCGGTGACCCCGAGGACATCGCGGTGCTGCTGTTCACCAGCGGCACCACCGGCGAGCCCAAGGCGGCCGTCCTGCGCCACCGCAACCTCACCGAATACGTGATCACCACGGTCGAGTTCGCCGGTGCCGCCGACGACGAGGTCGGGATCGTCAGCGTCCCGCCGTACCACATCGCCGGTGTGTCGGCGTCCTGCTCGGCCACCTACTCGGGGCGCCGGACCGTGCAGCTCGAGAGCTTCGAGCCGCGGGCCTGGGTGGACCTCGTCCGGGCGGAGTCGGTCACCCACGCGATGGTCGTGCCGACCATGCTGGGCCGCATCCTGGACGTCGTCGAGGCGGACGGGCTCGGCCTGCCGTCCCTGCGGTCGATCTCCTACGGCGGCGGGCCGATGCCGGTGCCGGTCATCGAGCGCGCGGTGACGATGCTGCCGCACGTCGGCTTCGTCAACGCCTACGGGCTCACCGAGACGTCCAGCACGATCGCGGTGCTGGGCCCGGACGACCACCAGGCGGCGATCGGCAGCACCGACCCCGAGGTCCGGGCCCGGCTGGGTTCGGTCGGCCGGCCGCTGCCCAGCCTGGAGGTCACGATCCGCGACCCCGCCGGCGTGGAGGTGCCGACCGGGGAGCGCGGCGAGATCTGGGTCCGCGGTGGCCAGGTGTCCGGGGAGTACCTCGGTATCGGCCGGATCGAGAACGACGGCTGGTTCCCGACCCGCGACGAGGGCCACCTGGACGCGGGCGGCTACCTGTTCGTGCACGGGCGTCTGGACGACGTCATCGTGCGCGGCGGGGAGAACATGTCCCCGGGCGAGATCGAGGCCGTCCTGGTCACCCATCCGGCCGTCGAGGAGGCCGCGGTCGTCGGCATCCCGCACCGCGAGTGGGGCGAGCAGGTCGTCGCGGCCGTCGTCGCCTCCGGCGAGGTGACCGAGGAGGAGCTGCGCAGCCACGTGCGGGCGCAGCTGCGCTCCAGCCGCACGCCCGAGCACATCCAGTTCCGCTCGGAGCTGCCGTTCAACGAGAACGGCAAGCTGCTGCGCCGGGTCCTGCGCACCGAGTTGGAGAACGCGTTCACCTGAGGGTGGACAACAGGGGGCTGACAGGGCTCGTGCCGGCCGGACGGTGACGTCCGGCCGGCCGGCGCCGGTCAACCGCCAGCCCGCGGTCGCCGCCAGCCCGCAGTCAGCCGCCAGCCCGCGGTCAGCCGCCGGCCGGCCGGTCAGCCCATGGAGGCGTTGACGAGCACGCCGATGCCGTAGGTCGCCGAGGCGGCCACCAGACCGAGCAGCAGCTGGCGGGCCCCGCTGTAGGCGAACGACCGTTCGGTGAACCTGCTGACGACGGCCCCGAGCAGGAACAGCGCCAGCCCGGCGAGCATCGCGGCCAGCCCGAACGAGGAGAACCCGAGCAGGTAGGGCGCCACCGGGATGACCGCCCCGACGGCGAACGCACAGAACGACGCCCCGGCCGCGCCGATCGGCGAGGGCAGCTCGTCCAGGTTCAGCCCGAGCTCGGTGCCGACATGCGCCCGCAGCGCGGAGTCGGGCCGTTTCCCCAGCTGGCGCGCCACCGACGCGGCGGTCTGCGCGTCCACCCCCTGGCCCTGGAAGTAGGCCGCCAGCTCCGCGGCCTCGGCCTGCGGGTACAGCTCCAGCTCGCGGCGCTCCACCTCGATCTGCGCCCGCATCGCCTCGTTCTGCGACCGGACGGAGGTGTACTCCCCGGTCGCCATCGAGAAGGCCCCGGAGGCCAGGCCGGCCAGGCCGGCCAGGATGACCGCCGGCCGCCCCGCCGCCCCGCCCGCGAACCCACTGATCAGCGCGACGTTGCTGACAAGCCCGTCCATCGCGCCGAAGACCGCGGGGCGCAACCAGCCGGCACCCGCGGAATGAGCGGAATGGCCGGCCGGATGCGCCTCCGCCGGCCGCGCCACGCTCGTCTCGTCAGTTCCCACGGGTTTCGAGGCTAAGGCCGACCGCCACCCGGCGCAGCGCCTTCGTGACGGATCTATCCCACATGCACGTCTATCCCACATGCACGAAGGGGCGGTTCTCCGGGTCTGGCTCGGCCTCGCGCACGATCTCGCGGGTCATCGAGGCGACCTCGCCCACGCCGAAGAACACGAACCGCGCCAGGTTCTGCAGCGGGTTGCCCTCGGACCACTCGAAGTACACATGCGGCCGGGTGCCGGTCAGGTCCCGCAGGTGCAGCAGCAGCGCCGCGATCGCGTTCGGCACGGACGTGCTGGTCAGCCTCAGGATGCGGTACCCGTGCCGCTCCCGCCCGTGGACGACCAGCTCACTCTCGAACTCCGAGGAGTCCGGGACGTCCACCTCGATGAACAGCAGGTGCTGTGCGGGCGGGACGTGCAGCAGCTCGTGCGCCTTGCTGGCCTTGTCCGCGTACTCGGCGGCCTCGCCGGTGTCGAACTCGTTGGCGACCAGGTGCAGCGCCCCGGCCCGCGCCGCCTCCTGCACCCACCGGGTCGCCGCCGGGTCCAGCTCGATCCCGGTGACCCGCAGCTCGAACGACCGCACCGCCCGGGACAGGAAGGACACCAGCAGGATCACGACGATGAAGATCGAGCCGATGATCAGCCCGTCCGGCCGTTCGATGATGTTCGCGATGGTGGTGTAGACGAACACGGCGCTGATCACGCCGAACCCGGCCGCCCCCCGCCAGCCGCCACGGTGGTGCGCCGAGATCGTCACCGCGACCGACGCCGACGTGATCAGCACCAGCACACCGGTGGCGTAGGCGCCGCCCTGCTTGTCGACGCTCGCGTCGAACACCAGCGTGACGACGAAGCCGATCACCGTGAAGACCAGCGCCAGCGGCCGGACCGCACGGGCCCACTGCGGCGCCATGCCGTACCGGGGCAGGTAGCGGGGCACCAGGTTCAGCAGGCCGGCCATCGCCGAAGCGCCGGCGAACCACAGGATCGCCACCGTGCTCAGGTCGTAGGCGGTACCGAAGGCGTTACCCAGCTCCTCATGGGCCAGGTAGGCCAGGGCTCGCCCGTTGGCCGGCCCGCCCGGCTCCACCAGCTCCTCCGGGATGAGGACCGTCGTCGCGAGGCTGCTGGACAGCAGCAGCACCCCCATGATCAGCGCGGCGGTGGTCAGCAGCCGCCGGGCCCCCTGGATACGTCCCGCCGGGCGTGCCTCGGTGTCGCCCGGCGCGCCGCGGATCAACGGCATCACCGCGACACCCGTCTCGAAGCCGGACAGGCCGAGCGCCAGCTTCGGAAAGATGATCAGCGCGACACCGACCAGCGCGACCGGGTTCGGATGCTCCGCGACCAGCAGCCGATGCCAGTCCCCGAGCATCGACGGGTGGGTCACGACCTTGACGAGCGACACCGAGATCACGGTCAGGCTGAGAGCGAGGTAGACGGCCACCAGCACCACCGCGATCCCGACGGCCTCGGTGAACCCGCGCAGGAAGACCGCGCCGAGCAGCGCGAGCAGCACCAGCGTGACGGCGACGTGATGGCCGGCCAGCGCGTCCGGGGCGTACGGGTTCTCCAGCAGGTGCGCGGACGCGTCCGCCGCCGACAGCGTGATCGTGATCAGGAAGTCGGTGCAGGCGAACCCGAGCAGCACCAGGACCAGCAGCTTTCCCTTCCACCAGGAAAGATGCTTCTCCAGCATCGCGATGGAGCCCTCACCGTGCGGGCTCTCCCCCGCCACCCGCCGGTACACCGGCAGCGCCCCGCACAGCGTCACCACGACGAGCACCAGCGTCGCGATCGGACTCACCGCCCCGGCGGCGAGAATCGCGATGCCGGGCTGATAGCCGAGGGTGGAGAAGTAGTCCACCCCGGTCAGGCACATGACCCGCAGCCAGTGGTGGCGCTGGTGCTCCGGCTCGGGCTGGGTGTGCGGCCCGGCGTGTCGCCGCGCCTGCTCGGTCCCGGCCATCAGCCAGTCCCCCACCCGCTGGCGCACCGCGGTCATCCGCGGCCTCGGCGGTCACAGGCATGGCGTCGGGCCACCGCGAGCGGCTGGCCGGTCGTACAGGGGCGGAGCATGGGGCATGTCTCCGGTCCGTCGCGGGCGCTGGCGGCAGCGCGCAGCGCGGTGGGCACACCTCGGCCCGTGCTCGACGAACCTACGCCGATACTGGCAGCCTCGGCGACCTGCCGCCCGCCAGCCCCCGGCCGGCCCGCCGGCCGAAGCCGCCTGCCGGTACGAGGCAGCCCGCCGGTACGAGGCAGCCACCGACTGCCAGCTCTGTCGTACTCGATCGCCACGCTGTGACGACCGTCCCATCGTCGTCGTGACCGGCGTCGGCCGCGGACCTCTGACGGTGTCCGTGGAGTCCGGTCCGGGGCCGAAATGGGTGTGCGCCCCGATGGTCACCGTCGTCGCCTTACCGGATCGTTGACCGAAACGGTTGTCGTGACGCAAAGGTGAGGTGCGCAGTGCTGAAGGAAGCCGAACACAGGCGGGCGGGGTCGCTCACGGCTGGGCCGAGCCGGACCCGGGGAGGCTGATCCGTGGGGCACGCCGACACCCTGCTCGCCATGGGCGGAGCCTTCCTGGCCGCGGCGCTGCTGGCCCGCGCCGGGGTCCGGATCGGGCTCCCGACCATCCCGCTGTTCATGCTGGCCGGAATTCTGCTCGGCCCGCACACCCCGGGTGTCGTCCTGGTGGACAGCCCCGAGGACCTCGAGATGCTCTCCGCGCTCGGGCTGGTCCTGCTGCTGTTCTACCTCGGGCTGGAGTTCCACCTCGACGACCTGCGGCGGGGCGGGCGGCGGCTGTTCGCCGCCGGCGGCATCTACCTGCTCCTCAACGTCGGGGCCGGCCTGGGGTTCGGGTTCGCGCTGGGCTGGGGAGCGCGGGAGGCGCTGGTGCTGGCCGGCGTCCTGGGTATCTCCTCGTCCGCGATCGTCACCAAGATCCTGATCGACCTGGGCCGGCTGGCTCACCCCGAGACCCGGCTGATCCTGGGTGTCCTCGTGGTGGAGGACCTGTTCCTGGCGATGTACCTCGCCGCGCTGCAGCCCGTCCTCGCCGACGTCCACGGCGTCGGGGAGACGATCGCGCAGGCCGCGAAGGCGTTCGGCTTCCTGGTGGCGCTCGCCGTGGTGGCCCGGTTCGGCACCCGGCTGGTCGGCCGGCTCATCGCCGTGCGGGACGACGAGCTGCTGGTGGTCACGTTCCTCGGAGCAGCGGTGCTGGTCGCCGGGGTCTCCGAGGTGCTCGGCGTCGCCGACGCGATCGGCGCGTTCATGGTCGGGCTGATCTTCGGCAGCACCAGCTCCGCACCGCGGATCCGCGAGCTGGTGCATCCGCTGCGCGACGCGTTCGCGGCCATCTTCTTCTTCGGCTTCGGGCTCTCGATCGACCCCGGTGACGTCGCCGGGGTGGCCGGGCCGGTTGCCGCCGCCGTCGCGTTGACGGCCGCGACGAGCGTGATCGCCGGTCTGGTCGCCGCGCGCCTGCACGGGTTCGGAGCGCAGCCCGCCGCCAACATCGCGACCACCCTGGTCGCCCGCGGCGAGTTCGCGCTCATCCTGGCGGCCATGGCGGCCGGCGCCGGGCTCGACGGCCGCCTGGCGTCCTTCGTCGCGGGGTACGTGCTGGTTCTCGCGGTGCTCGGTCCCATCATGGCCGGCCGGTCCGGCTGGCTCGTCCGCCTGCCGGCGGCCGTCGGGAGGAGTCCCGCGAGGACTCCCGCGGATACCGCCGTTCCCGTTCCGTACGGCGCGCCGCAGGGCGCCACAGCTCATCCGCCGCCGGATGAGCCGACGCCGCACGCGCCGACGCCGCACGACTCGCCGCTCACGGCTCGATGAGCCCGGCGCGGATCGCGTAGCGGGTCAGCTCCAGCCGGTCCCGCAGGCCGAGCTTCTGCAGCAGGTTCGAGCGGTGCCGCTCGACCGTCTTGACGCTGATGAACAGGATGTCGGCGATCTGCCGGGACGAGTGCCCCTCGGCGACGAGCTTGAGCACCTCCTCCTCCCGGTCGGTGATGACCCGGCCGGGACCGGGGTCGCCGGCCGCGGCGCGCTCGAGATAGTCGCGGATGAGGGCGTTCACCGCCCCCGGGTAGAGGAACGCCTCACCGCGCACCGCGGCCCGGCAGGCCTCGACGAGATCCCGGTCGGCGACGGACTTCAGCACGTAACCGGACGCGCCGGCCCGCAGCGCGGCGAAGAAGTACTGCTCGTTGTCGTACATGGTCAGGATCAGTATCCGGACGTCCGGCAGCGCCCGGGAGAGCTCGCGGGCGGCCTGCAGGCCGGTCAGCCGCGGCATGGCGATGTCGAGGATCGCCAGGTCCGGCTGTTCGGCGCGGGCCCTCTCGATCGCCTCGGCGCCGTCGGCGGYCTCGGCCACGACGGTCAGGTCGGGCTCGCTGTCGAGAATCAGCCGTACCCCGCGGCGGACCAGCGCGTGGTCGTCGGCCAGCAGAATCCGGATCGGTCGGGGCATGGTCAGTCCCTCTCCTCGCGCAGCGGCACCCGCGGCCCGTCGGGCACCCGCGGCTCGTCGGGCACCCGCGGCTCGTCGGGCACCCGCGGCCCGTCGGGCAGCGGCACCCGCAGCCGGACCTCGGTGCCACCGCCGGCGGCGGGCCCGATCGTGAGGTCGGCCCCGATCAGCAGCGCACGTTCGCGCATGCCGCCGATGCCCGAGCCCTCCGCGGCGCCACCGAGCCCGCGGCCGTCGTCGCGGACCCGCAGCTCGATGCCGGTGCCCCGGCGAGCCACCTCGAGGCGGGCGTGCCGGGCGCCGGCATGGCGGGCCGTGTTGGTGAGGCATTCCTGTGCGACCCGGTACAGCACCAGCTCGGCGTCCCGGCCGAGGCCGAGGTGACGTTCGACGCTGTGATGGACCACGAGCCCGCCCGTGGTGAACTCGCCCGCGAGCGCCTTGAGCGCGCTGGTCAGCCCGAGCTCCTCGAGGACACCCGGACGCAGCCGGCGCGCGATGCGGCGGATCTCGTCGAGCCCGTTGCGGGTGGTCTCCTGCACCTGCCGCAGCCGCGCGCGCAGCGGCGGCGGTGCGGTGTCCGCGACGCTCTTGAGCTCGAGCAGGACCGCGGTGAGGGTCTGGCCGATCTCGTCGTGCAACTCCTGCGCGATCCGTTGCCGCTCCGCCTCCTGCGCGGTCAGGGCGCGGGCCGTGCTGGCCGCGCGCTCCGCCTCCAGCCGGTCCAGCATCGCGTTGAAGGTACGGATGAGATCCCCGATCGGGCCCGCCTGCCCGGCGGCCGCCAGCCGGTGACCGGGGCGCGTCAGGTCGATCGTGGCCATGGCCCGGATGAGCCGATCGATCGGGCGCAGGCCGACGCGCAGCAGCACGGCGTTCGTCACCAGCATCGCGGCCAGCCCCCCGGCGAGGATCAGCACCTCGGTCCGGACCACCGGCGCGGAGACGGTGACCGGGCCGAGCATGAGCCCGAGCATCGCCGCGGTGAACACCGCCGCGTTGAGCGCGAAGACCCGCCAGAACAAGGTCAGCCCATGGGCCCGGTCACCGTCCTCAGCCGCTGCGCACACGCCCCAGCCTGTTCCGGCGCCGTCACCGCTGTCCATCGGGGCTGCCACCCATTCGCCGGCGCGGCCCCACGCCGGACCGACGGGCGCCACGGGCCCGCGGGGCGATGAGTTCGTCCCGTGACGGGGGTCTGCAGTCTGTGGGCGGGCGGTGGCAGCTCCCCCCGACGGATGGGAGCGCAGCAATGCCCGAGGATCCGACATCCCCTCCGCCCGGCCTGGCCCCGGTGGTGTTCCGCCTGCCCGCGGCGCCGCGCCGGGACGGCCTCTCCGGTCTGTGCGGGCAGGCGGAACGGCTCCTGCGGGACCACCCGGGGCAGGCCATGCTCGTCGACGCCACCGCGGTCGGCCGGGCGGACCTGGTGGTCGTCGAGGCGGTCGCCCGGCTGGCGCTCGTGGCCAGACAGCACAACCGCGCGTTCCGGCTGGACGCGCCCGCGCCGCTGCGGGACCTGCTCGCCCTCACAGGCCTCGCCGGGCTGGCCGACGACCCTCCATCGGCCGGCCCGGCCACGCCCACCGGATGATCACGCCTCGGGCGGCAGGTGTGCCGGCAGGCCGAACGCGGGAAAAAGGCGTTCGACGTCCAGGAAGGTGTTGATGCCGATCACCCGGCCGGCCGCGATCTCCAGGACGACCAGGCCCCAGGGGTCGTGACCGGCCCCCGACGCGCTCGGCCGGTACTGGCCGAAGGCGGGATGACCGTTGGCCGTCGTCGGCAGCAGGCGGGAGCCCCGGCACCCGGACCCGGTGCCCAGCATCCAGGCCCGGACGTCGCCGTGCCCGCGCAGCCACAGGTCCAGCGGCGGCATGGACAGTGTCACGCCCTCATGCAGCAGCGCGACCAGGGCGTCCATGTCGTACCGCTCGAAGGCGTCGACGTAGCGGGCGAGCAGCGCCTGCTGCTCGGCGTCGGCCGGCCGCAGTGGCTCCGCCTCGGAGAGGTCGATCGCGGCGATGGTGGCCCGGGCCCGCTGCAGCGCGCTGTTGACCGAGGCGACCGTGCTGTCCAGCAGCTGGGCCGTCTCGCTCGCCGACCAGCCGAACACCTCACGCAGGATCAGCACCGCCCGCTGGCGGGCCGGCAGGTGCTGCAACGCGACCACGAACGCGAGCCGGACGCTCTCCCGGCGGGCGGCGACGTCCGCCGGGTCGGCGCCGCCCGGGCCGGTGGCGAGCACCTGCCCGTCGGGTGCGGGGACGATCCAGGTCGCCTCCGGCAGCGGTGCGCGCACGGGCGTGTCGGCGGTGGACGGGCCGGTGAGGTCCATCGGGCGGGCCCGGCGCTCACCGGCGCTCAGTGCCGTGAGGCAGACGTTGGTCGCGATGCGGTACAGCCATGACCGCAGGGCGGCCCGGCCCTCGAACCGGTCGATACCGCGCCAGGCGCGGATCATCGTCTCCTGCACCGCGTCCTGCGCGTCGAACGGGGAGCCCAGCATCCGGTAGCAGTAGCCGGTCAGCTCCCGGCGGAACGGCTCCAGCAGTTCGACGGCCTGCGCTGACGCTCCGGGAACGGCCGAATCCTCGCCCGACGGGCCGGCAGCCACGGGCGGGCCGGCAAGAACCTCACTCATCGTTGACCCTCATGCCCAGCAGTGTGCCGGTCACCTCCGACAGAATTCGCGCCGCTCCACGTCCCCACCCGCGCGGCCCACCTGTCGAGGATCCCGCGCCACCCCGCAGCACCGGCGATTCACCTCAAGAGGTGCAAAAGGGGCGCAGATTCAGCTGGCGACCCGCGGGAAGTGAGGATCTTGGTCGTTGACACGACCAGAATCGTTCACCCTTGCGACCCGCCAGACCGGGTCATCGGGCTCTCGGAGATCCGGCCGCGTTCGTGGAGTGCGAGCCTCCCCGCGCGCCGACCAGCGGTCCTGATCGGCGCCAGTCCGCGCCAGGCTTCTCCCGGGAGAAAGCGCGTCAATCTCCCGGGGGAAACCGTGTCCGCCCTGACACGCAGCCGACAGGGCAGGGGCCTTCTCCCACACAATCCGGTAGGAGAAGGTCATCCGTATGGATACGGGAGGAACGCAGCCGGCCGGCCCTGAGCCCTCCGCGCATCCTCCCGCGGTGGACCCGGCCGCCGCCTCGCCGACCACCGAGGCCGACGGGCGCACCGCCTGCGACGAGTGCGGCGCGACGGCCGTCGACGAGGATGGTTTCTGCCGGGTGTGCGGCCTGCGGGCCGCGCCGCTGCACGGTCCGGACACCTGGCTGTCCGACCTGGGCGCCGCAGCCGGCCTGTCGGACCGCGGCCGGGTGCACATCCACAACGAGGACGGGATGGGTCTCGAGCTGCTCCCGCCGGGCGTCCACGGCCCGCGGCTCGGCGGCGCCGTCGGTGTGGTCTGCGACGGCGTGTCCAGCGCGTTCGGCTCCGGCCCGGCCGCGCAGGCTGCCGCCGCGGCAGCCGCGGCGGCACTGGCCCGGCTGGCCGCCGCCGCGATGCCCGCCCCAGGCCCTGAGCCGGCCGGACCCGAGACCGTACGGGCCGTGCCGCCGGGGCTGCACCAGGCGCTGACCACAGCGCTCACCGACGCCGTCCAGGTCGCCCAGGACGCCGTGCTCGGCGTCGCCGAGGAGCAGGGCCTGGCACCGGCATGCACGTTCGTCGGCGCCATCGTGCTGGACGACGTCCTCGCCGTCGGCTGGCTCGGGGACAGCCGGGCCTACCTGGTCGACGGCGCCGGGGCACGGGTCCTCACCGAGGACGACACCATGGCCGCGGAGGCCGTCCGGGCCGGGCTGCTGCCGCCGGAGCTCGCCGAGCAGGGCCGCGCCGCGCACACCATCACCCGCTGGCTGGGCAACGCGCGGACGTCCTGGCCGCCGAGGACCCGGGTCGTGGGGCTGCGGCCGCCCGGGCGGGTCGTCCTGTGCAGCGACGGGCTGTGGAACTACGCCTCGGCCGCGGCGACGCTCGCGGCACACGTCGACGCCTGCGCCTGCGGCTCCGGCTCCGGCTCCGGCACCGGCACCGGGGCCACGCCGATCGCCGTGGCGCGGCATCTGGTCGACGTCGCACTGCGGGCCGGCGGGGCCGACAACATCACCGTGATCGTCATCGACATTCCGGCGAGACCGGGTTGACCGTCACCGCGGAGTGACCGGTCCCGTTCGCGGGTGTACCCGCCGCATGTGTTCTTTGTCGTGTCTCATACAGTCACGGAGCCCGGCGGATGCCGCGCGTTCGCTGTTCACCTGCCCGGTCACCCGGCCGGTCACCCGGCGCAGGCCCACGCCCAGGGCGGACAGCCCGGACATCCGGGACACGGCGCGGACGTCGTCCACCACCGGCATCCCCGACCAGCCCGGGCCACGTGACGTGGCGACGACGTTCAACGAGGAGCGACGAAAGGATGATCGGCAACGACGCCCATGTGCGGAACAACCGCACCCGGTGGAACGAGATCTCCGACGACTACCAGCGGTTCAACGCCCCGCAGATCCGGGAGCAGGCCTTCACCGGGGACATCACCTGGGGCGTGTGGGGCATCCCGGAGTCGCGGCTGAACATCCTCGGCCATGTCGTCGGACTCGACGTGCTCGAGATGGGCTGCGGCGGCAGTCAGTGGTCCACCGCGCTCGCCCGGCGCGGCGCCCGCCCGGTCGGACTGGACCTGTCCGAACGGCAGCTGCACCACAGCCGCAAGCTGCAGCGCGAGACCGGGCTGGACTTCCCGCTGGTCCAGGCCAGTGCGGAGGACGTGCCGTTCGCCGACGCCGCGTTCGACATCGTCTTCGCCGACCACGGCGCGTTCTCGTTCGCCGACCCGTACCGGGCCGTCCCGGAGGCCGCGCGGATCCTGCGCCCCGGCGGTCTGCTGGCGTTCGGGCATGTCAGCCCGATCTACGAGATCAGCATCCCGGACGGCGCGGAGGCGGCCGGCGACCGGCTCGTCGGCGACTACTTCGGCCTTCGCCTGATCTCCGACACCGACGGCCTGGTCAGCGCCAACCTTCCGTACGGGGCGTGGATCCGGCTGTTCCGCGACTGCGGGCTGGTCGTCGAGGACCTCGTCGAGCCGCGGCCCGAGAACGGGCTGGACTCGTCGCACCGCGACAGCGCCGAGGAGGCATGGGCCCGCCGGTGGCCGTCGGAGTGCATCTGGAAGGTCCGCCGCAGCTGACGAGTCGACGCCTCACGACCTGACACGATTGCCGGATGGCTGCCGCGGAGGTTCGACCGCCCACGATGACGACACGAAGGCCGGCACCGCTGCGGATGCCGGAAGCGTTCCGAAGGCCAGCACCGCTCCGCATGGCGACACCGCTCCGCATGGCGACACCGTCCCGGTCCGAGGCGGCGTGACCGCGCCGACCAGGCCGGGGCCCGAGCTGCGGGTCCGGCTTCCCCAGGTCGCGCCGTCGGTGCGGGAGTTCCTCGCCACCGAGGCGGGTGGTGCCGTCCTGCTGGTCATCGCCGCGGTCATGGCACTGGTCTGGGCGAACAGCCCGGTCAGCGACAGTTATCACGACCTGTGGGAGACCACCGCCACGCTCGGCGTGGGCGACGCGACGCTGTCGATGTCGCTGCATCACTGGGTCAACGACGGCGCCATGGCGATCTTCTTCGCCGTGGTCGGCCTGGAGATCAACCGCGAGTTCACCACCGGGGAGCTGCGTGATCGCCGGACAGTGGCGGTCCCGGCGCTCGCGGCCGTCGGTGGCCTGGGCCTGCCGGCCCTGATCTACTTCCTGTTCAACCCGTCCGGTCCCGCCGCGGTGGGCTGGGGGATCCCGATGTCGACGGACACCGCGTTCGTCATCGGCATCCTCGCGCTGTTCGGGCCGCGCTGCCCGGACCGGCTGCGGCTGTTCCTGCTCACCCTCGCGATCGTCGACGACATCGGGGCGATCGCCGTGGTCGCGGTCTTCTACACCGAACACGTGGAGCCCGGGTGGCTGGGTGCGTCCGGTGCGCTGCTGCTGCTGATCGCCGCGATGCGCTGGATGCGGGTCTGGCGGCTGGGGCCGTACGTGCTCGCCGCGGTGGCGCTGTGGGTCGCGATCTACTCGTCCGGCGTGCACGGAACACTGGCCGGGGTGATCGTCGGCCTCGTGCTGCCCTCGGCTCCCCCGCGCCGTGAACAGATCGACAACGTGCCGATCTACGTGCGCGCGCTGCGGGAGGACTCGACCGCCGGGCGCGCCGCGCTCGCCGTGTCGGCCGCCCGGGCCACCGTCGCCACCAGCGAGCGGCTCCAGTACAGCCTGYATCCGCTCAGCGCCTACGTGATCGTGCCGGTCTTCGGTCTGGCCAACGCGGGTGTGCACCTGGACAGCCACGCGCTGACGGCCGCGGCGTCGTCGTCGGTGACGATCGGGGTTGCCGTCGCGCTGCTGGTCGGCAACGCGGTCGGCATCACCGCGGCGGCGGTGCTGGCGATCCGCAGCGGGCTCGGCGCCCTGCCCGGCGGCGTTCGCTACGGCCACCTGGTGGGCGCGGCCATCCTCGCCGGGGTCGGCTTCACCATCTCCCTGTTCATCACCGAGCTGGCCTTCACCGACCCCGCCCTCGCCGAACAGGCGAAGATCGGGATCATCGCCGGTTCCGTCATCTCCGCCGTACTGGGCACGATCACCCTGCGGTATGTCGGAGAACGCTGGTCGCTGTGCTCTCCGGGTACGGACGAGGCAATCCCGGCGCTACCGCCGCGACCATGGCGCGCGCCGGCGCCGGCGGTCAGCCCCGTCATCCGATGACGGTCCGTCCGCTGGCTGGCCGCTCGCTGGCTGCCCGTTCGCTGGCTGCCCGTTCGCTGGCTGGCCGGCCCCGCCGCCGCCCCCCGCCCGGGCGACGGCGGCGCGCAACGGGCCGAGTTCCAGCCGGCCGCGGTAACGCACCCCGTCGATGAAGATCGTCGGGGTGCCCTCGACCCGCAGCTGCGCGGCGCCGGCGTAGTCGTCCTCCACCGCGTCGCCGTAGGGCTGCGCCGGGTCGCCGACGACGAGGTCGGAGTCAAGGCCGACGGCCCGGGCAAAGCCCATCAGGTATTTGTCGGCGAGCTTGTCCTGATTGGCGAACATCAGGTCGTGCATCTCCCAGAAAAGCCCGTGCGCGCCGGCCACCTCGGCCGCCAGCGCGGCTGTCAGCGCGTAGGGATGCAGATCGAACACCGGAAAGTGCCGGAAGACCTGCCGGACCTGGCCGTCGGAAGTATTCACCAGCTCATGCAGGATACCGGCTGCTCGCGCGCAGTACGGGCACTCGAAGTCACCGTACTCGACAATCACCACGGCCGCGTCCGGAAATCCCCGGGAATGCCGGAACGGATCCGCCGCCACGCGCTTCACATTTTTCGTCGTATTCCCGCCGACCTCGGCCATACGGGCCATTGTATCGGGCGTCACGGGGACGGCGATCCGGCTAGGGTTGAGCCCGTGGCCGAGGTGAAAACATCGGACCGACGCACCGAGAATGTGGACGACGTGCTGGCGATCAAAGCGGTCGACGTCCGAATTCGGCGCGGGACGACCTGGGGTGACCGGGACGGCCGGGAAATCGTCCACGGGGTGTCCTTCGAGGTCGAGCGGGGAACCGTGACCGGCCTGCTCGGCCCGAGCGGRTGCGGGAAGACGACGCTGATGCGGGCGATCGTCGGTATTCAGCGCGGGGTGAGCGGTGACCTGCGGGTGCTCGGCCGCGGGCCGTGCGAGCGCGAGCTGCACCGCCGAGTCGGTTACGCCACCCAGACCGCCTCCGTCTACAGCGATCTGACCGTGACGGAGAACCTGCGCTACTTCACCGCGCTCAGCGCCCAGCAGGGGGCGCTCAGCCCGCAGGAGGTCATCCGCGGGGCGGAGCGTGCCGCCGCCCAGGTCAGCCTGTCGGCAGAGATGCACACCCAGGTCGGACGGCTCTCCGGCGGTCAGCGCGGCCGGGTCTCGCTGGCCGCCGCCATCATCGGCGGGCGGGAGCTCCTCGTGCTGGACGAGCCGACCGTCGGGCTCGACCCGGTGCTGCGGCGCGAGCTGTGGGACGGCTTCCACCAGCTGGCCGACCGGGGGCTCACCCTGCTCATCAGCTCCCACGTGATGGACGAGGCCTCCCGCTGCGACCGGCTGCTGCTGCTGCGCGAGGGTCGGCTGATCGCCGACGAGACCCCCGAGTCGCTGCTCGAGATCACCGGCGCCGCTGATCTCGACCACGCCTTTCTGTGCCTGGTCGAACCCCGCCGAGCGCCGCGGCAGACGCCACCGCCACCCGCCGAGCGGGCCCAGGGCCTCAGTCCGGCGACAACGGACTGCGCCAACCCGCCGGAGACCGCCAACCCGCTGAAGACCGCCAACCCACCGGAGGGCGCCGACTCTCCGGGGACGTCCCGCTCCGCGGCGGCCCCCCAGCAGTGCGACGACCGTGGCCTTCGGCTGAACCTGCCGCGCACGACCGTCACCGCGCTGCGAGTGCTGCGCCAGATGCGCCGGGACCCGCGGACCATCCTGCTCGTGCTCGTGCTCCCACCGGCACTGCTGGTGCTGCTGCAGGCGATCTTCGCACAGAGCCCGACGGCGTTCGACCGGGCCGGGGCGGGCCTGCTCGGCGTGTTCCCCCTGATGACGATGTTCTTCCTGACCTCGGTGGCGATGCTGCGGGAGCGGCGCTCCGGCACCCTGGAGCGGCTGATGACCACGCCGATCGGCCGCGGCGACCTGCTCACCGGCTACGGCGTCGCCTTCGGCCTGCTCGCCGTCGCGCAGGCCGCGATCACGACGACGACCGCCGTCGCGTTACTGCACCTGGCCATCGCCGGGCCGCTGGTGATGCTCGGCCTGCTCGCCGTGCTCTCCGCCCTGTTCGGCACCGCGCTCGGCCTGCTCACGAGCGCCTTCGCGAACTCCGAGTTCCAGGCGGTGCAGTTCCTGCCGCCGGTGCTGCTCCCGCAGTTCCTGCTCTGTGGCATCCTCGTCCCGCACGATCAGCTGCACCCGGTTCTCGGCGTGGTCAGCATGCTCATGCCGATGACCTACGTCGTCGATGCGCTGAGCCGGATCAGCACGACACCCGGGGTGTCGATGATGGTCGTGCGGGACGCCCTCGTCATCGCGGGGTGCGCCGTGGTCGCCCTCGCGCTGGCGGCCGGAACCCTGCGCCGGCAGACCCCCTGACGGGACGAACCGGGCCCGGCGGGTGACCGGCCCGGCGGGTGACCGGGCCCGGCAGCACTCACCGGCTGCCAGCCGGGACATGCCAGCTGATCAGGCGGAACGAGCCGGCCGGTCAGGCGGTGCGGTCGAGGGTGCCGGCGGCGAGCCGGGCGTAGTGCGGGGATCRCCCCAGCAGGTCCTCGTGCCGGCCCGCGGCGACCAGGACCCCGTCGTCGAGGACCAGGATCAGGTCCGAGGCCCGCACCGTCGAGATGCGGTGGGCGATCACGAGCAGCGCGCGGCGGGCGGCGATGTCCGCCATCGCCCGGGTCAGGGCCCGCTCGTTGACCGCGTCCATCTGCGAGGTCGGTTCGTCGAGCAGCAGCAGATCCGGTGCCGCCAGCAGGGCACGCGCGACGGCCACCCGCTGGCGCTCGCCTCCCGAGAGCAGGACCCCGTGGTCACCGACGTCGGTGTCCAGCCCGGCGGGCAGTCGCCGGACCACCGTCGTCAGCCGCGCGATGTCGACCACCTCGGCGACCTCGGCCTCGGTCGCGTCCGGCCGGGCGTAGACGATGTTGTCGCGCAGCGAGCCGCAGAGCACCGGGGCGTCCTGCTCGACCAGGTTGACCTCGCGCCGCGTCAGCGCGCGGCCCACCTGCTCCAACGGCCTCCCACCGAGCAGGATCTCGCCCTCGTCCGGCTCGTAGAAGCGCTCGATGAGACCCAGGATGGTCGACTTGCCCGCGCCGGACGGACCGACCAGCGCGACCTGCCCGCGGGCCGGAACGGTGAACGACACGCCCCGCAGCACCGGGCGCGGCCCGTAGGAGAACCAGACGTCACGGAACTCCAGCGCGGGCGGCCGGGCCCCCGGGGCGGTCGGCTGGCCCGGCCCGGCCGGCTGGGCCCCGGCCGGCCGGGGCCGCCGGTCGGATCCATCTCGCTGGTCGGATCCATCCCGTGGGTCGGGTTCCTCCCGCGGCATCGTGAAGACGACGTTCACCCTGGTCAGCGCGCCGAGCCCACGTTGGATCGTCTGCGCGGACTCGATGAGCTGCGACAGCGGCATCACCAGGTAGGTCGCGTAGAGGAGGAACGCGACCAGGTCGCCCAGCGAGGTGGTCCCGCGGGCGACGAGGACACCGCCGGCGAGCAGGACGACCAGCACCGAGCCCTGGACGGCGAGCTGGGTGGCGGGCGCGATCACCGCGCTCAGCCGCGCCATCCGCATCCCGGCCTGGTAGGCGTCCTCGGCGTGCCCGCCGATGCGCTCGCTCTCCCTGGCCTCGGCGTTGCTCGCGCGCACGGTGCGGATCGCCGTGAGCGCCCGCTCGAGGTCGGCGGACATCCGCCCGACGCTCGCCTGCCCCTGCTCGGAGATGGACCGCACCCGCGTCAGCGCCGTCACCACGACCGATCCGGCGACGACGACCGACACCACCACGAACGCGAACAGCACCGGGCTCAGCCACACCATCAGCCCGATCGCCGCGAGCACGCCGATGGTGCTGGTGACGAGGGTGGTGAGGCTGTAGGCGACCGCGTCTCGCACGACCATGGTGTCGGCGTTGGAGCGGGAGAGCAGGTCCCCGATCCGCTGGGCGTCGAACACCCGGATGCGCAGCCGCAGCAGGTGGCCGATCAGCCGGTGGCGCAGCCCTAGCAGAACGCGCTGGCCGGTCCGTTCCAGCAGGTAGTGCCCCCAGGTGTCGACCGCCGCCTCCAGCAGGAACACCGCGACGAGCACCCCGATGAGCAGCGCCGGCACGTGCCCGGTGCTCGCCCCGTCGATGACCCCGCGGACCAGCAGCGGCTGCGCGAGGCCGATCACGGAGCCGAACGCGGTCAGGGCCGTCGCGAAGGTGATCAGGCGGCCGTGCCCGCGCAGCAGGCGCCACAGGTCCCCGAAACCAGGCCGGGGCCCGTCCGGGCGGGCCTTGCCCCGGCCACGGAATCGGGGCGGTGGCGGCCCCGGCGGAAATGCCCCCGGCGGCGGGGGTCCTGGTGGCGGGCCGGACGGCCCGGACGGCGGCGGGCCGGACGGCGGAAAACCCGGAGGTGGCCCGGACGGCGGGAATCCCGGCGGTGGCCCGGACGGTGGGGGTCCTGGTGGCGGGCCGGCATAGGCCGGGTGGCCGGGCGGAACCGGCGGTGCCCCGGCCGGCCACCCGGCCGGCCACCCGGCCGGCCACCCGTCCGGCCACCCGTCCGGCCACCCGTCGGCGGCCGGCGTCACCGCGAACGCACCCGGCCCCGCGGCCGCGACCGGACTGTGATCACAGGTCGGAACGCGTCCGGGGGAAACGACTCGCCGACCGTCAGCCCGTCGGCCTCCACCCATGCGTGCGCCGCGAACGAGCCTGCGACGCGGACTCCGGTCCGCCATGTCGGCCACCTCCCCGAAACCCGGCAGAACAGCGCGGTCGCCACCGCGCGCGGCAGGCATCCGGCCTGGCCACGGCAGGTCCGGCTCACCGCCGTGACCGCCTCCATCGCGGCCAGCGTCTGCCCGTACCCTGCCGGGCGGGTGCCGGCCGCCAGCATCTCCATCACCCGCCGCAGCCGTCGTGGCGGCAGCCTCGTCAGCCCGCGGGCGACCGCGACGACGGGTACGGCGACCACGGTGTCCGCGGCCCGCCGCCAGCCGGCGGGCCCGCGCCCGGCACGGCCGCCGCGCCACGCGGGGCCACCACGCCCGGCACGGGCACGACGTCCCGTCGGGGCATGAAATCCAGCGCCGGCACGACGTCCAGCGCGGGCACGACGCCCGACCGGGCCATCGCCCGGACGCTCGCCACGTCCACCGGGCCGACACGCCCGGTCACGGATGCCGTGAATCGTCACCGACGTCACCGGACGAGCCCGGCGTCGCGCAGCTGCGCGACGAGCGCGTCGATGTCGGCCCGCGCGGTGGCGGTGTCCACCTCGTAGGCCTCGGTCACCGCCTGCGCGGCCTGGTCGGGTGTGCCGCCGCCGGAGAGGACGCCGACCGCCACGTCGGCGGTCGGATTGAGCGTGAAGTACCGGCCGGTCCGCTCGTCCAGCAGCACGGCACCGTAGTCGGTGCGGGTGCGGACGACATGCTCTCGCAGCTGGGTTGACATGTCAGGATCCGTCCTCTCGTCCAGCACCGGTGGGCCGCGGTCGGCCGTCCTGGGCCGCGTGGTCCGTGTGGTCCGTACCGGCTCCGTGCCGGACCCTGCGCGCCGCGGCGGTCTCGGCCGGCTCGCCGGCGAGCACCTGGGCGTGAATCCGGCGCAGCTCGACGCTCGGCTCGACCCCGAGCTCCTGGGACAGCAGGTGGTAGGCCGTGCGGTAGGCGGCCAGCGCGTCGGCGCGGTGCCCGGAGCAGCTCGCCGCGACCAGGAACTGCTCCCACAGCCGCTCCCGCAGCGGGTACTGCAGCGTCAGCGCCCGCAGCATCGGCAGCGCCCGGTCGTACTGGCCGCGGTCGAGCAGCGCGTCGGCGAGGTCCTCGTGGACGACGGCCCGCAGCTCCCGCAGCCGGGCCGCCTCGGTGCGGACGACCTCCTCCGGAAGATCCTCGTAGGGCTCGCCCCGCCACACCGCCAGCGCGTCGCCGAGCAGCTCGACGGCGCGGGCGGCGTCCCCGTTCCAGCGGGCGTCCTGGCCGCGGCGGGCGAGATCCTCGAACAGCCAGACGTCGACCTCCGTCGCCGCCGCGTTGAGCCGGTACGCGCCGTGCCGGCCCTGGATCCGGCCGAGGCCCGCGGTCTCACCCTCCGGCAGAACCTGGCGCAGGTCCGAGACGTAGGTCTTGATGTTGCCGACAGCCGACGGTGGCGGGTCGACATCCCACAGCACGGCGCGGATGTGCTCGGTGCTCGCCCATCGGCCACGAACCAGCAGCAACAGCGACAGCAGGCGCCGCTTCTTCGGCTGCGCGATGGGCACGGCGCTGCCGTCGGGCGCGCTTACCTCCACCGGCCCCAGAATCCGGAAGGGCAGGTGCCGCCGCGATTCCATGGCCGGATTCCTCCCCCGACGGCGCCGTCCTCGAACGGCACGACAGCCGGGCTACCTGCGCGGATGTCGCGTCCGTTCCACCGGCGGCGGAAATGTCCGACGGCGCTGACCGCCGCCGCGGGCTGGCCGGGCGCACCGCGGCGGCTCGCGTCGGTCGTCAGCGCGGGCGGCGCAGGTTGTAGTTCGCGACGGTCTGCACCAGGTCACCGACCGTCGCGAAGTTCACAGCGAGAAACGTGGGCCGCAGCCCGCTGGCCGCGCACTGCTCCGTGTGCGCGGCCAGCGCCGACGCGGTGTTCACCAGGGCCGCGTCCGCCCGGGTCGCGGCATGGTCGGTGAGCCAGTGATTGATCAGCAGCATCCGCGGGTGGGCGTTGCCCCGGCCGAGCCGGCAGCTGAAACCGCCGGGGATCCGCACGTCGAACGGTGTGTCCGCGTTCAGGCGGAAGAAGTTGCGGTACCAGGTGCCCGGCACGTCACCGTTCTCGGCGAAGACGACGAGCCGCCGGCCGCGGTCGATCATCTGCCCCAGCGTGGGCCACGGCCGTCCCGGTGCGGGTGGGCGGGCCAGGTAGTCCCCGAGGCCGGCGGCCCGGAAGGCGGCCATGACCGGTTCGGGCGGGACCTCGTCCTGCAGGATCAGGGTGATGACCTCGGCCGGGTTGCGGGCGAGCCAGCCCGCGACGCCGGCGAGCGCGTCGTCCAGTGCGGTGGCGCCGAGCTGGCAGATCCCGTGGCAGAGCCAGAGCCCGGGGCGCTCGGAGCGGGCCCCGGTGGCGAACGGTGCGAGGGCCTCACGGGCGGCCGGGCGCAGCTCGCCCAGGAACGACTCGACCTCGGCGGGTGTCGTCCAGTGGTGGACGTCGAGCATCAGCGCCCGGATTCCGCTGTCCAGCTGGCCGACCAGGTCCGGGTCCTGCACGGCGCCGAGGAAGCCCGCCCGCACCGACGCCATGCCGTTGTGCGTCGTCGGGTAGAGGACGTCCGGGTAACGCCGGGCGCACAGGTCGACCCCACCGTTGCAGAACGCGGTGCCGGTCCCCGCCCGGCCCGGCAGCACCGTCCAGGACACCCCGAGGAACATCAGGGCCGCGCCGGCCACCGCCAGCAGGCGCCGGAACCGCCCCCGCGCCCGGTAGATGTAGCTGGCCAGCACTGACACGGTCGCGAGCACTCCCCCGGCCACCAGCGGGACGACCGCCATGGCCAGCCAGGTCGACCGGACGTCGGCGACGAGCACCTGCCCGACGTCGGCGAGCAGCCGCTGACCCGCCGGCGGCAGCGGCGAGTCGGGGCCGCGCAGCGCGACCAGCGGATCGCCGATCGCGGTGGTCACCCCTACGCTCGCCGCGGTCGCGGTCGCTCCGGCGGCGATCAGCACCAGGCTCACCGTCCGCAACGCGGCCGCCGGCCCGGGCCGGTACGACGGCGCACGTCGCCCGGACGGTCCAGGCCGGCGGGACGGGCCATATCGACCCGACGGGCCATATGGTCCGGGTGCAGCAGGCCGCCCGATCGGGCCAGGTGGACCGGCCCGGCCGGGCGGGCGCAGCGCACGCACCAGGGCCCAGGCGGGCAGCGCGAAGCAGAGCGCCGCGAGGATCACCATGCCGGTGCCGCCGATCCGGTGGACCGTCCGCAGCGCGAGCCCGGCCGACCCGCCGCGACCGCCCGACAGCGGACGCCCCAGGTCGAGCACGGCGCCGCCGGCGAGCCGGGCGCGCAGGTCGGCGACCGCCGAGACGTCCCCGGCGAAGATCAGCGGGCCGACGAGCGCCAGCGCCTCGCCGAGGTCGCCGGAGCGCAGCGCGACCAGCACCTGCTCCCGCACGTGCGGCCGCCGGGCCTGCGCCACCCTGCTCAGCAGCAGGTCGGCCACCCAGGCCGCCTGGTCGTCGGTCAGCTCGATCTCGGGGATGGAGGCCGGCGGGCGGCCCTGGCTCACCCGGTCCACCCCGTCGAGCACGTCGCGCAGGGCCGCGGCGACGTCCTCGGTGCGGTAGCGCGGGGCGCCGGACACCTGGCCGGCCAGGTAGACCGACGCCAGCCGGCCGATGTTGTCCAGGACCGGGCTCAGGTCGACCGCGAGGACGAACTCCGCCCGGCTGCCGTCCAGGTAGGCGGCCACGTTGTCGGCGACACCGTCGGTCAGCCCGCGCAGCGCGGACGGCGGGACCACAAGCTGCAGGTTGTCGACGACGAGGTCGGGGTCGACGGGGAGATCGGCCAGCAGGTCACTGGTCACGTCCGCCAGCCGGGGGTCGGTCAGGACCTCGTCGCTGATCCGCTCGTGGACCTGGGCGGTCTCCAGCGCGCCGCGGTAGAAGGCCGCGTTCTGGGCGGTCTCGTGCACCACGAGCACGGCGGTACCGACCGGGGCGAAGACGGCCGCGGCCAGCACTGCCAGGCAGGTCCCTGCCAGGAGTCCTCCCCGGCGGGGACGGCTCGGCCGGCCCATGGGACGCCAGACTACCGAGCGCCGCGCCGGCGACCGGCACGAAAGCCGAGGTCGTCCCACGTTTGGTGGCCAGATCCCCCGATGGGATGCGCCGGACCGGGGTACCCCGATACGGAACGGTCCGCGCGTGAGACCGCGGCCACCAACCACACCGAGGTGTCCGATGACCGTGCACACCGGCCCGACCCAGCAGCGACCAGTCCTCGTCTGGGCACTGACCGCAGTCGTCGTCGTCGGAGTGGTGCTCGCGCTCGTCGGGATGATCCTCAACGCCTGGGTGCTGCTGGGGCTGGCCGCGGGCGTCGCGGCACTGGCAGCCCTCGCGCTGTTGCCGGCGGGGGTGATGTCCCACGTCACCACGACCCAGTCGGCGACCGATACCCAGTCGGCGACCGACCGCAGACCGCGGTGAGGTCACGACCGGTCCGCCGGGGAGGAAGAAGCGATGGACACAAATGTGATCGAACGGCCACGCGGCCGAGACATGATGCACGTCCCGCGCACCAAGGGCGCGCTCAGCGGGGTCCTGCTCGTGGCGGCGGGCCTGTGGGGAGCACTCATCCCCTTCGTGGGGCCGTACTTCGACTTCGGCTTCACCACCGACGCGTGGTCCTGGACCGCGAACCGGTTCTGGCTGTCGGTGCTGCCCGGAATCGTGGCGATCGTGGCCGGTCTGATCCTGATGTTCAGCCGCAACCGGGCGAACGCTCTGATCGGGGCGGCCCTGGCGGCGGTGGCCGGCCTGTGGTTCGTCCTCGGTGCTCCGCTCTCCCAGATCTGGAATCCGGGGGCGCTCGGAACGCCGCTCGGAGGGAAGACCCGCCAGACCCTGATCATGATCAGCTTCTTCTACGGGCTGGGCTCGTTGATCCTGTTCCTCGGTTCCAGCGCCCTGGGCCGGCTCAGCGTGGTCGGTGTGCGTGACGTCGCCGCCGCCCGCAACCGCCGGCTCGGGATGGCCGAGGCCACCGGTCGGCACGCCCGCGGGCACCGACGTCACGCCGAGGTCGGCGCCGCCGCGGCACCCGCCGACCGCGAGTACGCGGACCGCTCGTACGCCGATCGCGAGTACGCCGACCGCGAGTACGCCGACCGCGAGTACGCCGACCGCAGGTACGCCGGTCGCGAATCGGCCGGCCGCGAGTACGCCGGCGCCGAGCCGGCCGGGCTCCGGCCCTTCGGTCCTGAGGGCTCCGCAGGCAGGCCCGACGATCGGGCACAGGTCGGCCGCGAGCCGGTGGGTGCCGGGTCCGACCGACTCGACGAGGCCTCGGTCTACCCGGACGAACCGCGCCGGTTCCACAACGGGCACGCTGATCCGCGTGCGTCGGCCGACCACGCTGTCGACAGGCACGGCGCCGTCGACACGCACGGCGTTGACGGCCACCGTGGGCCGGGCACCCGTGCCGACGAGGAAGCCGCCGGGCGGGCGATGAGCGACCGTGAGCGGGCCGAGCAGGAGCGTCGTACCGACCAGAACGCGCCGATCGGCGCCGGCTCGGGCGCACGCTCCGGGCGCCACCACTGGTGGGAGCGCCCGCACTGATCCCGACCGGGGCAGGTCCCCGCGTACCTCCCGGCAACCCGTCCGCCCGCGGGAGCACATACCCCGCGGGCGGGTTGGGGCGTGGGTACCGGCCGGCGCCTGCCCGCACCGCCACGCAGCACCACAAACTCACCTCATAATTCACCTCAAGAGGGGCAAAGGGGTCGAACGAGCACCTGGCAACCTGTCAGAAGGAAGGATTTTGGTCGTTCGCACGACCAAAATCCTGCACGCTTGCGACTCGCCAAGCCGGGCCGCCGGACTCCCGCTGGTCCGGCGGCGTTCGTGGAGCGCGAGCCCCCGCCCATCGACCAGCGATCGCAGATCGGTGCCGATCTGCGACATCTCCGGCGAAATCCTGGGATGGTCTGCTGGCTGCGGGCGCGACTGCCGGACGAGGACCCGTCTGGCGCGGATCACCAACAGTTCTCAGCCCCACATCGGCCGTCCTCTCCCGGACCGGACTGGTAGGAACAGCCAGATGAGCGACGAGAACCTGCCCGGGACCGACACGGCCGAGCCCGACGAGCTGATCTACTCGGTTTCCGACGGGATCGCCACGATCACCCTCAACCGTCCCCACCTCAAGAACGCCTTCACCCTGACGATGATCGACAGGTGGGCGGAGGTCCTGCGGTCCGCCGAGGCGGACCCGCAGGTGCGGGTCGTGGTGGTGACCGGGGCCGGTGGGGCCTTCTGTTCCGGCATCGACCTGGCGGTCCTCAGCGGGATCGAGCCCACCCCGATCGCGCGCCGCCGGATGCTCACCGAAGGCGTCCACAAGGTCGCCCGGGCGGTGCTGGACCTCAGCAAGCCGCTGATCGCGGCGATCAGCGGCGTCGCGGTCGGTGCCGGGCTCGACATGGCGCTCATGTGCGACCTGCGGTTCGCGGGCCGCTCCGCGCGCCTGTCCGAGGGCTACATCAGGATCGGCCTGGTTCCCGGCGACGGTGGAACCTACCTGCTCCCCCGCCTGGTCGGGCCGGCGAAGGCCCTGGAGCTGCTGCTCAGCGGCGACACGGTGGACGGCGCCGAGGCGGAGCGGATCGGCATGGTCAACCGCGTCCACGACGACGCCGTCCTGCTCGACGAGACCTACGCCTTCGCCGGTCGCCTCGCGGCGATGTCCCCCATCTCGACCGCGATGATCAAACGAGCCGTCTACCAGTCCCAGAACCTCGACCTGCGGACGAACCTGGACCTCATCGCGTCCCACATGGCGGTCGTGCAGTCCACCGAGGACTACGCCGAGGCCCGCGCCGCGTTCGGCGAACGGCGGGCCCCGACGTTCGTCAACCGCTGACCGTTCGTCAACCGCTGACCGTTCGTCAACCGCTGACCGTTCATCAACCGCTGACCGCGCCGTCGCCGGCGGGCACGCCCGGCCATCCCCGCGGGCAGGCCCGCCGGTGGACCTCCCGGGCCGCCACGGCCCTGCGCAGGTCGTCGGCGGCGTCCATGACGACCCGGGAGAGCACGGGTCCCGCGTCCGGGCCGGCGAGCAGGCTCTCCGCCGCGGCCAGGGTGGCCGGCCGCACCGCGTATCGCGGAAACGCCGCCGCCGCGACCTGCCGGACGGCATGCGGTGAGCGCCGCGCCGCCACCCGGGGCAGCTCGGCGAAATACCGCTCGACGTAGGGAGCGGTCAGATCGCCCTGGTCCGGCTGCCAGAAGCCCTGCGCCGTCGCGGCGACCAGCCGCACCGACATCGCCTCGTCCGCGGTGACGGTCCGCCAGGCCCGGGCCTTCGCCGCCGGGTCGCCGACGGCCGCCCGGATCCGCGCCGCCTGCTCGATGCCACGGCTGCTGGGGTCGTTGTCGAGCTCAGCCGCGATCTGCGCCTCGCCGGCCTCGTCCAACGCCACCAGGCGGTCGAGCAGGCGCCAGCGCAGGTCCGGGTCGACGACCAGCCCGGCCGGGACGTCCCGGCCCGCCAACCAGCCCCGCAGCCGCGCCGCCTCCGGCCGTTCGGCGCACGACACCAGCCCGCGGGCCGCGGCGAGCACCAGCCCGGCTCCGGCTCCGGCCCCGGCCCCGGCCCCGGCAGCGCCACCAGGCCCGGCAGCACCGCCAGCACCGGCCGATCCGGCCGATCCGGCCGACGCGCCGGCCGGGGCCGGCCCGGCAGCCCGGTCGATCACCGACTGACAGGCGTCGACGATCATGCGTCGGGCGGCCGAGCGGTCCCCGTCCGGCAGGTAGCAGTGCACGACCGTGCCGACCGCGAAGCCGAGCGCGTCCTCGAGCACCGCGACCGAGCGTTCGGTGGGCAACGCCCGAGCCGCCAGCGTCAGGTAGTCGGCCGCCGGCCACTCCGCGTCCCGGGTCAGGTCGGCGGCAGCGGACCACACGACGGACCGTGCCAGCGGATCCGCGAGCTCGGCCAGCACCGCGCCGAGCCGTGCCAGGTCCTCCGACCCGAACCTGATCTTCGCGTACGTCAGGTCGCCCTCGTTGACCAGCAGCAGCCGGCCCGGCCGGGTGCCGACGAGCTGCGGCACCGGCGTGCGCCCGCCGGGGGCCGTCGGCTCGAGGTCGACCGTCGCCCGGCGCACGAGCGTCACCGGACCACCCTCCCCGGGCGCGTCGAACACCCCGATCCCCACCCGGTGCGGCCGCGCCGCGGGCTCCCCGGCCGGCTCGGTCCGGACGATCTCGACCGCCGCGTAGGCGCCCTGTTCGTCCAGGCTGACCCGCGGCCGCAGCGTGTCGAGCCGGGGCCGGCGCAGCCAGGCCTGCGCCCAGCCCGCCAGGTCCCGGCCGCTGGCCTGCTCCAACGCCGCCAGCAGGTCGGCCAGGGTGGCGCTGCCGTAGGCGTGCGCGGTGAAGTACGCACGCAGCCCGGCCAGGAAAGCCTCGTCCCCCACCCATTCGACGAGCTGGCGCAGCGCCGAGGCACCCTTCGCGTACGAGATGCCGTCGAAGTTGAGCAGCGCGGCGGCGGTGTCCGCGACGGCGGGCGGCGCCACCGGATGGGTGGACGGGCGTTGGTCGGCCGCGTAGCCCCAGCTCTTGCGGCCCACCGCGAAGCTCGTCCAGGCCTCGGTGAAACCGGTGGCCGCCGCGGTCACCCGGGTGCCCATGTACTCGGCGAACGACTCGTTGAGCCACAGGTCGTCCCACCAGCGCATGGTCACCAGGTCGCCGAACCACATGTGCGCCATCTCGTGGGCGATCACGACGGCCCGGCGCTCCCGTTCGGCCTCGGTCACCGCGGACCGGAACACCAGCTCGTCGCGGAAGACGACCAGGCCCGGATTCTCCATCGCGCCCATGTTGAACTCGGGCACGAACGCCTGGTCGTACTTTCCGAACGGATAGCGAATGCCGAACAGCTCATGATAATGATCAAGGCACTCGGTGGTGATCTGGAAGATCTCGGCCGCCTGCGCCTGCAGGAAGGGCGCGAGCGACCGGCGGCACAGCAGCGCCAGGGGGACCTCGTCGTGGGTGCGACTCCACACCTGATACGGCCCGGCCACCAGAGAGACCACATAGGTGGCCAGCGGGACGGTGGGCTCGAACTCCCAGCGGCCCGGTGCCACCTGGTTTCCCGCACCGTTCGCCCGCACCTCCCAGCCGCCCGGCGCGGACACGGCCAGCCGCAGCGGTGCCTTGAGGTCGGGCTGGTCGAAACAGGCGAAGATCCGCGCCGCGTCGTCGAGGAAGGACTGCGCGTAGAGGTAGACCTCGCCGTCCTCACTGTCGGTGAACCGGTGCAGCCCCTCCCCGGTGTTCGTGCACGCCATCGTCGCCCGGACGACCAGCGTGTTCTCGACCTCCAGGTCGGTCAGCACAAGCCGGCCGGCGGGCGCGGGCGACGCGTCGAGCTCCCGGCCGTTGAGCCGGACCAGATCCAGCGAGACGGCCTTGACGTCGACGAACGTGCTGGCGCCCGGAACCCGGCAGGTGAACGACACCGTGGTCGTCGAGGTGAACCGCRGGCCGTCCGGCACCCCGGTCAGGTCCAGATCGACGTCGTAGGAACGGACCTGGACGAGCTCGGCTCGCGCGACGGCCTCGGCCTGGCTCAGCGGCTGCATCAGCCGACGTTAGTGGCCGACCGGGCCGAGCACACCGGACGGGTCGAGCGGGGTGGGTCGTATCAGGGCGCCCAGTGGTCCCGGCGGCCCGTGATCCCCGGGCGGACCGTGGTCATCCGCCGGCAGCCCGGCGGAGAATCAGACCAATGAGCCTTCTCCCTCTCACGGCGCGCGGTCAGGGCCGCCACAGGCCCGGGTCGACGATGGAAAAGGCTCGATGAGCACCGGTCACACCGAGCGCGCCCGCCTGCGCGCCACACCACGGACGGTGGACGCGGGCGAGCTGACCCGACCGGGCGGGGAGGTCCTCACCGACCGCAAGGGCCGGCACGTCGTTCGCCACGGTGACATCGTCGTCAAGACCCACATGGCCGAGGAGGCCGCGGGCCCGCTGCTGGCCCGGCTGCGCCTCGCCGCGGACCCACGGCTGGCTCCGCTGTTCCTGCCCCCGCTGCGTCTCGGCACCGGGGACGGGGAGGACGGCGGGCCGGGCATCCAGGGTGGGCTGCTCGCCACCGTCGACGGCCGGCTCGTCACCGCCTGGCCGGCCGCGACGGCGCTGGGCCTCGCCGAGGTCGAGCAGGACGTCGAGGCCGCTCCCTGGGAGGCCGCCGCCGAGCTGCTCGCCCGCCTGCACGCCACGGACCTCGCGGCCCTGCACCCCCTGACCGTGCCACCCGCCGCGGTCTGCACCCGCCTGCAGCGCGCCATGGACCACATGGAGACCGGGCTCTCGAACGCAACCACGACCACAGGCGAAGGATCGGCCAGACCCGTGGCCGCGGAGATCCTCAGTCTCGCCGAGGACGTCCGTGGCGCGCACGCGGCACTGCCACCCTGGCTGCGGCAGGCACCGAGCCGGCCAGGCGGGCGGGCGGCGCTGATCCACGGCGACTGGCACCTCGGGCAGGTCGTCCGGGCGCCCCGCGAGCCGCATGCCGCCGCCGCCACCACCGACACCGACACCGACACCGACCAGTGCTGGCGGATCATCGACATCGACGACCTGGGCTGGGGCGACCCCGCCTGGGACCTGGCCCGCCCGGCCGCGTGGTTCGCCGCCGGCGTGCTTCCCGGCGCTGTCTGGTCACGCTTCGTCGACGCCTACCGGGGCGCGGGCGGGGTCGCCCTCGGCTCCGACCCGGATCCCTGGGCGGCGGTGGACGGACCGGCCCGGGCGGTGACCGTGCAGTACGCGGCGGGCGCGATCACCGACCACCTGCTGCGCGGCACCCCGTTCGACGAAGGAGCCCGGGCCTTCCTCGACTGCGCCCACCGACTGGCCTCGGGCACCTGATCACGAAATGCCGAGCGCGGGGATCCCTCGACGCCGCGCCCTGTCACCTGCCCGACGTCCGACGACGCCCGGGGCCCCGTTCACGGACGATGGACTCCGCCGGAGCCGGACATCACAGCGTCTGACCACCGCTCGGAACGAGACTGGTGCGAGGTCGGTGCGAGGTGACGGCACCGTTTTCACTCGTCCTGGTCCAGTCGGCCTGGTCCAGTCGGCCTGCCGACGAAGTGCGGACCTCGCCTCTGTTGACCATCGACGGATAATCTCTCGCTGGTCCTCCGCGCCGAGGGCCCGCCCGGAGCGACCCCTGGCGATCGCAGGTGAGCGCCGTGGCGTAGCTTCCGCCCCACGGCGCGACTGTACGCATGGAAAGGGTAGGGATGAACTACTCTGCTGGACATGGCCTGGTATGCCCCAAGTGCCATGGCGCGATGCGGACCTACACCCGTAGTGGAGTCCAGATCGAGCAGTGCGACAACTGCCGCGGGATCTTCCTGGACTACGGCGAGCTCGAGGCCATCACCCGGCTCGAGTCCCAGTGGTCGCAGCCGGCGCCCCCGCCCGCGCCGATGCCGCCGCCCGGTGGCCACTACAGCCAGCCTGCCTGGGGCTCGCACGGCCACGGYGGCTACGGGCACGGTTACGGGCACGGGCACGGGCGGCTCACCCGCCTCCTGTTCTCCTCCTGAGACTGCTCTCGCCCTGGAACCGTTCTCGTCCTGAGACGCCGTGCCCTCCCCACGAGCGCGTCCCCGTGCGGACGTCCCCCGTGGGAGGGCGGGCGTCAGGGCCTGGCGGGGGCGGCTGGTGGCCCGCGCGCATCCCGGCACCTGCCCGCCCGGCCATCGCGATGGTGGATGACGATGCGACCGACTCGATCGGGTACGGCAGGATGACGTCGTGGTCATTCCGATTCACGACATCAACCCGCTGCGACGCAGACCGGTCATCACCTGGCTGCTGATCGCGGCCAACGTCGTGGTCTTCGTGTTCTTCACGCCCATGGTCAGCTCGGTCGCCGGCGTGCAGGCCTCGCGCCCGCAGAACGTCTGCGAACAGCAGCGCTTCTACGCGGAGTGGGGCGCGATCCCCAAGGAGCTGCTCACCAACAAGCAGCTCCCGTCGGCGGCTTCCGGGCGGCTCACGGTGGACAGCCAGGGGCGGGTCGGGTGCCTGGTGGAGTCGCCGGCGACGTTCCACAAGTCACCGGTGCTGTCCGCGCTCAGCTCGATGTTCCTGCACGGAAGCTGGCTGCACCTCATCGGCAACATGCTGTTCCTCGGCGTCTTCGGCAACAACATCGAGGATCGGATGGGCCGCCTGCTGTACCTGCTGTTCTACCTGGCCTGCGGGATGGCGGCCGCCTACGGCTTCGCTCTTTTCGAGGGCCAGACCACCGACACCCTCATCGGCGCCTCGGGCGCCGTCGCCGGGGTACTCGGCGCCTACCTCGTCGTGTTCCCGCGCGCCCGGGTGATCGGCCTTGTCTCGGTTCTGTTCTTCTTGCCCTTCTGGCTGCCGGCCTGGATCGTGCTGGGGTTCTGGTTCGCGTTGCAGTACCTGTACTTCACCGGTATCGGCGTCTCCGGTGGCGGGAGCGTCGCCTACGGCGCCCATGTGGTCGGCTTCGTGCTGGGTGCCGTGCTGGTGGCCCCGTTCGTCCAGCGCCTGCGCGCCGCAGGGCCCTCGCCCCGTCAGGCGGCGCAGCCGCGGTGGGTCCGGGAGCCGCCCGGCCTCGGTGGGACGCGTCGTGCGTCCCGGCCCCGCCACCGCGGCTGAGACGAGGGCTCCCACACGTAGACGCCAGACGCCAGACGCCGCGGCCGGAGCCCCCGCCGCGTCCGACCGGCCGCCACACCTCTCCGGCCGCTCAGATGTGGCACAAAACCGCTGGTCATGGGCCTGTCTGATGGGGCAGTGTGAATGCGGTCATGACCACCGCATATCACCGCGCCCTGGCGACCCCGGGCGCCGTCCGCTTCGTGCCCGCGGCGTTCATCGGCCGGCTACCCATCGCGATGGTCTCCGTCGGAACCGTCCTGTTCGTCCAGGCCAGGACGGACTCCTACGGGCTCGGTGGCGCGGTCGCGGCGACCAGCGCGGTGGGTGAGGCCCTGCTCGCACCCCGCCTCGGGCGCGCGCTCGACCGCTTCGGGCAGGCCCGGGTGCTGCTCGCCTGCCTGGCCTGCCATCTGGCGGCCATGGCGACGCTCATCGCCACCGTGGCCGCCGGCGCACCCCACCCGGTCTGGTTCACCGCCGCCCTGGTGGCCGGCGGTTCGCTGCCGCCCGTGGCCGCGTGCTCCCGGGCCCGCTGGAGTGCCCGTCTCTCCGGGGACGAGCTGCTCGGCACCGCCCTCGCCCTGGAGTCCGCGCTCGACGAGCTGGTCTTCGTGCTCGGGCCGGTCCTCGTCACCATGCTCGCCGTGCTCGTCACGCCGGCGGCCGGGCTGATCGCGGCGATGGTCTTTCTCACCGCCGGGACCACGGCGTTGGTGTTCCTGCGGGACACCGACCCGGGACCACGCGATGCAGAGATCACTACAAGGCCACGAATGCTGCGCGATCCCGGAACTCGTACCGTGCTCGTGGTCTTCTTCTGTATCGGTCTCGCGTTCGGCGGGGTGGACGTGTCGATGGTCGCCTTCGCCCGCGAGGAGGGCCTGGCCGCGGTCGGCGGCCTGCTGGTCGGCCTGTTCGCCGGCGGATCCGCCCTCTCCGGGCTCGTCTACGGCGCACGGGCCCAGTCCCGACCGCTGCCCGACCGCTTCCTGCGGGCCGCCGCCTTCATGGCGTTCGGCATGACGCTGCCACTCGCCGGCGTGGCCCTGCCGCTGATGATCCCGCTCGCGCTACTGGCCGGGGCCACCTCGTCGCCCACGCTGATCACCGGAAACGCGCTGGTCGAGCGTCTGGTGGACGCCCAGGCCCGGACCGAGGGCTTCACCTGGCTCACCATGGCCGTCGTCAGCGGGCTCGCGGCCGGCACACCCGTCGCGGGCATGCTCGTCGACAGCGGCGGCGCGCATCACGGGCTGCTCGTCACCGCGGTGGCCGGCCTGACCATCGGCATCGCCGCACTGCTGGGGCGCCGGGCCATCGCCTCGCGGCATGGGTCCGCGGCATCACGGCCGGGCGTCGGAGCCACCCAGCCCGCCGCCACCGCCCTCGACGGCGGCGGGGCAGCCCCGCCAGGGCGACCACCGCACTGTGACCACGCCACGATCGCACGGTGATCGAAGGGCGACCAGCGGCAGTCGGGCAGCGATCGGACATCTCAGAAAAAGCGATGGATAGGCAATCAAAGAGCGACACCGGCCGGATCGGTGACCGCACCGGCCGGCCGCCTCCCGTCGAGCCCGCCCTCCAGCCAGAGTGGATCGGGCCGAACCAACACGAACGCGACACGCCTGGCGACGGGGTCGGCGCCGGTCCGGAGCACCGCCCCACAACGGCCGAACCCACCGGAGTCCCCGATCGGGAGAGTTATAATCTGCGTGCTGCACGTGACATAAGGCGACGGTCCTCAATGAGCCCCTTCCATCGTCGACTCTGTCCTGTGGCTACGGCCCTGCGGCTACGGCGCTCGACAAACGTGAGACGGAATTGGCTCAACGATGGCGCGCGCCCTCAGCGATGATGACGGTCTTCAACGACGGCGGGGTCGGGCGGAGTCAACGGTGGCAGAGCTAACGACGAGCAGTCCCGAAACCGGCGCGTCACCTGCCAGGTCGTCGCGCCCGGGGTCGATCCGCGTCTTCCTCCTCGACGATCACGAGGTCGTGCGCCGCGGGCTGCGCGACCTGTTGTCCGACGAGGCCGACATCGTCGTCGTCGGCGAGGCGGGCCGCGCGGACGACGCGATCGCAGAGATCATCATGCTGCGGCCCGACGTGGCCGTCCTCGACGCGCGCCTTCAGGAGGGCAGCGGCATCGAGGTCTGCCGGCACGTCCGCTCCCACGCCCCGGAGATCGCGTGCCTGATCCTTACCTCGTTCGACGACGAGGACGCGTTGTTCACCGCCATCATGGCCGGGGCAGCGGGCTACGTCCTCAAGCAGATCCGCGGCAACGCCCTCGTCGACGCGGTGCGTCAGGTGGCGGCAGGGCAGTCCCTGCTCGACCCGGCGGTGACCTCACGGGTGCTCTACCGGCTGCGGGAAGGTCCGGTCGAGGACGAGCGGCTCTCCGGCCTCACCGACCAGGAGCGGCGGATCCTGTCCCTCATCGCGGAGGGGCTCACGAACCGCCAGATCGCCGCGCGCATGTTCCTGGCCGAGAAGACCGTCAAGAACTACGTGTCGAGCATGCTCGCCAAGCTCGGTATGGAGAGCCGGACACAGGCGGCGGTGTTCGCCACCAAGCTGTCGACCTGACCCACGCTGTCGACCTGGCACACGCTCTCCTAGCCGGGGCACACCACCGGCTCCCGAGCGCACGGCCACAGGGCGCCGCGCGGGCGCTCAGAGTGCCCCTGGGGCTCTGTCGCCGTGGTTTCCGGGGTCCACCGCGCCGCCCGGGGTCGCGACACCCGGAGGCTGGGCCGTGCGGCCCAGCCGGCTCAGCGCCCGCGGCACCGGAACGGGCTGAACCAGTGGGACATGCCACCGCACGGTGGTCCCGATGCCGCCCTCCCCCGGGCCGAACTCCATCCGGCCGCCCAGGTCGAGCGCGCGGCGGCGAAGGTTCGCCAGGCCGCTGCTGCGGGAGGCACCCCCAGGGCCACAGCCGTCGTCGCGCACCTGGACCGAGACGTCCGTGTTGGTGACCCGTACCAGCACCTGGATCCGGGTGGCCCGAGCATGGCGAGCGATGTTCGACAGCGCCTCACGGATGGCTGCCAGCAGATGCGGGTGGATCACCGTGGGTATGCCGCGGTCGACCGGGCCGTCGATGCGCACGGTCGGCCGGATGGCGAGCGCCTGTTCGGCCTGGGCGACGATCGCCGCGATCTCCGCCCGCAGGTCGACCGCCCCGGAGGCCGCCGTCAGCGAGAAGATCGTCTGTCGGATGTCGGCGATCGTCTGATCCAGCTCGCGGACGGCTGAGGTCAGCCGGGCCGCCGCGGCGTCGTCGATCACCCGCGACAGCCCCTGGATCTGCAGACCGGTGGCGAACAGCCGCTGGATGACCACGTCGTGCAGATCCCGGGCGATGCGGTCGCGTTCCTCGAACACGGCGAGCCGCYCCCGCTCGCGCTGCACCCGGGCCATCTCCAGCGCGAGGGCCGCATGCCCGGCGAACGCCGCCGCCATCTCCAGATCGAGGTGCTCGAAGACGGCCACTCCCGGGGGTGCCGCAAGCACCAGAAGCCCCAGCGGCCGCCCCGCCGCCAACAGCGGAACGATCATCACGGCGCCGATCTCGAGCCCGTCGACGACCTCGCCCAGCAGATCGCGGGCGGCGGGGTCCACCCGCTCCGGCGGGATGATCCTGGCCCGGCCGGCCTGCATGACGCCGAGCAGGCCCGTCGACTCGGGCAGGCTCCGCCCCTGCAGGCTCTCCGCGCCCGCCCCGTCGGCCACCGCGATCTCCAGCGGCACCGCGAACCCGTCGCCGTTCGCACGCGGCACACCCGACGCACCGGACGCACGCGGGGCACCGGACGGATCGGAGGCGTCCGAGGAACCCGAGGAGCCGTACGCACCGGGCACACCGGGCGCCGCCGCAGGCCGCCACGGGCCGGTCAGGGCCGGCCCGGCGGCGCCCGGGCGGGCGGTGCGCGCCGGCGAGACGATCGCGGCCAGGCGGGCCGAGGTGACCTGCCTGGCCCGCCGCGCGACGAGCCCGAGTGCCTCGACCGGCTCCGCCACCGACAGCAGCGCCGTGGTGATCTCGGCACTCGCCGTGAGCCACGCCTGACGCCGCCTGGTCGCCTCGTAGAGACGTGCGTTCTCGATGGCGAAGCCCACCGCGGCGGCCAGTGCGCCGACGAGGTCCTCGTCCTCCTGAGTGAACTCCGGGCCGCGTTTGCCGGCGAGGTACAGATTCCCGAACGCCTCGCCGCGCACGGCGATCGGCACCCGTAGGAAGGTCCGGAAGCTGCAGCCGCCGGGCGGGAAGCCGAGGGCCTGGGGCGACACGACAACCGTGCCTGTGACCGCCGCGGCCGGCGCCGGATGCTCCCCGGCGGGCTCGCCGATCAGGCCCCGCCCACGCGGCATCCGGACGATGCCGGCCGGGACCTCGTCACCGGTCCCACCACCGCTGATCAGGTCCGTGATCTGACCGTCCGGGCCCAGCACCCCCAGCACGCCCAGCTCGCAGTCCACCAGCGAGCGCGCCGCCTGTGCGATGCGGTGCAGGGTGACGGGGAGACTCAGCTCACGGGCGACGTCGACGACGGCGTCCAGCAGGCCGCGCATGCGGCTCTGCACCGTGAAGGTCTCCCCCGTCGGCGTCGTCGGCGGGCCGTGTGCACTCCCGCTGGAACCAGCGCTGCCCGCCGAGGCCACGAGTGCGTCCGTCCCCGAGCCGGTCTGGACCATCTCGCATCTCCCGTCCACAGGCCTCACGTGACGATAACCAGACAGGCGCCGGTCTGGGACACTGCCGGGTGTATCGAACGAACTGCGCCCTGCCACGAGACCGCACCGCGTTGGCGTACAGTTCACGCATGGCCGCCTCTGGCTTCCTTCTGCACAGCGACCGCGTGACCGACCTGAGCAGGGTCGTCGCCGCGGCCTGTATGACCCGGGCCTGACTTCGCAGGCCGCGGCGTAACGCCGCGCAGCCTGCCCTCAGGTCCGACACGGCGCTGCGCCGCCTCGTCGCCCCCTGGCAGCTCCTCGCACCTGCGGGTTCAGCGCGACGACGAGTGTGCCGCCGCGGCCCGCGTGGCAGCGTCCGCGTTCCGCTAGCCCTCCGGCCTCTCCCCACGGTGACCTGCCGCGGGCAGGGCCGCCCCACCTGCGGCCAGCCCCCGTCGGCGGCTCCGCGGGCGGTGGCCGGCAGGCCGTAGCCCTGGCAGGGCGAGAGCGACGAGACCGCCCGAGCACGGCGCAGGCGGTCCCAGCGTGGCTGCGGGGTAGTTGCGGAGCCGCACGTGGCTGCCAAAGCGCCCACACGCGGCACACACTCGCGCCTCACCCCGCTCCGGACAGGCCTGCCCGTGGCCGCGCGCCTGCCGTCCGGCGCAACCAGGCCCCGCGCCCATGAACGTTCCGGTCGACGCCGTGCCCCCGGCCGATCCGCAGACGCCTCACGGTGTCCTCCAGTGGTCCGTCGCAGCGGCGACGGTGTYCGAAGGAGCTTCGATGCCCCTGATCCATCCCGCCCTGCTCCAGCCGGTCCAGCCCGCGTCGACGGCGCCTGCCGCCACCCGGGCCGGTGTCCCGCTCGTGCCCGAGCGCTTCCTGGTCGACGAGCCGCGCGAGCTGGACCTGCCCGATCTGCGTGACCTGGTCGCCGGCCTCGCCGCGGCCGAGCACCTCTGGCAGCCCCTGGTGCGCCACGATCCGCGCCGGCGCTGGTACACCCGCCTGGTCCTGTCCGGCGCCGTCGAGGTGTGGCTCATCGGCTGGTGCCCCGGCCAGCAGACGGACATCCACGACCACGGCGGCGCGCTCGGCGCGTTGGCGGTCGCGGCGGGCGTCCTGGACGAGGACGAATGTGGTCGGGACTGGAGCATCTCCCGGACCCGCCGGCACGGCACCGGTGCGGTGGCCGGCTTCGGCACCGACCATGTGCACCGGATCGTGAACCGCGGCCAGCTGCGGGCGACCACCATCCACGCCTATTCACCCCCCGAGCTTCCGCTGCGCTATGCGCCTCGCCAGCTCGCCTCTCTCGACCAGCCCGTACCGCTCGACCAGCCCGTACCGCTCGACCGGGCGGACGTCGCACAGCGCGGTGCCCGGTCAGCGGTCGTCGCCGCCGGTGCCGGCGCCGGGGCGGCACGGGTCACGACCGCGGCCCCGCCGGCGACGGACCCGTTCGCGCCGCGGCCCCGTGCGGGCCACCCCCGCCTGACGTCCGGGATGTCGGTGTGAGCGGCGGCGATGTGAGCGGCGGCGGTACAGGTGGCAGCGGTGGCGACGACAGCGGCAGCTGCAGCGCGGCCGGCGGCGGCCTCGGTGTGAGCAGTGGCGCGAGTGGCAGCCGCATCGACGCGATGCTGGCGGCCGCACGGGCCCGACTGGATCGGCTCACGCCCGACGAGGCCGCGGCGGCCGTTGCCGCCGGCGCCATCCTGATCGACATCCGGCCGGCCGCGCAGCGGGCGGCCGAGGGCGCGATTCCGGCCGCCGTGATCATCGAGCGCAACGTGCTGGAATGGCGTCTCGATCCGACCTGCGAGGCTCGGGCCGCCTTCGCCACCGGCGACGACATCAGGCCGAYCATCATCTGTTCGGAGGGCTACACCTCCAGCCTCGCCGCGGCGGCGCTGCTGGATCTTCAGCTGACCGCGGCGACCGACGTGATCGGCGGGTTCCACGCCTGGGCCGCGGCGGGCCTGCCGATCACCCGAGGCTGACGCCGGACGCCCAACGGCGCCCGTACCCCTGTGTGGTCCTCAGCACATTTCGGCCCCCGCCGGCCGCCGATCTGAACTCCGGGACGGCGGCAAGTCCCCCTTTACCTGCCGGCAACCGGAGCCCGACCCGGCAGCGGATCAGGTAGATCAGGCACCCCTATACGTCACGGCGACCCCACCCGGCACCCAACAAATGATCTTGCTGGCCACCCAAAAAGCCTGCATGACAGGAACATTCGCAGACACGAGACCTGCAGCACACGTCGGACCAAAGCAGTTACATGGTTACGGGGAGCTTGAGAGGGTGAGACCCGCGGCCACGTCAGCCGACGGATCATCGACCTCCACAGAGGACCGGACGTGGGCGTTTCGGAACCCTTGCTATCCGCTCGAGAGAAGTCTACGTTCCTCGGTTAACGAGACGAGACGGGCCCGTTTCCGTGCGGGAGACCGGAACCTTCCGGTCGCACCACATGGACGGGCCCGGGGGCTCTCGGCTTGTAGCAGGTAGGCCCCACCACCAGTCCGGCGTCTGGCGCAACGCCGGGTATTGCCTGTCCGCAGCGCACCTGTCCGCCTTTGCAACGTCAGCAGGAGACGGTATGCCCACGATGCCCGGCATGCTACCGGTCGGTAGCCCCGCCGAACCCATGTCCCCGCCGCCGTCCGACTCGGTCCGGACGGAGGTCGCACGATGAGCGCCGGTGTACCCGTTCTGCCTGGTCGGGACCTGCCGCCGCAGCCGTTCGGCGAGGGCTGGCCGGTCTACTGGCGCCAGGATGCCGCCTGCCGCGACGGCGACCCCGACGCCTTCTTCCCGCCGGACGGGCGTAACACCAAGGCCCGCGCCGCCGCCGAGTCCCGCGCCCGCAAGATCTGCTCCGGCTGTCCGGTCCAGCGCGCCTGCCTGGCGACCGCGATCTTCCGTCAGGAGGAGCACGGTGTGTGGGGCGGGCTGACCTCGGACCAGCGCTCGACCCTGATCCCCCGTGGCCGGCTGAACGCCGACGACGCGCTCGCCGCCGCCGACCGCCTGCTGCTGACGATCTCCGTCGCGAGCTGACCCCCGGCTGGCCGCCCGTCGGCGGGCCAGCCCTCGGCAGGCCGCAGCACCGGCCGGCCGACCTTCCCGGCAACATCACACGCCCCGCGACATCACACGGCCCGATCACTTGGATGGTGATCGGGCCGTGGTCGTCGTCCCGGCAGCTCCACCGCTGTGGGCACCGTATGTGGGCACCGCAACGGGCACCGCAATTGACGAGGACGTCCGGATGTCGGCAGTCTGCGAGTCGTCGCGGCGAACCTGGCTCGCGCGGGGATCGTTCGAGCTGTGACGGACGGGAGGAGCTGACGTGTCCGGTGCCGACGGGGATCACGCAGGGATCACGGGCGGATGGCGTGACCCGGCCGCTGGCGGAACCACGCCGGCGTCACCGGGGCGGTCAACCCTCCACACCGGAGCCGCCCCGCACGCCGGAGTCGCACGGTGAGACGTTCCCCCCGCCTGTTGCTGCTGCGGCACGCGAAGTCCGATGTGGCGACCGACCCGACGATGCGCGACCAGGACCGGCCGCTCTCGCCGAAGGGCCGTACCAGCATCGCGCTGATCGCCGACCACCTGGTCGCCGCCGGGCTGGAACCCGACCTGGTGCTGTGCTCCTCCGCGGTGCGCACCCGGGAGACGGTCGCGCATCTCGCACATGCCCTGCCGAGCAGCGTCCCCGTCCTGGTCGAGGACCAGCTCTACCTCGCCGAGGCGAACGACCTGCTCATGCGCCTTCGCCAGGTCGATGACGGCGTGCCCTCGGTACTCGTCGTCGGCCACAACCCGGGCCTGCACAGCCTCGCGATGGGCCTGCTCAGCCCGCCGGAGCGGCACCGGGTGCCGACCTTCCCGACGGCCGCGCTTGCCGTCCATGACCTGACCGTGCCACGGTGGAGCGAGATCGGACCCGCCTCCACACGGCTGGTCGACTTCGTCACCCCACGCTCGCTGCGGGAGGCCGCCGGCACGCCCGAGCAGGCCACCGACGTCTGATCACGAGCCCTGGCCGGGAGCCGGCAAGGCAAAGCCGGCGCCAGGGCGGAGGCTCACCTCCGGTCCGGCGCCGGCCGGCCTGGCACGACGACGCGGGTGGGCCGGCGGTCTAGTAGGCCTGCTCCATGATGTTGGAGACCAGAGCCAGACCGGCACCGGCGACCAGCGCCACCGCCGTCCCGATCCACAGCGGCACCGAGCCGAGGATCAGCGCGAGGGTGCCCAGGACAAAGCCCACGATGAGGATGTACACCGCGGCCCAGGACCCCATGTTGGCCTTCACATGACCGGTATCCGACACGTCCACTCCTGTCTCGACCATGGCACACATGCCCGACCTCCCGCCGAGCGTACCCGCATGGGGCACGACTCAGYCGAATCCGGCCAGGTGACGCAGATCCACCAACTGGTCGTTGAGCCAGCGCCGGACATCGTGGGTGCGGACCTGCTCGGCCGCGGCCGCCAGCCTGCGGTGGCGTTCGTCCATGGGCATGACCAGGGCCTCGTAGAGGGCGTCGGCCATCTGCTGGACGTCGAACGGGTGCAGCGTCACGGCGAACTCGCCCAGCTCCTCGTGCGCGCCTGCYATCTCCGACAGGGCCAGCACGCCGCCGCGCCGGTTGACGATCGCCACCTCCTTGGCCACCAGGTTCATCCCGTCCGCGATCGCGTTGACCATCAGCACGTCGCAGATCGAGTAGGCGCCGACCGCGAGGGTGAAATCCTCCACCATGCGCAGATCGATCGGCTGTCGCCCCTCCTTGGTGTGCCTCGCGTTGATCTCCGCGACGACGGCGCCGATCAGTGCGATGTAGTCGGCGTACTCCGGGACGTCCGTGCGGCTCGGCTGGAGCAGTGCCAGGAAGCTCACCCGCCCGACCAGCTCCGGATGCTGGTCCAGCAGCGTCCCGAAGGCCAGGAAGCCGCGGACCACGTTCTTGCTGGGGTCGGTGCGGTCGACGCGCAGCACCAGCTGGCGGTCGTCGTCGAGGAAGACATAGCGCAGCATCGCGACGTGCGCGGCGACCTCCTCGCTGGCGAGGGTGGCGTCGAGCGCGGCCGGATCGACCGAGATCGGGTAGTAGCGCGCCCGCACCGTCCGGTCGTTGACCTGGACGGTCAGCTCGTCGAGGTTGATGGGCAGCCCGAGCAGCTCGCCGGCGCACAGGACGAAGTTCCGGGCGTAGCGACGGGTGTGGAAGCCGACGACGTCGCTGCCGAGAAGACCACGCAGGAGACGTTCACGGATGTCGCCCGGCAGCACCCGCCACTCGTCCGGCCCCGGCCAGGGGATGTGGACGAAGTGGGTGAGCACGACGTCCGGGCACTGTTCGCGGACGTGCTCGGCGACCAGGTAGAAGTGGTAGTCCTGCAGCAGCACCAGCGCCTTGCCGCCCCGTGACTGGACCTCGTCGGCGACCGCGTCGGCGTAGGCGCGGTTGACCGCCGCGTAGCCCCGCTCGAACGCGTCGTGCTCGGCGCGGGTGAGCACCGGCGCGAGCGACCGCCCGTACAGACCATGCTGGATGAACCACAGGATCGGGTTCGACCACACGCTGTAGAAGTCGGCGTAGGCGGCCGGGTCGGTCACCACCAGACGCACCCTGATCGACGGGCCGTCCGGGTCTCCCTCCACCGCGTGGGGGAAGGGCTGGGTCTGCACCAGGATCGCGCCGCCATCGTTCTCCGCGGCGACGGCGGCGTCCTMGGCGGTCGCCGCGCCACAGACCCAGACGGCGTCATCCAGATGCTCCGCCAGGCCGGACAGGGCGGAGACCAGCCCGCCGGCACCCCGGTTGACGGTTCGGCCGGACGTATCGCGATCGAAGCTGACAGGACCTCGGTTGGACAACAGAACCAGCGGGAGATCGAGCAGGTCGATATCCGACACGGCAGAAGGAGCCCTCCTGGTCGTCATGGTGCCCGGCTGTCGAACGGCAGGCACTCGGCCGGCAATGCGGACACTGTCGGCCGGAGCCCACCGAAGGGTCGGGCGCACGGGACAACCCGGACTGTAGTGAGCCTGGAAACCGGATGCACCGCGTCGCCGCGTGGCTGGAGAGGTGTTACCCGGAAATTCGTCCGGTCACCATATCCACACTGCCCGTACAAGGATCGGCTTCGGTCGCGCCGAGGCGAGCCCGTTCGGCACAGTACTGCGCAACACCTGGTCAGACGTCCGCGGGCGATCCCGCCGAGCCGCCTGCGGGCCGGCGGGACCCGGTGACTGCCCGCAGCCGCGATGTGCCCTACGCCACGATGTGTTCCGCGCCACGTTTTCCGCGTGTTCCGCGTGTTCCGCCGAACGTGTTCCGCGCCGGACGCGATCGCGGCCTACTTTCTCCTGCCTACAGGGTGTCCCGGTAGACCTTGACCTCCTGGACCGCGGACCCGAGCGCCGCGAGCGCGTTCTCCAGGCTGTCCCGGGTCTCGACCAAGGCGCTGGTGAGCTGTTCGACGGCGAGGTGCTCACTGCCGTCGGTCGCCGCGACGACCATCGCCTGCGCCTCCTCGATCATGTTCAGCGCGCCCTCGAGCTGGCCCGTGACCTCCTCGGTTCGCCGGAACGCCTCGTCGAGCTGCGCCTTGACGTCGGCGATCGTCCCTGCCACCGTGCACTCCGTTCCTTCAGCCGATCAACGTTCCGTCAGCCGATCAACGCCCCGCCCACCCGGCGACGCCGCCGCCGGCCGCTCAGCTCCGTCTGCTCCGGCCGCCACCGGCCGGACCCGCACCCGCACCTGTGCTCGCGCCGGCGCCCACGCCGAGCCCGAAGCGCATCGCGAGCGCGAGGCAGGCCAGGGCACCGATTGTCCCCGCCGGCTCGATCGGCACAAAACGGAAGGTCGCGAGAACCGCCACCCCCGCCGATCCCGCCGCGAGCAGGGCCGAACGCGCGGCGGACACGGCGGACGCGTCCGCGCTGGCGACCACCGCCACGGCGCCGAGCGCCCCGGCCGCGACCAGGCAGGGCAGCGCCGGCGCCTCCCCGAACACCCGGGCCGCCACTGTGAGCGCACCCGCAAGCACGCAGACCAGGGCCACGATCAGCCCGCTCGACCCGGTGGGGACCCCCTTGGTGACGGCCCGAAGCTCGGCGGAGCGGGACATCACCTCCAGGCACAGGCGGTAGGCCAGTTTCCTCGCCCGCTCCGGGTCGACGAGGTCGTCGGCACCGACGAGCCCGTCGGCGGGTGCCTGCGAGCGGCCGCGGCCGCCCTTCCCGCGGCCGTCGATCCCACCGCCATCGATCGAGGCCGCCGCGCCGAGCCGCTTCTCACCGGGTAGCGCGACGGCGGCGCGGGCACCACGACCACCGCGACCGCGACCGCTGCCGAGCCCGTCCAGGTCGCCCGCGTACTGCTGGTAGACGGCCTCGACGTCGGGTTCGGTGCCCTCCCGCGGTCGCAGCTGGTCGAGGCCGTCCAGCCCATGCGACTCCAACGACCCGCCGACCTGGGACCAGACCACGGCGACCCGGGAACGGATGTCCTCGGCCGCGGCCCGGTGGCGACGGGCGAGGACGTCGTGACCCTCCTGCCGTTCGGCCAGCCGTTGCGCGAGCAGGGCCCGCACCGTGTCGGAGGCGCCCATGAGCTCCCGGTAGCGGTTCGCCGCGACCAGGGGATGATCGACCGGCACCGGTTGCCCGGTCGCCGGGGGAACCAGCGCCACCGGATGGCTGCCCGGCGCCGCGGCGGCAGGCAGCGGCCTGACGTGGCCGCCGGGCGGCTGGGTGAACTCCATCGCCATCGCGGCCGACGCCGACGCCGAAAACACCGGGGAGGGCACCGGCGAGGGCACGAGGTGCCGGCCCGGCAGCTCGGCGAGGCTGTAGGCGGACGCGTCGTCGGTCACCGCGCCGGGCTCCCCGTCGGTCACCGCGCCGGGGCCCTCGTCGTGTTCACCTCGCACGCYGTCCCTCCACCACTCGTCGTCGACCTCCGCCACCCGTCAGACCGCCGTCCCATTGTCAGCACCGGAGCGGGTCTCAAGGGGTGCGAAGGGGACAACCGTGCGGGGTTCGGCCTGGACGTGCCGGTCGAACAGCACGGCCCGGTTCGGGGTCGTACCGGCCGTGACCGGACGGTGCCCGGCCAGGCCGAACAGGTCCCCCCCGGGCAGCCCGGTGGCGACCCAGGCGGCGATGTCGTCCCGGTGCCCGGGCCCCAGGTCGTCGGCGAGCCGGGACGGAGCACGCCACCAGCCCAGCAGGTGCACCCCGACCGCCGGGCCGCGACGCGTCAGGGTCCGCAGATCGTCCAGCCCGGACCGCCGCGAGGCGTCGTCGCGCGCCTCCAGGCCGGCCCGGCCCGCGTCCAGGGCGAAGACGACCAGCAGCCGGGTGGTCGACGCGGCACCACCCTGCCCGGCGAGCGCCGCCTCCTCGCGGGCGCGGATCTCCGCCCCCGCGGACGCGAGGACCCCCCGCAGACCGGTCACGTCCGTCACATAGGTCGGATGGCCCGTGCGGCGCAACRCCGACGCCAGGGTCTCGGCGGCTGCCACCGTGGCCGGATCCACCGCGACGATGTCGACGACGAGGCTGCCCGGCGCGGTCTGCGCACCGACGGACACCGCCGCCGCCTGCAGCATCCCGACCGCCTCCCGCCGCAGCGGGCCGAGCACCGCCAGATGACGGCCGGGCAGCCGGGCCAGCCGCACGCCCACCGCCGGCGGAGCGAGATCCAAAGGCACCCCGACGAACGCCAGCGGATCCCCCGCCGAGCCGTCGACCGAGCCGTCCGCCGGGAGCAGCGCGGTGCCGGAGCCGTACGCGGCGCCGCCCCCGGCGGGATCACCCGAGGCGGGCACCGGCCGGCCGGCCAGTGCCTGGAACGCCGGGTTGTCCTCGAGGACGGCCGGAGCGTGGCCGACGAAGACGCGCGGTGGGCGCATCGCCGGAACCGCCCGGACCACCATCGCGCTCAGCTGGTCTCGCAGCTCGGCCAGCACCGCCGGGTCGGGGTAGGCGACGCGGACGTGCTCGTTGCCGACGGGGTGACCGTTGCGCCGGTTCACGATCGCCTCACCGACCCCGGACAGCGCACCCGCCGCCTCGTTCGCGGTCGACAGCAGCACCCGCGACTCGGAGATGGACGTCCGCAGCGCGACGCGCAGCGCGAACTGGCCGAAGATCGACCCCCGCTTGCCGGCCGTCGCGTCCAGCGCGTCGATACCGGACAGCGTCTGGCTGGCCAGCAGCAGGTGGATGCCGTAGGCCCGGCCCTGCCGCGCGAGCACCTCCAGCAGCGAGACCGCCTCCCGGGCGACCGTGTCGAGCGGAGTGAGCATCACCTGGAACTCGTCGACGACGACCACGACCCGCGGCCAGGGTGAGCTACGGTCCGCCGCGCGCAGCCCGCGCAGGTCACGGGCGCCCAGCGCGCGCATCGTGACGGACCGCCGCTGCATCTCGTTGCGGGCCGCGCGCAGCACCGCGACACCGAACTCGCGGTCGCTCTCGATGCCGACGGTGTCCGCGTGCGGAAGGAAGAACGGGTCGCCCGGCCGCTGCGCGAACTGGGCGAACTCCAGGCCCTCCTTGAAGTCGAGCAGGTGGAAGCGCAGCTGGTCGGGACCGTAGCGGGCGGCCAGCCCGTAGACCACATCGAGCAGCAGCGTCGACTTGCCCGCCCCGGCCTGGCCACCGACGAGGCAGTGGACCGTGTCGTCGTCGAAGGTCAGCCCGACCGCTCCGTCGGGGCCGTGCGCGACCGGTACCGACACCCCGGCGGAGCTCTCGTACTCCCACAGCCCCGGCGGAAGCAGGCCGCCCAGATCCGGCCCGCGGACCACGGCCTGCTCCACCCCGGCGACCACCCGGGTGGTGACCTGGGCGACCACCGACATCGGAGGCGCGTCGTCCAGCGCACAGCCGAGCAGGCCCGACATCGACGTCCGCCACCCGCCGGGCATGACCGCGCCGACGTCGCCCGGGTCCCCCTGCAGCTCCACCGCGGTCACCGTCTCGGCCCGGGGCAGGCTCGGCACCCCCCGGCCGCCCGGGGCGTCCGCGCCCTCCTCCGCCTCGACGACCGCGATGATGTGCACCCCGCAGGACGGCCCCTGGGCCGCCACCGCCTCCAGCGTGCGAGCGGCCTCGTCGGCCAGCGGCGGCAGGCCCAGCAGGATCAGCAGCCGCCAGGGCTCGCCGCGGGGCACGCCGGCGTCCTCCCGCTCGCGCAGCGAGTCGAACCGGCCGCCGAGGCGGTCGACCGTGATGCGGCCGACCTCGGCGGACAGCTCCGCGAGGGCGGCCTCCAGCCGCGCCCGGGAGGTCAGGGTGGGCCCGACCACTCCGTGGGCGCGCAGCGGCGCGAAGCCCGCGAGCCCCGCGCCGAGCTCGTGCGGGTCGTAGACCGTGACCCGGACCGCGCCCGGCGACGCACTCGCGAGAACGCGGGTGAGCAGACCCCGGACGAGACCCACGGCCTCACCGCGGCGCTCGCGGGTCGTGGTGATCTGGAGGTTCCCGGCGTCCAGCAGCGGCACCGCCAGCGGCACCTCGACCGGTCGCCCCCCGCGCGCCAGCGGCGGAACGAGGATGCGCCCGAGCCGCCACAGGCCGGGCTGCCCCCCAGGCCCGATCACGGGGCCACCGAGGCCGGCCGGACCGGCCGCGCCCGCGGGGCCGGCGGCAGCTGGGCCGGCGACGGGTGCGGCGACGGATGTGCTGTGCCACTCGGGTGCGTCCCAGCCGGCACCGGCGAACGCGGGCGCGTGGCGCCGTGCGAGCGACGCCGCCTCGCTCAGGGCGAGCCGGACGCCCTCCAGACTGCCCGCGAGGTCGGCGGCCGCCTCGTTGATCGTCTCCGCGTCCAGCGTCACGGTCGCGGCGGACGGCCCCTCGCCGGCCTCGAGCCGCGCGGCCTGCTCGTCAAGCCGGTCGGCAAGCGAGAGGACCACCCCGAGGTTCTCGGAGATCCCGGAGACGAGCAGGCGCGCTCGCCGTGTGCCCGACACGCGACCTCCTCGCGACAGCTGTGCTCCGCGTCCGCGGCAGGCGGCCGACGGCCGTCGCCCCGCCGCCGTGCCCGAGACACCACGCTAGCGACCGCTCCGTCACATCGTGCCGTTTCACCACACGCCGGATCAGCGACCACCAGGGTGTCCCCCGGCCCGTTCGGCGGGTTCCGCACGGTGACCGCCGGCGACGAACTGGAACGTACCGGATGCTGGCAGGGAGACCGGCGCATTATCCACCGTGGCGCGGTGTTCAATGAGCAATGGCCCAGCGGAGATGCTGCGACGTGATTGCTGTACAGGAGGCGCAGAAGTGGCGGATCCGGGGCGCGTGTCCGACCTGGGCGTGGGCTCTCAGCATGCGGGCGAGCCACCGCTCGCGGTGATCGACGTGGACGGTGTCGTGGCGGACGTCCGGCACCGCCTGCGGTTCCTGCGGGCACTCCCGGGTGACTGGGACGCCTTCTTCGCCGCCGCCGACGTCGACCCGCCGCTCGTCGAGGGCGTGGAGCTCGTCCGCACCCTCGCCCGCGACCATGAGGTGATCTGGCTGACGGGTCGCCCTGAGCGCTCCCGCGCCGCCACCGAGCGCTGGCTGCGTGCGCAGGGCCTGCCGGTGGGCGAGCTGCGGATGCGCCCGGACGCGGACCGGCGGCCCGGGCGGATCTTCAAGCGGTCGGAGCTGCGCCGTCTCGGCTCACGCCGCCGGGTCGCCGTCGTGGTCGACGACGACCCGGCGGTGGTGGAGCTGCTGCGCGCCGACGGCTGGCCCGTCCTGCGTGCGGACTGGCTCGCCTACGAGCCCACCCTGGGCAACGCCCAGAACGAGGAGGGGCGCACCTGAGGTGACCGGGCGGTACGGAGCCGCCCGGTCGTGAGGTGGGCGGGCGTCAGTGGGCGGTCCCCCTGCGGTAGGCACGGACGGCGAGCGGCCCGGCCACCACGAGGATTCCCAGGCACCAGGCGAGAGCGGCCAGCAGGTCCCCGGCCACCGGGCCCCCGAGGAACAGGGCTCGCACCGCGTCGACGGTGCAGGTGACCGGCTGGTGCTTCGCGAACGCCTGGAGCCAGCCGGGCATGGATTCGACCGGGGCGAACGAGGAGCTCGCGAACACGAACGGGAAGATCCAGATCATTCCGCCCGACTGCGCGGCCTCCGCGCTGCCGACCGACATGCCGATGACCGCCGAGAGCCACGAGAACGCGTAGGCGAAGAGCAGCATGAGGCCGAACCCCGCCAGTGCGGCGAGAACCGTCGTGTTCCCGAACCGGAAGCCGACCGCCAGACCCACCAGCAGCATGATCAGGATGATGAACGCGTTGCGGACGAGATCCGCGAGGGTCCGGCCCGTCAGCAGCGCCGAGCGGCTCATGGGCAGCGCGCGGAAGCGGTCGATCAGGCCCGCCTCCTTGTCGGTGGCCAGCCCGATGCCGGTCATCATCGACCCGAAGATCACCGTCTGTACGAAGACGCCGGGCATCAGGTAGTCGACGTACTCCACCCCCGGGCCGACGTTGATCGCGCCACCGAAGACATAGGTGAACAGCAGGACGAACAGCACCGGCTGGATCGTCGCGAAGACCAGCAGCTCCGGCACCCGCCAGGTCTGGACGAGGTTGCGCCGACACATCACCCAGGCGTCCGCGGCCTCCCAGGCGAGCCTGCCACGCCCCGGAACCGGGCTCAGGTCCAGAGTGCTCATGTCGCCACCAGATCCGACTCGTCGTCACCCGACCGCGGGCCGGGCGGCCGCACGGCGTCCTTCCCGCCATCAGCGCCGTCGGCGCCAGCAGAACCATCAGCGCCACCGGCGGCACCGTGACCCGTCAGGGCCATGAAGACGTCGTCGAGGGACGGCCGGTGCAGCCCGACGTCGACGATCGTGGCGCCGATCTCGTCCAGCGACCGCACCGCCTCGGCGAGCACGGCCGCGCCGGCGACCGGCACGGTCACCCGGCGCTCCTCGGCGGCCACACCGGCCGGCCCCGTACCCAGCCGGCTGAGCACGGCCGTGGCGGCGTCGAGGTCGTCGCCAGGCGCGATCGTGATCTCCAGCCGGTCACCGCCGATCTGCCGCTTGAGATCGTCGGAGGTCCCCTCCGCGATCACCCGGCCGCCGTCGATGACGGACACCCGGTCCGCCAGCTGGTCGGCCTCCTCCAGGTACTGGGTGGTCAGCAGCACGGTGGTGCCCTCGCGGACCAGATCCGCGATCACGCGCCACATCGCCTGGCGGCTGCGCGGGTCCAGGCCGGTGGTGGGCTCGTCCAGGAACAGCACGGCCGGCGCCATGATGAGGCTCGCCGCGAGGTCGAGACGGCGGCGCATGCCGCCCGAATAGGTCTTGATCTGCCGCCGCGAGGCCTCGGTCAGCTCGAACCGCTCCAGCAGCTCGATCGCGCGGGCCCGCGCCGTGCGGGCCCGCAGGCGGTACAGCCGGCCGAACATCTCCAGGTTCTCCAGGCCGGTCAGCCGCTCGTCCACGGCCGCGTACTGGCCTGTCAGGCCGATGCGTGGCCTGACCCGCTCCGGATGGCGCAGCACGTCGACACCGAGCACCTCGGCCCGGCCGCCGTCGGCCGCGAGCAGCGTCGACAGAATCCGGACGGCGGTCGTCTTGCCGGCCCCGTTCGGGCCGAGGACACCGTGCACACTGCCGACGCCGACACTCAGGTCAAGCCCGGCCAGGGCCGTATGTCGGCCATAGTTCTTGCGAAGGCCCTCGACGAGGACCGCTGTCTGATCGGTCACAGGGCGAAGGTACGCCAGGGCACCGACAGTTCTCGAGCGAGTTTTCGCGGTGGCGGGGCCGCGGACCGCGGCCGGCCGCCGAGGGTCTCGGGCTCTCAGGCCGAGCTGCGCCGCCGTCGCCGGTGGGCCAGCTCATCGCCCGGATGGGCCGCCGCCGGCTGCCCAGGGCGCTCACAGGGCAGCTCCGCGAGCTGGCCGCGCATGTCCTCCAGGGCCCGGCCCACCGCGATGGCGAAAACGCCCTGGCCGCCCCGGACGAGATCGATGACCTCGTCGTCCGAGGTGCACTCGTAGACGGTCGAGCCGTCACTGATCAGTGTCAGGTGGGCGAGGTCCGCCACTCCCCTGGTCCGCAGGTGCTCCACCGCCGCCCGGATGTTCTGCAACGACACCCCGGCTTCCAGCAGCTTGCGGACGACCCGCAGCACCAGCACATCCCGGAACGAGTAGAGCCGCTGGCTGCCGGACCCGCTGGCACCCCGCACGCTCGGCGCCACCAGCCCGGTCCGGGCCCAGTAGTCGAGCTGGCGGTAGGTGATACCCGCCGCCGCGCAGGCGGTGGGCCCCCGGTAGCCGACATCGTCCCCCGGCGGCTGCGGTATCTCGTCGCCGAAGAGCTGCCCCTGCTCGATCATGGTCGCCTGCTCGTCGTCCCCCCAGTGGGGATCCGCATCGTCCGGCGCCACCCGCGCGGCCGCCCCGATCGAGGTGCCACTCTTCACCAGTCCCATCCTCCGGACAGTCCGGGAGCCTCACGGCCCGCCCGCCGACGATGCCGCACACCGTCACCGCCGCCGCGCCGAGGCGCGTCGCGCAGCCCGACGCGCCGCGACATGAGCGCGCGCTCCCCTGCGCGGCGGTGAACCCCGGTGCCCCGCCAACCACTGGCTCGGCAACCGGTTCGCCCGACCGTAGGGGCGGGGCATCGTCCCTTCAATGATCCAAGCCGGCGTGTCCGTCGTCCAGTGGACATGCGGGCGTCAAACAGCGGAGTTCGGGTTTATTTTGGCGAAACACCCGCGTTTTGGACACATCGGACGGGGGCTCGGCCGTGGCCGCGACCAGCGGGCCGGCCGAACCTACCGATGATCACGAGCCCGGCGTGTTGAAGTCCTCCGGCGAGATGGTGTCCAGGAACTCCCGGAACTTCTCCAGCTCGCTCTCCTGCTCCTGTTCCTGCTCCTCGGGGACCGTGATGCCGGCCTCCGCCAGCACCGCCTCCACGCCGTACACGGGCGCGCCCATCCGCATGGCCAGGGCGATCGCGTCCGAGGGCCGGGCGGAGACCTCGACCCCGTTACCGAAGACCAGGGTGGCAAAGAACACGCCGTCCTGCAGGTCGGTGATGGTGACCTGGGTCAGCTCCGTCTGCAGGGCGCGCAGGACGTCCCGCATCAGGTCGTGGGTCATCGGGCGGGCCGTCGTGATGCCCTCCTGGGCGAAGGCGATGGCTGTGGCCTCGACCGCTCCGATCCAGATCGGCAGGTACCTCTCGCCCCCCACCTCCTTGAGCAGAACGATCGGCTGCTTCGACGGAAGCTCGACACGCACGCCGACGATGTCCAGCCGATGCACCGATCTACCTCCTAGCGCAGGTGGGGCAGGGTGGGACGCTGTGACCGGAGCCGGAAAACCCCACGAGGAGACAGTATCCCCGCTACCGCCCCGCGTCAGCGCGCCCGCCGGTTCTCACTTTCCGTACGGACTCGCACCATGTGCGTAGTGGGTATGTGCTACCCCGACCGGCTCGCGGCAAGCCGGGTACGCAGCAGTGCGGCATGCATGCGCACCAGCAGCGTCGCAAGCTCGTCGACGGTCTGCGCGGCGCGCCCGTCGGACTCTCCCAGCCGCCCGGAGCGCAGCGGTGCGACGGCGGCCTCGATGAGACCTGCCTCACGGTCCGCCGCGGCACGGGCGGCACGTAGGTGGCGCACCTGGACGCCGTGCGAGGCGAGCAGGGCCACGGTACGGGCCACCAGCAGTGCGTCGGAGTCGTAGTACCCGCCGCCGGCGATGGGCCCGACAAGCCCGTTGCTTTCCAGCTCGGCGAGGACGTCGTCGTCCAGGCCGCTGGCGGCCAGCAGCTCCCGGCGCGACAGACGGACCCGCTCGGCGCCGATCAGGGCGTCCAGGCCATGCCCGACAGGGCGGTCCGGGACAGCCCGAGGCCCCGGGCGGGGCAGCGCGGTGTCGCCGCGGTCCAGCGCGGCCAGCTCTTCCTTGATCACCCGGAGTGGGAGGTAACGCTCGCGCTGGGCATGCAGAACATGCCGAAGCCGCAGAACGTCATCCAGCGAGTACTTCCGGTAGTTGGAGCTGGTGCGTGCCGGCTCGACCAGCCCCTCGGACTCCAGGTAGCGGATCTTCGAGAGGGTGATGTCGGGATACTCGGCTCGCAGCCGGTCCAGGACCTCGCCGATGTTCAGCGTCTTCGCGGCGTCCTCGGCCCGGGTGGACGGACTGCGCCGGGCCACGCCCGGCCTGAACTCCTCCGCACGGACCGACGGGCGCATCGACTCCGCCGCGGCGCCGCCGCCGCTCACCGCGCCGTACCCCCGCTCACCGGACGCCGACCCCGCCGTAGGTCGCACCGGTCAGGAAGACCAGGCGGAACTTGCCGATCTGGACCTCGTCCCCACCGGTCAGCTCGGCGGAGTCGATCCGCTCGCGGTTCAGGTACGTGCCGTTGAGACTGCCGACGTCACGGACGGAGAAACCCTTCGTGTAGGGCGAGCGGTGGAACTCGGCATGCCGGCGGGAAACGGTCACGTCGTCCAGAAAGATGTCGCTCTCCGGATGGCGCCCGACCGTGGTGAGGTCCGCGTCCAGCAGGAACCGGCTACCCGCGTTCGGCCCCCGCTTGACGACAAGCAGGGCGGAGCCCGGCGGAAGCGCATCGACCGCGGCGACGGCGTCGCGCTCGGTCGAGTCGTCGACATGGTCGCCCTCGATACCGGAAAGGGCCGCGGCAAGGTTCAGGGTCGACGTCTGCTCCGCGGGTCGCTCCGGCGCCACGGGCTCGCCCGGACGTACCAGAGGCGACCCGCACCGCGCGCAGTACAGCGCGTCGGACGGGTTCTGCTGGCCGCACCTCGTGCAGAACACAGTCTCGTCCGCTTCCTGCCGGTCGCCCGCAACGCACGCGGGTGGCCGGCCGCTCGGTCCGCCGCCCTCACGGCGGCTGGAGTGGTGCCCGACAGGGGTGGACCCGAAGTACCCGGCGAAACCCGAGGTACCCGAGCCATCACCGCACGCGGACGGTCGAACGCGGCAGTGGCCGCACCCGATCCCGTCACGGCGCACTCCGAGGCTAGTGCATCAGGAGCACCGTCGTGAAAAGGATGCGTCGGGCGATTGTTCGGCGTGGCGTCACCGGACGCATGCGGCGAGCGCAGGCCGCTTGACAATCCGTCCGAGCCGACATATCGGACAGATAGCCACAGCACCGACGATGAGCGCCACTCCGAGCAGCTATGCACGGCCGACTCATGACCGGCCTGCCACGATGCGTGTACGGATCGCCTGACTTTTCCGGAAGCCGGTCTGCTGAGCCTTCTCCGTCGCACGCCGGTCGGGCGCTGCCGCAGCAGGCCGGAACCGACGCCGGAGCCGACGGCGGAGAGGACTCACTGCTCCTTGACGTAGTCCCGATACTGCGCCGCGTCGAGGAGCTCACCGAGCACCGACGGATCCGCCACCGTGACCTCGACCAGCCAGCCGTCGCCGTACGGGTCCGAGTTCACCAGCTCCGGAGCGGAGGACAGCACCTCGTTGCGTGCGGTGACCGTGCCCGCGACGGGCGCGTAGATGTCCGACACGCTCTTGGTCGACTCGACCTCGCCGCACGGCTCACCCTCCGAGACCTCCTCCCCGACCTCGGGCAGCGAGACGAAGACGATGTCACCCAGCGCCTCCTGGGCGTACGCGGTGATACCGACACGCACCCGGTTCCCGTCGGCCCGGGCCCACTCGTGCTCACGGGTGTATTTCAGGTCGTCGGGATACAGCGCAATCGCCTCCTGGGTCGTGGTGTCGAACACCGGCCGATCAGTCCGCCGGACGGGCGAAACGGGGGCTCGGCACGGTGCGCAGGGCCCCGATCTCGATCCGGTCGGAGTTCGTGATCTCGGCCTGCGCGCCATCCCGGGTAGCTACCGTATCGAGCACCCCGCCGGGGATCCGCATCGCCTGGGCAAGTGTGTGCGCTTCCCCGATCACGCGCAGTACGTAGGGCGCGGCGACGGTGGCGCCGTCCACCGTCATCCCCCCGCCAGGGGCGTCGATGATGTAGGTCGAGGCCACGACGCGCACCCCGGACAGCTCGATGGCCTCGGCGCCGGCGTCCCGCAGCTCCTGGAGCGCGTCAACGAGGATCCAGGCGTCGACCTTGCCGCGTGGGTCACTGACCGTGAGCGTGAGGCCCGGCCCGGTGACCGGGGCTGTCCCCGCGAGCACCGCCAGCGTGTCGGCCTCCTGACGGGCCCGGTCGAGCTCGGCCTGGGCGCGGCCGTCGTCCGCGAGCGCCGCACGGGTCTCCTGCAGCCCGCTCGCCTCGACCTGTAGCCGCTGCCCACCGATCGAGAGGCTGTCCAGCCGGCTCGCGAGCTCGTCCGGACGCACCCGGGCGAGATGGTCCGCCGAGTCCGCCGATCGGATCACGACGGTGACCCCGAACCCGAGCAGCGCGAGCATCAGGATCGACGCGAGCCGAACGAGGCGAAGCCGGGAACCACCGCCCGGTGTCCCGTTCCCGACAGTCGGGGAGGCGACAGCCGGGGCTGGCGGGGGCAGGGCAGCCGGGGGCGGGGCGGGGCCGACCACACCGTCTGTCGTCACGACTTCAGCACCAGACGACGGATCGTGCCGGCGTTCGTGAAGATCCTGATCCCGAACACGACGAGCACCGCGGTCGAGAGCGCACCCCCGACACCCAGCGCGTCGCCCAGAGCGACGAGCGCGACCGCCAGCACGACGTTCGACAGGAAGGACACGACGAAGACACGGTCGGAGAAGAGGCGCTCCAGCGCCGCGCGCAGCCCTCCGACCGCGGCGTCGACCGCGGCCAGGACCGCGACCGGCAGATACGGATCCAGCCACCCGGGCGGTTGCGGTGTGGCCAGCAGCCCGGCGAGGACTCCGACGACGATCGCGACCAGGCCGGTGATCGCGGCCGCACGTGTCATGATCCACTCCCTCGGGCGTATCGGAGGCTGGGGTCCGCGGCCGCCGGCAGCGTCACCGCGCCGAGCCGGGCGATCGTCACCGCGTCCGGTGGCGCGCCGGCCCGGGTACGCAGCCGCATGGTGACCGGCGCGGCCGACACCCGGGACACGATCGCCGCGGAGTCGCCGATGGCGTCGAGGACGTAGGGCGCCTCGACCGCGCTGAGCCCCACCAGGATCGCGTCACCCGCCGCGCGTACCGCGCTCAGCGCGGTGAGCCGAACACCGTTGACCGCCACCGCCTCGGCACCCGCACTCCACAGCAGGTTCACCATGTCGGCCAGGTCGTGGTCGGCGAGCCGGCCGCCCGGCGTCAGCTCCGCCGTCGGCCGCGGGTTCCCCGCGTCCGCGGGCGGGCCGGCCGCCGGGTCGGTGAGGGTCAGGCGCACCCCCGGGCCCCGGGCCGCCGTCAGCCCCGCCGGAGCGGCCAGCGCGCCGATCCGTGCGGTGGCGGTGTCCCAGGCGTCGTCGGCGGACCGCTGGCGCGCGTGCAGGTCCGCGATGGCCGAACGGAGCTCACGCACGTCGGCGGCCAGGTCGTCCCGGTGCGCCGAGCGCGACTCGTACTCGGCGCTCAGCCGCGCCCGCAGCCGCTCCCCCGCCGGCAGGGCCGCCACCCCCTGGCGGATGGTCAGTGCCGTCAGCAGCCCCGTCAGCAGCAGCGCAAGCGGCATCGCGAGCGAATGCCAGCGGTTGCGCCGCGCGCGACGAGACCCCCGCCGACGCCCCGGGCGGGCGGGTGGACGACCCGCCGACGCCTGCGCGTAGCCCGGATCGAGCGCCGTCGCGGCCACCCGCTCGAGCGCCGTCTGGGTCCGTGCCTGCACATCCGGCATTCTTGCCGATGCCCGAACCGGAGCCGTGACCTCCCCGCCGCGTTCCGCAGCCTCCGCCCCGCGCCGGCGGGCCGACACAGCTCGCGGCCGACCGGTCAGCGCTGGCCGGTGGTGGCCTCCACCGGTGGTGTGGCCTCCACCACGGCGCTCCAACGGCGAAGGAGCCGCTGCGCGTCGCCCAGGTCGGCGGCCTCGGCCCACAGGTGGGTCACAGCCTCGGACGGGTCCGGCAGCACGAGCGCCCACGAACCATCCGGGTTCACGACCCGCACACCATCCGTCGTGTCCACCTGTGTCTCGGAGTCACCGCCGACCGACTCGACGACGCGGCGCATGACCAGTCCCTTCTCCGCCCACGGCGTGGGCACCGAGGACCGGACCATCGCCACCGGCGGGATCCGCGCGTCGATCGCGCTCAGGGTGAGCCGGGTCCGCGCGACCAGCGCGACCAGCCGGATGAACGCGGCGAGACCGTCGATCACCGGCGCGAACTCGGGAACGACGAACCCGCCCTTGCCGTCGGCCGCGAACACGACCCGCTCGTCCTCGACGACCTTGGACAGCCCCGCGCCCGACATCGGCATCCGCCGCACGGTCAGCCCGTGGAACCGGCTGACCTGGTCGGCGACCCGCGTGGTGGCGACCGGCACCGCGACCGTGGCCCCGCGGTTCTCCGCCGCGACCAGATCGAGCATGACCAGCAGCGCCCGCTCGTCGCTGATCAGGTCACCGCGCTCGTCGACGATCGTGATCCGCTCACCGATGTGGTCGAACCGGACCCCGAAGGCGGCCCGCGAGCTCGCCACCAGCGCGCCGAGCCGGTCCAGAGCCCGGCGTTCCTGCGCCGCACCGCGCTCGGGGTACGTCTCGTCCAGCCGGCCGTTGACCGTCAGGACATCCACGCCGAGCCGGCCGAGCAGCGTCGGCAACAGCAGCGACGCCGCTCCCCCGGACGGGTCGACGACCACCTTGAGATCCGCCTCGGCCAGCCCGCTGGTGTCGACCCGGTCCAGCAGATCCTGGCTGTAGACGTCGGCCGTGCGCGCGGGGAAGCGCAGGTCGCCGATCTCGCCGGGGAAGGCCCGGCGGAACTCCTGCCGGCTGAAGACCCGGTCGAGCTTGYGCTGCGCGGCCGGCGAGAGGTCGTGGCCGTCCGCGTCGAGGAAGACGATGTCGATACGTTCCGCGTCGCCGGGCTTGGAGCGCAGCATGATGCCGCCGGCCGCGTCGGAGGTCCGCACGTCGAACCGCGCGACCGGCAGCGGGGCCACCTCCAGGTCACGGACGTTGATCGCGCCCGCCGTCAGCGCACTGATCACCGCACGTTTGAGCGCGCGGGCGGCCCGGGAGCCGTCACGGGCCGTCGTGACGGTGGTCCCCTTCTTCAGGGTCGTCGCGTACGCGCTGGTCAGCCGCACCACCAGCTCGGGCGTGATCTCCGCGTTGACCAGCCCGGAGACGCCACGCGGCCCGAACAGCGAGCGCTGCCCGCGCGACTCCCAGATCACGCTGGTGTTGACGACCGCGCCGGCCTCGATCGTCTTGAACGGGTACACCTTGACATCGTGGGAGACGAACGCCTCCTCCTGGATGACGCACTCGTCCCCGATGACCGCGCCCTCCTCGATACGCGCGGCCCGCAGCACGTCGGTGCTCTTGCCGATCACGCAGCCGCGCAGGTTCGTCCGCGGCCCGATCAGCGCGTTGTCCTGGACGACCGCGCGGTGCAGGAAGGCGCCGCGCTTCACCACCACGTTGCTGCCGAGCACGGTGAACTCGCGCAGTTCCGCGCCGGCCTCGACCTTGCTGTAGTCACCGACCATCAGCGGGCCCTTGAGGACGGCGTCCGGATGCACGTCCGCGTCCTCGCCGATCCACACGCCCGGGGAGAGCTCGAAACCGCCGATCTCGACGTCCACCTGCCGGTTCAGCACGTCGGCCTGGGCCCGCTGGAAGCTGGCGATGGTGCCCACGTCCTCCCAGTAGCCGCCGGCGACGTAGCCGAAGACCGGGGCGCCGGCCTCGACCAGCCGCGGGAAGACGTCCCCCGACCAGTCGACCGCCTCGCCCGCCGGGACGTACCCGAGCACCTCCGGCTCCATCACGTAGATGCCGGTGTTCACCGTGTCCGAGAACACCTGGCCCCAGGTCGGCTTCTCCAGGAAACGGGAGATCCGCCCGTCCTCGCCGGCGATGACGATGCCGAACTCCAACGGGTCCGGCACCGACTTGAGCGCGACGGTGACCAGCGCGCCCTGCTCCCGGTGAAAGGCGACGAGGTCGGTCAGGTCGATGTCGGTCAGCGCGTCGCCGCTGATGACGAGGAACTGCTCGTCCCGCAGCGCGTCCTCGGCGTTCTTGACGCTGCCGGCGGTACCCAGCGGGGTCGTCTCGGTGGCGTAGGACAGGTGCATGCCCAGCTCGTCACCGGACCCGAAGTAGTTCCGGATCATCGCCGCGAGGAACTGGACCGTCACGACGGTCTCGTCGAACCCGTGCCGTTTGAGCAGGCGCAGGACATGTTCCATGATCGGCCGGTTGACGACCGGCAGCAGCGGCTTCGGCAGGTTCGCGGTCAGCGGCCGCAGCCGGGTGCCCTCGCCGCCCGCCATGACGACGGCTCTCACGGCCTTACCTCCCGATCTTCCCGGACGTCGCGGACGCCACCGGCCGTGCGCGTTCGACGGCGAGGCGGCGGGCCTGTTCGAAGTAGAGGAGGCCGGACCACCAGTACAGGGCGACACCCCAGATGGCGAACGCCCACCCGACCGGACGTGCCGCCGTGGCCAGCCACGAATCGCCGGCCGACAGCAACAGCAGCGGGAAGGCGTAAAGCAGGTTGAAGGTCGCGGCCTTGCCCAGGTAGTGGACGGGAAGGGCGGTACCGACACCGAGCCGGCGCAGGATCGGCACCAGCAGCAGCAGTGCGGCGTCCCGGGCGACGAGCAGTACCGCGAACCACAACGGGACGATGTCGCGCAGGGTGAGGGCGACGATCGTGGCGAGGATGTAGAGCCGGTCGGCCAGCGGGTCGAGCATCACCCCGAGGCGGCTGGTCTGGTTCAGAACCCGGGCGAGCTTGCCGTCGAGGTAGTCGCTCACGCCGGCGAAGGCGAGCACCCCGAGTGCCGCGCCGTCCGCCTCCGGCCCGAGCGCGAGCCACAGGAACAGCGGGACGCCCAGCAGCCGCAGACCTGACAGCAGGTTCGGAATGGTCCAGATCCGGTCGGAGGCCTGCGTAGCCGCCGTCACGCCGAGTCCCTCCTCCCCGACCCGGCCATGCGCGTGGCGGCACCGACGGCGCCAACGGCCTCGCGCGCCGACCTCGGGACGCGGGTCGTGCCCTGACGCTAGCGGATGTGTGTCGCTGAGGTCATCGGGTGTCGTCCGCGGCGGGCCGCCATCACATGATCCGCCCGACCTTGTAGGTGGAGCTGTAGATCGGCCGCAGCGACACCACACCACCGGTCTGCGGCGCGGCCCACATGTAGCCGTTCCCCGCGTAGATACCCACGTGGTAGATGTTGTTCTCGGTACCGTAGAAGATCAGGTCGCCCGGCTGCTTGCCGGACTGCGGGACGTGGGTCGAGGCGTTGTACTGCCCCTGCGCCGTACGCGGCAACGATCGGCCGAGCTGCTTGAAGACGTACTGCACCAGCCCTGAGCAGTCGAACGAGTAGGGGCCCTCCGCCCCCCACACGTACGGCTTGCCCTTCTGCAGCGAGGCCAGGTAGACCGCTTTCTCCCCGATGGAGCTGCCCGGGATCACCGAGGGGATCGCCTGGCTGACGCTGGAACGCGACGACGACGACGTCGTCGTCGGTGCCTTGATGGTGATCGTGGCCGACGTGGCGACCGACGGCCGCAGCGCGCTCGTGCCGTCGAACACCGCGGTGATCGTGGTCGTGCTGAGCAGCCGCGCGGTGATCTGGGCCTGGCCGTTGGCGTCGGTCGTGAGCGCCCGGGTGGTCTGCCACTTCGGCCCGTTCACCACCACGACGCGGACCTGCTGGTTACCCAGCGGGGTGCCGCTCGCCTCTCTGGCCCGGACCGTGAGGACCACCGGCGCGTTCGGAGCCACGGTGGAGCCGTCGGTGGTCAGCTCGATGTTCGTGAAGATCGGCTCGGAGGCGGCGATCGCCCCCGCCAGCGGAGCGGCGGCGGCCGCGGCCGCCGCCGCGGCCTCGTCCTCGGGGCTGCTCTGGCCCTGGCCCGGCAGTACGGACGCCGTCTGGGTCGTGCCCGGCTCAAGGGAGGCGGAGGTGTCAGGCGTGGAAGGCACCGTCGCGGCGAACGCGGCGGTGGACGCGGCGAGCGTCCCGGTCGTGAAGGCGGCGATCGTCGCAGCGCGACGGGGCGGCTGGCCACCTCGTCGGGAGCCGGTGCCGGATCGGACGTTCGAGGAGCGCTGCCGCCCCTTGACGAACTGGTCCCAGTCCTCAGGCAGCCAGGCAATTCCGCGACGGGGCAACGCGAGTCCTTCTCTCTCCGGCGCCTGCGACACACGCTGCCAGGTTTCGGCAACGCGCCGTCCCACCGGCCGCGATCGGCCGACGGGACCGGACCGGTCGACCAGCAGATCGGGCACGGGGGTACCCGCTTGCCGGCAGCCGACATCCCTCGTCCTGCCCCACCTGTCTCGGAGGGGTCGTCAGGCCGGGGGCAGGACGCGGCGCTTCGGCTTGACGCTTTACATACATCGGGCGGTGCTCGGCACTCTCGATTAGATCTGCGCGCAGGTGCCGATGCTGAAGATAGTGGACTTCTGCAGTCGGCCGACAATCACCCCCCACACAACAATCGCCCACCACACCCTTCGATCACGATGCGGAAATACCCGCTTACTTTCTGTCGGAGCGAACCGGCCGGGCGCCGCCCGGATCGACCCACGCTCCCAGCCCGGGCAATGCCCTGCGGAGCCTGCCTGGTATAGGGAATCCGACGGCACCCGCAGAGGTGGACGGCGGCCCGGACGGCCATCGGCGGCGACCGAAGCGCCACCGCCCAGACCGCGGTCCGACACCCCTGGCGAGCGCCTGCGCGCCGCCTCCAGGCAATGCGTTCGAAACACAATGCGGAGGCCGTCCGTAGACCGCGGATCCCACCCTTGGTGGTGCATCACCCGAACACCCCCGTGTACCGCCGGCAGTGCCATCGCCGCCACACCGGCAAGCCGGCAGCGCCCAGGCAATACACATTGGCCACGCGAATCACACACCGACGTGCCGGAATCGGGCCGCGCCGCCACCCTGCGCATCCCCGGCCCCCGGAAGACCAGAGCAGGACCACTGAATGGAATTCCCACCGTTGGCGACCCACCGGGAACCGCCGCGGGTCCCGCTGCCGGGTCGATTCCGGGACCAGGCCCCGCCCCGCGATCGCCATGYTGGTCCGGGCGATCACCGACCGGGGGTGCCGTTCGCCTGGGCGACCACGGAGCAGGTCGAAGCCGCGTCAGGCGTGCTCGGTGGTCCGGTAACGGGCCGAACCGGTGCACACCTGACGCGGCTGGGACGCAGGTTCGGCCTACTCGCGGGCCGCGCTCACGACCACCACCGATGTGGTGGTCCCGTCCGCTGAGCGCGTTTCCAGAGCGAGACCGGGCAGGCCGGCCTCCTGCGCGCACTGACCGAGCGCGCTGGTGACCTTCGGGTCGGGAGCATCGGGGAGGCCAGGTGCCGGGCCGTCGCCAGGCCCCGCCTCGCCCACGAACACCGGGCCCTCATCGGAATCCGGGTCGCTGTCGCTGTGCAGCACCGGGCCCTCCTCGGAACCCCACTCGCCATGGAGCACCGGGCCGCCGCGGCCGGCCGCACCGCTGCCGGCCGCGCCGCCGCTGCCGGTACCGCCGCTGCCGGTACCGCCGCTTTCGCCCGGGCCGGGCACGACGGTCGGACCGGAACCCGAACCGGCGACGACCGGCCCGTCCGCCGGCGGAAGGCCCAGTACCTGCGTGGTGCCGGGAGCGGGGAAGGTCACCCCGGCGTCCTGCAGGCACTTCGTGACGGTCGCGTTCTGCTCCGCGGTCAGTGGTTCGATCGAGGGCGGGCCACCGATGGCGCCGGGAGCGGGCGCGTACTGCTGGCAGGCATCCACCGCCTTCGACCCGCGCTCGGAATCGATCATCAGGCGCACCGTTCGCCGATGGCTTCCCGCCGATTCGGTCTGCACCTGGGCACCGTTCTCCTTCAGGCACCGGGTGTAGTCGTCGTTGCCCGGCGGCAGGGCCGGCGCACCGGGCGCTGCCGTACCGGATTCAGGCGTGCCCGTGCCCGCGGGCCCGGCCGCCATCGCTGCGGCGGTGCTGCCAGTGCAGGCCGCCAGCACGAGCGCCGTCCCGATCATCACACGCGCGGACCAGTGTCGTCTCATCTGTCACCTCACTCGTGGCCGGCGCGGTTTCGCCGGCCACGAACAGATCTAGTGACCGGACGATCCGGGTCCCGTAAGCGTCGCCGCTTACGCTCTCTTTATGACCGCCGGTCGATGATCGACGTAGGTGGAGAGGCGGCTGCGTGCGGATCCTGGTGGTCGAGGACGAGGTGATCCTGGCGGAGGCCATCGCCGAGGGCCTGCGCCAGCGGGCCATGGCGGTGGACACCTGCGGGGACGGGGCGAGCGCCCTGGAGCTGGCAGCGCTCCATCCCTACGACGTGATCGTGCTCGACCGGGATCTGCCCAAGGTGCACGGTGACGATGTCTGCCGGGCCGTGGTGGCCGCCGGCGGCGACACCCGGGTCATCATGCTGACTGCTGCGGGGGACGTCGCCGACCGGGTGCACGGGTTCGGGGTGGGCGCCGACGACTATCTGACCAAGCCGTTCGCGTTCGCGGAGCTGGTCGCCCGGGTGCAGGCGCTGGGCCGGCGGGCCCGTGCCGCGGTGCCGCCGGTACTTCGCCGCGCCGGTGTCGAGCTGGACGTGCCGCGGCACCAGGTGTCCCGGGACGGTCGTTTCATCCTGCTCTCCCGCAAGGAGTTCGCCGTCCTGGAGGTTCTCATGCGGGCCGACGGGGCTGTGGTCAGTGCCGAGGAGCTCTTGGAGAAGGCGTGGGATTCCAACGTCGATCCGTTCACCAACGCGGTACGGATGGCGGTGATGACGTTGCGCCGCAAGCTGGGATCGCCGCCGGTGATCGAGACGGTGGCCGGGGTCGGGTACCGCCTGAGCAGCTGAGGCGGCACCGGCCCCGGCCGAGGGCGATGTCGGTCAAGGTCCGGCTCGCGCTGATGTGCGGCGGCCTGTTCCTCCTCAGCGGTGTGGTGCTGCTGGCCGTCAACTACGTCCTGGTGCGCGCCGCGCTGCCGTCGGCGGCCATCGCGGCCGGATCCGCCTTCGGCACAACCGGTTCGGCCGCCGAGGCGCCCGGAGCACCGGAGTCCGCGGCGCCCGGAGATCTCGCGGCGCCCGGAGATCCCGTGTCGCCCGGAGATCTCGTGTCGCCCGGAGATCCCGTGTCGCCGGGACTCGGTGTCGGCGTGCCCGGTCCGGGCCCGGATTCCAGCACGCTGACCGTGGTGAGCGCGGTCCGCAGCTATCGCGGGGACGTCCTGAACACCCTGCTGGTGCAGTCCGGGGTGGCGATCGGGGCGACGCTGGTCCTCGCGCTGCTGCTGGGGTGGGTGGCCGCCGACCGGACCTTGCGGCCCGTGCACGCGGTGGTCTCGACGGCCCGCCGGCTCGGCGCGGACAACCTTGACGCCCGGATCCGGCTGCGCGGACCGCGCGACGAGCTGACCGAGCTGGCCGACGCCTTCGACGAGATGCTCGATCGGCTGGCTGGGTCCTTCGACAGCCAGCGCCGGTTCGTGGCCAACGCGTCGCACGAGCTGCGCACCCCGTTGGCCGCGCAGCGAACCCTTGTCGAGGTTGCGATGGAGCGGCCCGGGGCCGATCCGGCCCTGCACGATCTGGGCACCCGCCTGCTGACCTTGAACGTACGTGTCGAGGCGCTCATCGAGGGACTGCTGGTGCTCGCGCGCAGCGACCGTGGGCTCGCCTCCCGGCAGGCGGTGCCCATCGGCGAAGTCGTCGCCGCTGTCGTCGACATGCACCGCCCGGTCGCCACCGCGGCCGGGGTGGACCTGCGCTGGGAGCACACGGGCCGAGACCGTGCCGCGGCCCCGGCCTACGCCGTATGGGGCGACCGGCTGCTGCTGGAGCGGCTGGTCTCCAACCTGGTGGACAACGCGATCAAGTACAACCGGCCTGGCGGGACGGTGTGGGTACGCGAAGGTGCGGATCCGGTCCTGTCCGTCACCAACACCGGCCCGCCGGTGCTTCTGTCCTCGGCCGCCGACCTGTTCGAGCCGTTCAGCCGGGCCGGGCGGGGATCATGGAGTCCTGAGCGGGGTGCCGGCCTCGGCCTGTCGATCGTCGCCTCGATCGCCCGCGCCCACGGCGGCTCGGTCCGGGCCGTGTCCCGGCCCGAAGGCGGCCTGGAGATGGATGTCTTCCTGCCGGCCCAGCCACCGCCACCGGCGAGCTCCAAGCTCGCGCCGCCCGGCCGGCCAGCCCGTTCCGCTTCCCGGCCGGGTGCCGTGACACCGTCCGGGTGAGGCGACGGTGGCCGGCACCGGCCGGTTGAGGCCCTCGGGAGACCCTCGTCCCCAGCACAATGCCATCACCGCCATCGGGACACCCTGCCGCTAGTGCGCACCTGGCACTGCCGAGACCGGCCTGCTCGGAACCACCAGCAGTGACGACTGCGCCGCAGGCCCGCCGGCAGGGGCCGTCGGGCCTGGCAGCACCGCCGGCGCCGGACCGGCTGGTGCCGGAGCCGGAGCCGGGGAGCCGGCCGGAGCGGGACCAACCGGAGCAGGCGCAGGTGAAGCTGTCGAGGCGGGCGCCGCCGCTGTCCCGCCAGCAGCGCCGGGCGCGGCTGGCGCGGCTGGTCCGACAGCCGTGGAAGGCGTCGCGGCAATGCTGTTGGCGTGCGCGTAGACGATCAGGTTGCTGAGGTAGTGCTTGGTCTTCTCGTCAAAGGCACCGGTGCAGGTGATCAGACGCAGCTCCGGACGGGTCACCGGCCCGTAGGCCCGATCGGTCGGGAACGTCTTCTTGGTCACGTCCTCGGTCCGGTCGACGGTGAAGGTCGTCTTCAGGCCATCCGGAGACGAGACCTCGATCTGGTCACCGGGACGCAGCGCCCGCAGCCGGTAGAACACCGCCGGTCCAGAGGTCGAGTCGTAGTGGCCGACGAGCACCGAGGGCCCCATCGCGCCCGGCGCCGGGCCCTTGTCGTACCAGCCGACCTCTCCCCACTTCTTCGGCACGTCCAGCGAGCCGTCGGCGTTGAGACCGAGCCGGATGACCGGGGCATCCACGCCGATCACGGGGATCCGCACCCGGGTCGGATCAGTCACCACGACCGGCGGGAGCGTCGGCAGGGGCGTCACGCTCGCGCCCGGGGCGCCGGAAGCACCCGGGGCGCCCGCCGCGCCGGCGCGACCGACGTCCGCACCCAGGCCGCTCACCGCCACACGCTCCGTGTCCGAAGGAGCATCGGAACCGACATCGGCCAGGCGGAACCCGCTTCCGACGATCAGCACCGCGCCCGCGACGAGCAGGAGGCGTGAAAACGTCATCCGCGTCGGCAACCGCCCCGACTCCGCACGTCCCACAGCGCTCTCCGTCCTCCTGGAGCCTCCCGGGACGATCTCCCGCGACGACCTCCAGGAACTACGTAACGTGATGCTAACGACACGAGGAGGATGCGGACCGTAGTCAGGAGCCGCGTCGCACGAGAGCGCGCACCAGCCCCAGCCACATCGGCCAAGCGAGGGCGATGGGCACAGGGAGCGCGGCTCACCTCAAGTCCCGCAATGGAATGCCACACCGTCCGCGACCGAGCCCACGGCCGTTCGAACCTGTCGCACCACGCCGTCTCGCTGCGTCCCATCCGGACCAGTCCTCGCTATGGTGTCACTCGCAGTGATCGGGTAGTCACCATGCGTGAGAGAGGGGACCAAATGAGGAAGGGAATGGGACGGAGCGCCGCGCTTCTCGCCATGTCGAGCGCGGCTTCCGTCATCCTCACCTTCGGGCCGGGCCTGACGGCCGCGCACGCCGACATCTTTGATGACAAGGGCAAGTGCGCCGACCAGAAGGACAAGGACGACTGGGACATCTTCGGCGACAAGGACAAGGACAACAAGGACGACAAGGAAGCCCGCGCCGCGGTCGACGACAAGGTCGACGGCAAGGACGGCAAGGACCTTGACAAGGACGACAAGTTCAACGACAAGGACCAGGGCAAGGACGACAAGGACGACTGGTTCGCCGACAAGGATGACAAGGACCGCGACTGCGCGGTCGGCGCAGGTGTCATCGCAGGTGGCGCGGTCGGCGTCGGCGTAGGCGGTGCCCCGGTGGGCGGCGTAGGTGCCGGTGGCGGTGGCGCGGCCGGCGGGGACAACTCGCCGCTGCTGCCGATCGCCGGAGCCGGCCTCGGTGCCCTCCTGATCGGCGCAGGGATGCGTCGTCGCGGGCACGGGTCCATCTGAGCCGACCCTCCCCAGAAATGAGGATGGGATCGGCCGGTGTGCGTTCGCCGCACCGGCCGATCCCGGATCTCAGCCGAGCCACGACACCCGCGCCACCCCCACGGACGCGGTCGATCCCCCATGCGATACGGTTGCGCCAGCCAACCAGCACCGCAGGCAGGCTCCACCCCTGATCATTGGGGGCGGCGTCGCACCTCACCTCACCTCACACCCCGGGTCCACCCGGCACGGTCGAGGCGCCGGTTTTCCGGTAAGGTAACGTTGGTCAGCACGGGACGTGGCGCAGCTTGGTAGCGCACCAGACTGGGGGTCTGGGGGTCGCAGGTTCAAATCCTGTCGTCCCGACAGGGGAAAAGCCCTCTCCACCGATCACGGAGGAGGGGGCGTTCGGCGTTCATGGGCACTCCATGGGAACTTTTCTCGATCTTGCCCACGGACACCATTCCCATGGGCAGTGGTGGGTCGAACTCAGGGGCCGACGGAGCCCAGACATGATGTGTGATCTACATCACGTAGCGTGTCGGGGGCGGCTCAGAGCAGGATCGCGGCCTCATAGCGGGACTGGAGCACCTTCACGATCCGATCCTCGGTCTCGGGCAGCACGTGGGAGTAGACCCCGGAAATGCCCCGACCGCCACGGCTGTGGCCGAGGCGGGCCTCGATGGCCGAGTCGGGAATGCCAGCCGCTTCCAGTACCGCCTTGTGCGAATGGCGAATGCCGTGGACCTTCATGCCAGGCACAAGCGGATCCCACGCTGGGCGCCCCGGCGTTCCCCGCCGCTTCGGCTCCTCCTCGCGGCCGTCACATGCCGGCCGCCATACCCGGCGGTTGAACCCGGACCGCCGCAGCAGTCCGCCGCGCGGGCCGTGCCAGACGAACGAGTCCCGCTCGCCCTTCTTCGGCATCACGTCCAAGCGCGCGTCGATCATGTCGAACACGAACTCCGGGACAGGGGTGGTCCGCGCAGACCCGCGGGTCTTCGGAGGGCCCGAGGCCAGACTCCCACTCGATTCGACCAGGCAGCCTAGCTCCGGGTGAATGCGCAGCACCCCGGACTCGCGGTCGATGCACGGCCCGTTGTCGTCGGCATCGCGATTGCCGGTGACGACCAGATCGTTACGCAGCCCGGCCATCTCAGCCCAACGCCACCCGCTGCCGTACAGGCACCACACCAGGTCCCGGTAGAAGTCACAGCGATCGGCTATTCGCGCGATGCCGGCTGTGTCGGTGTGAATAGCCTCGGCGCCATTCCCCTCGGGGAGCCGAATCTTGTAGCAGGGGTTGTAGGTCAGGATCGGAGGGCGGTTGTCCGCCGCCGCGGACAACAGGAGCTGGAGGTCCTTGTAAATCAGCTCGACCGTGCCGGGCGCCTTCCATCCGGCGAGCTCCTCATCCACCCAGTCCTGGATGTCGAGCCGGTCGAAGGTGGCCAGGGGGCTCTCGCCCCATCGGGGTTCGAGGTGCAGCCGCCAGCGCCGGTCCGTCTCCTCGATGCTGCGCGCAGCTTTCCGGGTCGACCGGCAGTAGGTGGGCCACCACCGCTCGCGCCAGGTGGTCAGGGTCAGCGTCTCGGACGCGGGCTTCGGCGGCTCGACCGGCGGGGCAGGAGTAGTCAGGCCTGTGCACGCGGAGGACATCGACTCGCACAGGCAGTCCGGCACATGGCCGTAGTCCAAGTGCTTCTCGGCCTTGACCACCCAGGACCGCGCCGCCGCCTTGGTATCGAAGATCGGGCGCCACATGGTCTGATCCGTGGGCGCCCGATGGTGGGCCCGAACCAGCTTGACCCGGATCCGGCGCAGGCCGTCACCCGAGCGGGCGGGCAGCTTTTCGAAGGAGGCCATTGTCGGTCTATGTAAGCACCAACGCCGGCCCACCTCGACGCCACCCGCCCGCGGTTGGAGGGTGACCCGCGGTGACGGTCACCAGCTGGTCCGCTAGTTTGCCCGGTAGTAGCGACGGGTGAGGAACTCCCGCAGGTCCACCACCGTGAAGCGCCACCCGATCGACCGGGACAGCAGCAGACCCGACAGCTGGCGGGCGGTAGCCCAAGAGGTCACGGTCCGCGGCTCCACGTCGAGCAGGCGCGCGGCCGTCACGGCACCGAATGGCTCCTCGCCGTCATAGGCGTCCAGTGGGGCGAGGATGCGGGCCAGGCCGGGCGGAACCCGGTCCTGCCCCACGTTGGCGGCACGTGTGGCCATCAGCTCTCCGTTCCCGTTATTTCCAGGTGGTCACACAGCTCGCCCAGCGCCTCCACGAGGGGGATGGGCTCGGGGCCGTCCGGCCGGGCCGGGACGGTCCGCGCGAGCACGGTCCCGTCCTCGGCCCAGTCCAGCGCCCACTGCTCGGGCTCGGTCATGACGCCGCGGCGAACTCGTCGTCGTGGGCCCCGGCCGACCCTGCCGCGGCCACAGCGCGGGCACGCACCGTGGCCAGCCAGAGCGGGTCTGACACGCCGTGGTGCCGGCGGGCCGCCACCATCGGTACCTGCGGGTGCTCCACGGAGGCGAACTCCGGCCGCCGGGACACGATCTCCACCTCCTGGTAGAGCCGAGCCAAGGCGGCGCGCCGGTCCTCGTGACGGCGGATCAGCTCGCCCGAGACCACTGCCTCCACCAGGTCGCCGATCTCCTGCCCGGTGCGCAGCCCGAGCCGCTGGTCCAGCGTGGGCTCGGCCGGCGGGGTCATCACCACCCCGCCCCACATGCCCCACTGCTCCCCGCGCTCAACCGCGCCAGCGTGGCAGTCCAGTGCGGTCGGGCAGCTGTCGCAGACGTGCCGCGCCCGGGTCAGCAGGGTCATCGGCGACTGGTCTCCCAGGTCGGCGATCTGGTCGTACAGCCCGACATGACCCGCACACGCCGGGCCGTCCACGGTCTCGCTGGTCACGGCGAGGCCGCCGCGGCCAGCTGTTCCATCTCCTCCGGCGACACACCCGCGTCCACCGGGACGGCCATGCCCAGCTCCTCGTCCCAGCCCTCCGGGCGCTCCTTCACGCCCTCGCTCAGCTCCTTGAGTCGGTCGCCCAGGATGTCCCGCAGGGTGCTGTCCGGCTCGTCGCCCTCGCCTGGCAGGAACTCATCCATGGCTGGATCGGTCGCGTTCTTCTCCAGGAACTCCATGACCTGCTGGCGGGTGCGAACCGGCTTCCGCGCCCACTCGGCGGCCTGCCGCGCACGGTCGGCCGGGTCCGCGGGAGGCTGCGCCGCTGGCCGGGCCTGCTGCGCGGGCCGGGTGACCTGGCGCGGCGGGAGAGGCGCGGCCTGCTGCCCGGGTACCGCGTTGGCCGGAGCGGCACCCGGGTTCGACGCGGGCTCGCCGGAGCCAGCGGGTAGCGCGGCCGGACCCGCGCTGGTGCCGGCGGTGAGAGCGAGGCGCTCCTGCTGGCGCGCGGCGGCAAGCTCCTGGACGGTGCCGCCGCCCTCCCCCATCATGATTTCGAGCACCGACGCATCGATGTCGATGTCCACCACGGGGAACCGCCGCCCCGGGCCGCCGGGTGTCTTGGGTGGCAGCTTCATCTCCCGGATCACCAGCTTCGCGGGCAGAAACCAGTCCCCGCCCTTTCCTTCCTTCTCGGCACGCTTGCGCAGCTCGGCCGCCGCATTACGCAGCCAGTTGGCCTTGACGGGGAATTCGGCGGCCACGAACTTGCCGCGCGAGGTGAAGCGCCACCACCCGATGCCGCGCAGGTCCAGGAACCGCACCAACAGTTGCGTCTCCGGCTTGCACAGCAGGCGGCCCGCCGCCTGACACTCGCATGGGCGCCCGGAGACCTCGTTAACCGCGCCCTCGCCACCGGTGCAGCGGCGCATCAGAATGCCCTGGTCGAAGTGGGTCATCCACTGGTCCACCGCGCCGCTGACTCCGCCGAAGTCCACCGGCAGCGCCTCCAGCGGGGTAATCACCTCCCACTGGAGGCCCTGGTCGGAATCCCACCGGTCCACCCGTCCACCGAACTTCTCTGCGGCGGCCTCGACGGACTTCTTGGAGGGAGAGGTGATGCGCCAGGTCTTGAGCTTGACGGGCTGCTTGCCACCGTTCTTCCCGGGATTGGACCTACCAATGCGGAGCTGGCCTTCCAGCACGCCCCGCTGCTGCATGTTCAGGATCTCCGGCAACAGGATGGGCATTAGGCAGCCCCCCTCTCCTGGGTGGTTTCCGTGGTCTCGTCCGGCCCGAGAGGCCATTCCCGGCCCTCGATGGCCAGGATTTCCCGCGCGGTTCCCACCGTGGTGGGTCCGGCGTGCTTGATGTCCAGGAGCTTCTCCGGGCCGAATGCCTCCAGGTCCGCGAGCGTGGACACTCCACGGAGGGCGAGCGCGTTACGCACCCGGATGTCGATCGAGGTGAAGTCGTCCACGCGGAATCCGCCCGCGCGCACGCCCATACCGATGGACGCCGGCAGTATGTGGCGCTGCACCTCGAACCAGCGCCGGGCGTGCACCCACCCGGCGCGCATCTCCGGGGTGATCAGCACGCCGTGCACCCGGTAGCCGTCCGGACGGATGTGGATGACAGCGCCGCCGGCCACCGGGGGCATCTCGACGATGGTGTTGGTGGCGTCGCGCAGACCCATGTGGGTGCACGATCCGTAGGACGTCACCTGTATCCCGGCCCCGTCGCGGACGCTGTTGCCGCTCTTGTAGTCCCCGATCAGCAGGGAGCCGGGCGGGAACTCCCCGACCAGCTTGCGGCGCACCACCACTGGCAGTGGCACCCCGAACTCCAGGCAGCAGTCCCCGGTGCCGGCGTAAAGCAGACGGCGGTGGTAAAGGGTGGTCTCCGTCCAGCGGTAGGTGGGCTGCATCTCGTCGATGAAGCGGTCCATGGTCGCCTCAAAGGGGGCGACGGCCTCCTCTTCCTCCTCGGTGAGGGGAAGGTTCCGGTTGCGGACCTTCGCATCGGCCACCCGGTGGAACAGCTTGCCCAGGTCGGCGGCCTCGTTCTTGATACGCTCCGCCGCCCCGGCGATCAGTGCGATGGCCCTCTTCTCGTCGCCCTGGGCAATCAGCTCGGCGATCTCGTCGTGCCGGGCGACCGCGTACCGCCCGGCCTCCAGGCCGTACCAGTACGGCAGGCCGCCCGGACCGCTGACGTCGCCGATGATCGTGGTGGCCGAGGGCAGCAGTAGTTCCGGCTTCCAGAACGCCCGGTAGTAGCGGTCCTCGCTACGTCGGCCGCCCATCAGGCCCCTTCGTCCTTCACGTTCGCAGTGACCATGTGGGGCCAGTGACGTTCCAGTTGGGCCCAGATCAGGCCGTCGTCGCGCCCACCGGAGAGCCAGCGATCGAGAAGCTGCTGCCCGTCGCTCGCCCAGGAGTTCCTGATGCAGCACGGCACGCCGTCGAGGAGCCCGCATTCGTCCAGGCCCATGTGGACGTGCCCCGGGCTGGCGTCGGCGCACCGGCTGGCGGGGAGGTGGGCGTCGATGCCCCAGCTTCTCCAGGGGGTGCCGTCAACAATGGCGTGGGCGAGCGCCAGGTCGGTGCACTCGATGACGCAGAAGGTGAGGACACCGGCGGGGCTGGCGAGCATCCAGTGGTGCTCGGGGCCGCTGCCGTGGCGTGGGTAGGTGCGCTTGACGCGGTCCATCAGTTCTCCGTCTCCGGCGCGCTGGCGGCGGCACACGTGTTCAGGTAGGGGTCGAACCCGAGGCGACCCTCGTCGCCGAGGCGGGTGTAGATCTCCGGGGTGCCCGGCGGTCCGGGCGCCGGCTCGATGTCCTCGGCCGCCTCGTCGAGCGCGTCGGCCAGCGCCGCGGCCCGGGTGGCGTGCCGGCCCGGCCGTCCGTCCCGGTAGAAGGTGCTGTCGAAGCGACCTCCGGGGCGCATCAGGCGGCCCTCCCGCCGAGGTGCTCCCACCCGGTGAACATCTGCACGGACAGGCGGCAGGAGCAGGCGGCCTGCTGGGTGTGCAGGGTGCAGGTCCAGACCCAGCCGGTCTTCTCGCTGCGCTCGACAAACCTCACCTCCGACCCGCCGGGGGCGTTCGGGTTGGCGGCGATCCGGGCACGGATGACGGCTGGGCGCACGGAGTCGTCGTCCCACTGGACCTTGCCGATGAGCAGGCGGCAGTCCCGGTAGTAGGACAGCGCCTTCGGACGCAGCGGGTTGCTGGTGTCGGCTCCCGTACTGGTACGGCGAGCGCGCGGGCGCGTCGCGGTGGTCATGCCGCGCGCCTTCCGATGGTGGCGACGTCCAGCCGCCGCGCGGCCTCGGACTCGATGTCCAGCCGCGCACCGCGCACCAGCTCGGCCGCAGTCTTGCCCGCCGCGTCCAGGTCCACCCCGGTCCTGCGCAGGGCGCGGCGAGCCTGCCGGAGGTCGTATTCGGAACGACCAGAGTCCCGGCCCGTCAGCACCAGTTCGGCCTGCTGGCCAGCCAGGAGGATCACGGCCTCGTCCAGTTCCGAGGTGGCAGCGAACCAGAAGCCACCACCACGACGGTCGACGGGCACTGTGATGTCGGTGGCGCCGAGCATGCGCGCGGCCACCACGTGCCCGGCCTCGTGGATGGCGATGGTCTGCTGACGCTCGAGACTCGGGCCGCGCGAGGTCAGCAGGCGGCGGATGCTCACGCCGTGTCCTTTAGCGGTCTGTAGGGCCAGGAGCCGTCGATCTCGATGTCGGGTCGGCCCTGCCTGTTCAGGTACAGCTCGGTGTTGATCGCCCAGGCGAGGTTGGCCTGGGTCTGGAACGCCACGAGCTGGTCCAGGGTCATCTCGCGCAGATGCCGGTACCGCTGCGCGATGCGCCAAAGCACCCGTGCGGTGGTAAGGCAGTCCGCCAGCGCGTCGTGGGCTCCGACCTGCCGCGCGTCGTAGTGCCGGGCGAGCTCGGACAGCCGGCGCTTGCCGCCCTTGACGTGGTTGCGGTGGATGTCGCAGGCCCGGTCCAGCACCATCGGGTCGATCACGCGGATGCCAGTGAGGTCCAGCGCGCGGCCGTGGTGCCGGCGCATCTCCCGGTCCGCCAGGGTCAGGTCGAAGGTGGCGTTGAACGCCACCACCGGCAGCCTTTCGGCGCGGAACTTCTCGATGCGCTCGGCCACCTGGAGAACAGCGCCGGCCGGCTCGACCCCCTCGGCTCGGGCGCGCTCGTTGGTGATCCCGTGAACGTCGATCGCCCCTTGACCGATCTCCTTCCCCGGATTGATCAGCCAGGAGTGGGTGTCCACGGGGCCCTCCGGCCCCATCTCCACCCAGGCGGCCTGGACGATGCGGTCGGTCTCGACGTCCACCCCGGTGGTCTCGGTGTCGACGACCCCGAACCGGGCCAGCCATGGCGCGGGCAGGTCCGGGGTCACGGCACCTCCCTGCCGCGTGGGGAGACTCCATCGCCGTACGCGTCGGAGTGGGCGGYAGTCTCCCAGTCGATCTGCCAGCCGACGGGCTGCTCGTGTGGCGGGAGTGCGTCGATGGACGCGACGAGGTCGCGGCACGTCAGCGCGAAGAGGACTTGCGAGTCGTGGCGGTCTGGCGCCGAACCCCGGCCCCAGGCCTTGCCTTCGTAGGCGCGCTGGACGCGCTCCGCAGCGACAACCGCGTCATCGAGTGCGAGGTGTGCGAGCCGAGTCAAGTCAGTCACGGCCAGCCCCCCGGTGCCACCGGCGCGTGATGCCCGTTCGTACCGGCTCGGGCTCGCGGCTGGCACCGGCCAGCGCCAGCGCGGTGTCCACGTGCTCCGGCGTGTACGCGGCGGCCCGGCGCAGATCAGCCAAGCGGCGGCGCAGGTGCGGGTTGTACTGCTCCAGCAGGTCCAGGGGGGACATGGTGGAGCCCTCGAAGGTGACCACCGAGTCGAACAGCATCCCGGCCGCGAAGTCCTCGACGCCGCGCAGCCGCCGCACCTCGGCGATCAGGTCGATCACGTCGTCGGTGGTGGCCTGCCCGGCGAGCAGGCGGTGCTCGATCTCGCCCAGGTGGGGACGGGTCGGCGCGGCGCTCATATCTTGCCGTCCTGGCTGCTGTCATCCTCCAGCAGTTCGTCCACGAGGGCCTTGGCCTCGTCGAACGGGAATCGGGTGCGGGCGACGAAGTCCTCGGTCCGCTCGGACGGCCGGGGCTCCCACTCCCACTGCCCGTCGCGGTTGAGGACCTCGGCGGTGTCCCAACCGGTACCGCCGTTCAGGACGGCCCAACTGTCGTCGTGACCACGCCGGGCGATCCCGTAACGATGTGGGTGCTCTCCGAAGTTGAACTGATCAGTCATGGAAGTCCTCCAGGTGCCCCTGGGCCAGGAAGTCCTCGACGGCCCCGCTCAACGCGCTATCGAGTCCGTCCGGGGTGTCGGTGGAGTGGCGGGCCGTCAGCCCGTAGACGCTCGGGTCGGTGTGGATGCCGAGGTCGTGGAGCGCGCGGTCGTAGCCGGCCTGGTCGGCAGTTCCGTAGATCTGGCCCACCGGGTCGCTCGCGGTGCCGGCGCGGATGCCTCGTGGGTCCAGCGCGGCGGCCCGGTCCGGATGGCGGTGGTGCAGCAGCGCGACGAGGCGCTCGGCTCGGGCGGAGGAGTCAGCCACGGCTACCACCCCCGCGACACAACGGGATGATGTCGGCCGGCACCTCGTGGAGGTCGACCACTCTTATGCCGTTGCGCTTCGGTTCGACCTGGAGGATGAGCCTGCCGGCCTCCGGGTCGCGAGTGATGATCCACAGCCGGGCGTCGGCCGTCTCGGCGGGACACTCGAACAGGTCGCCGATCCGCGCCAGGTTGAGCAGGGTGCTGACGCGGGCGTCGACGGTCCGACCGTCCGGCATCTTGCTGTAGCGCCAGGTGGTCATCGGGTACCCCGATCATGGCCCTGTCCGGTGGGGTCGCCGTAGGTGCGCCACCCGAGCCGCCGCGCCTGCTCGGCGAGCCGTCCGCGCCAGTTCTCGGGGAGCCAGACGTCCGGCCACTCCCCGTCGCCGTTGACGTAGAGCGCCGGAGCTGAGCCCGGAAAGTGGCCACGGAACTCGATGCCAAGCCGGTTAGCGTCGGCCTTGATCGTGTCGATCGCGACGGTGAGGCCGTCGGCGGTCTCGGTGCTGGCGACGCAGTACTTGGTGCGAATCTCGCCCTCGGTGGAGATGTCGCCGGCGTCCACGTCCTCGGTGTCGACGAACCCGCCGTCGTAGAACGCCACCGTGGCGCCCCAGCGGACGGCGCCGTCGGGTCGCTCATTGGCACTGACCGTGATGCCGGTCGCCCAGTGGATCGGTCCGTACATCACGACCCCGCCCCGTCGAAGTTCACGACGCGGTCGTCGTCGGCGAAGCGACCGGTTTGACCGATGAGGAGTAGGTCGTCGCGCACCTGCTCGGCGACATCCTCGAAGCGCTCGTCCCCGTCATCGGCGAGCCGGAGATCCCCGGAAAAGACCCAGTGCAGATTGTTGTCGGAGTCCACCGTGACCTCGGTGGCCTGCGGCCAGACCTGCCGCACGACGGCCGCAACGCGCTCGATCACCAGGTCAGCAAGGTGGGCGCCGGCTTTGATGGCTTCCTGCGCGTGATGCACGAAGGTCGCCTCGGCGGCGATGATGCGGGTGTCGAGGTCCGCCGACATCACGCCTCCGACGGCTCGGTCATGACGCCGATGCCGACCACTCCGACGGGGCCGACTTCGACGACCTCGGGCTCGCCCGGTGCCCACGCGAGGGGAGCATGCTCGGCTAGGTCCTGGGCATGCGCGGGGCTGTCAGCCTGGCCGTCCCAGGCTGCGTACTCGGTCACGGTGGTGACTCGGTCACGCGCGAGTCCCACTGTGTAATGCTGGGGCAAGTTCTCCACCTCTCAGGTGAGACGTTTCGGCCGGGTTGCGGGGTACGGGTTGGTCACCCCCCGCGCCCGGCCGCTGTCATGCAGCCGCAGGTGCGGCCTGGTGGTAGTGGCGCTCCGCGAACGCCTTGAGGGCCTCCGGCGTGAAGCGCCATCCGGTGCGGCGGTCCTTGAACATCCCGGCGAGCTGCTCGCTGCGCGCCCAGGCGGTCACGGTCCGGGGCTTGACTCGGAAGACCTCCGCGACCTCCGGCGCCGTCAGCAGCTCTCCGTCCTCCAGGGCGTCGATCCGCTCGAACAGCCCGCTCAGACCGTCGGGGCCCTCCGGGCTCGCGCGCCTACCTCTCCCGCTTCCGATCACCACACATCTCCTCCCGTCGCCGTCACACCGCCAGCCATCGGCAGTCTACGTCAGTTAGAAGAGAGAGACAGAGAGAATCGCGAGCCGGAGCGCCAAATCTCTCGCCACACATCGCCGCCAGCGTCATCCACCGCAGTGTGATGCGATGTCCGGGAAGATGACGGTGTTGCACGGCCGACTGTCGAGGCGGGATGGGATGCTGTGACCATGGCAGTGGGACACGACGAGCCGGGCCCGACGCCCGTTGACGGGCGCGGGCGCGCGGTCACGACCCCCGAGCAGTCGCGAGCCCTGTACGAGGCCGTGGAGCACCGGCGCATCCTGCGCGGGTGGCTGGCCGGCGCTGGAGGGACCAGCTCGACTCTCTACAGCCTCCGCGACGGGCGACCCGCCCTGCTGACGGGCCTGTCCAAGTGGAGCAAGCGCATGGAGTGGACGCCTCAGTCCGCCCTGCGAGTGGCGGTGCACGGCGAGGAGYCCACCCCGCTGGAGGAGCTGCCGGCCCGACTGCGCCGCGAGATCGAGGGCCGATGCGCCGAGCAGGGGGTCGACCCCGCTAGCGAGGTTCCCGTGGGGATCTGGACCGCGCTGACCGAGGGCCTGCTGCCCGCGCTACCCAGCGCGGACGACCTGTTCGACGCCTTGGACAAGGGTTCCCTGCCGTCCGCCACCGTGCAGGCGCTGCTGGACGTGGACGGGGCGATGGCCTGGCGGCCGGGGTCAGCCCAGCGGGTGGCACTGGAGGGCGAGAAACCCGAGCCGACCGAGAGTGACCGGCGCCTGGTCTTCGAGTTCCCGAAGGCCCCGCCAGCGGTGACGGTGGAGGAGTGGTACCAGGTCTCCGGCCGGGCCACTAGCGTGGCGCCGCAGATGTCACCCGAGGATCGCGGCCGTCTCGCGGCGGTTGTGGAGGAGATGTTGCGGGACTGGGAGCGCCGCCAGGGCGGCTGACCGCTCCGACCACGCCCTTCATCTCCTCGGACACCGGGAGATCAGCGCCGCGAATCAGGCCGCAGATCCAGGTCAGAGCCTCGGCCCATCCCTCCATTCGTCCCCATCGCTCGGGGTCCAGGGTGTCGTCGTCCGCGAGGAGACCCTGCACGAGGTCCAGGCGCTCGGTCACGATGCGTTCAAGGGGCACCTAACCCATGGTGATAGTTGTGATGTCACCAGTCACCCTTTGTGGCGGGCGTGTCCGAACGTAGGGGCAGAGAGACCACCGGAGGACTCTCAGCGACGATACGGTTACAGACCGTGGATATGGTCAAGCGCCTTTGGGGATCGGCGCCCCTTCCGCCTGGGGTTGAGGGCTACGTACGGATCGCGCGCCACGGCGACCGGACCCTGGCACTGATCATCACTGCGGATTCCCTCTCGCCCGAGCGGCGCGCCGAGGTGCGCCGCGACCTGCTGGCACAGGCTCTGCGCAGGGTTGGCGCCCAACCGGCCGACGAGCCCTGTCCGCCGCCCGACCGCACCTGACCCAGGGAAACCCCACCATCCGGCCGCCGCGCCAGGGCAGTAGCGCCTGACACGGCGGCCTTTCTCGTGCCGCGCGAGGCGCTCCCGCCGACTCTTCCATCTCTCTGCCTCTCTCTTCATACCGACGTATACTGCGTTTGAGCCCCGAAGATCGGGGGTGTGAAGGGAGATCCGGTGACGCTCGACGACCGCTGGGACGAAAGCTGGGAGCGCCCCGGCTGGGGCGAGATGGCCAACGGCCCCCTGCTGGACGCGGTGGTGGACGGACTGGACGCGCTCGCCACCTACGCCGCCGAGAACCCCGACGAGGGCGACCTGGACGAGCTGCTTGCCGCGGCCGAGGACGAGCTGGCCTACGTCGAGCTGCCTGAGAAGGCCGACGAGGTGCTCGCCGCCGTTGAGGCCGCCCGCTACGAGCTCGCACTCGCCGCCGTTCCCGTCCTGCCCGTCGCGGCCAGCCCGTCGCTGGCCACCGCCGCCTGAGAGGAGCAGTCGCATGTTCACCGAGGATTCCCCTGCCCACGAGCCGATGCGCCCGCAGGGCAAGCCGCGCCGGATGCGCCGGGTCGGTCAGCACACCCGGCCCCGCACCGTCGCCGAGCCCCTCGCCGCGCCCACCACCCTTGCCGCCCGCCAGGTACTGGCGCTGACCGCCGCCGGCATCACCCGAGTTCCGCAGGAGCTGCTTTGAGCACGTTCGCCGCCAATCTGAGGCTTGCGACCGAGGCCGACATCGAGCCCAACGCCGCAGAGAAGGCTGCCGCCTTTCGCCACATGAGCGCGCCTGGCCCGATCCGCGATGTCAACGGGGTGTACGTCCGCGCCCTTGGGGCCCACAGCTCTGACCTCGGTGCGCTTCGCCGGGCAGTCCTGCGTGGCGACCTGGACGAGATCGTCAGAGTCACTCGCGAGATGACCGCCGTCAGCGAGGTGACCGAGGAGCTGATCGAGGGCTTCATCGCCCGGACGGACGACGTGGCGTGAGCGGGCCGACCCGCGGCGGTTTCGCCGAACTGCTGGACGCTGCCGGGCAGCCGACCGACTCCGAGGGCCCGGACGCTCAGTACAACGCGGACGTCTGGGAGCTGCGCAGCCGGATCGGCCTGCTTTCTGACGCTCTGCGCACCCGCCTGGTCGTAAGCGAGACCGATCTGGAGCCCACCGCCACCGACCTGGTCAACGTCCATGAGGCGCTGACCGTCGACCTCGGGCCGGTCACGAGCCGTCAGGACGCCTCGCAGCGCGGGTTCAGCGCGAACCGCGCGTACCTCAGCCTCCTGCGCGACGCCCACAAGGCCGGGGACCAGGAGCGAGCCGGCCAGATGGTCCGGCTGATGGCCGCCGTCGAGCGGGTGGTGGACGAGCTCTCCCCCATGTCGCAGCCACCCGTCCTCGAAGGAGGCGACGCCTGATGTCCGACCTCACCCGCACCCGCCGCCAGCACCCGGCGATCAGCGCCGGAAGCTTCCCCGTCCACCTCGTCTCTGGCCCCGAGGGGGCCGTCACGTTCAACCAGCTCACCGGGGTTGAGGTGCACGCCCGCCGGCCGGTGCGCGACGGTGCCAACGTCGGCACCGGCTGCGCCTACCTCGACGGCGCCGACTGCCACGGCCTGGACGTGGGCGGCACCCGCGAGGTGCTGTTCACCGAGTTCGACCGCCGAGACCAGACCGACGGGTCCGACGGCGCTCTGTTCGGGGTCCTGGAGGGCTTCTACGACGAGTTCATGCCGGACGGCGCCGCGTGATCACGATCTCGCACACCCACGCCGAGGGGACCGTCGCCGAGGGCACCAGCAAGGGCGACGGCGCTGGGGACGTCCTCAAGGCCAACGGCTTCTGGTTCCGGTACGGCGCCTGGCGCATCCGTGGGAGCCGGGACCGGATGTCCTCCTGGCGCATTGAGGCCGCCGCGAAGGCGCTGCGCGCCACCGGCTTCGAGGTGACCGTCCAGGTGGACGACACCCCGCGCCCCACCGCCGAGGTGGAGGCTGAGCGCGCGGAGCGGGCCGATTCCCGCGCGGGCCGGTTCGCCGGGTACGCGCAGAACGCCGCCAAGCGCTCGGCCGCCGCCGAGGCGGGCGCCCGCGAGATCCAGAAGCACATCCCGTTCGGCCAGCCGGTGCTCGTCGGCCACCACTCCGAGGCCGGGCACAGGAGGGTACTCGCCCGCATCGACCGCGGCTGGGACAAGGCCGTGGAGGAGGGCCGCAAGGCCAACCACTGGGCTGGGCGCGCGAACTCGGCCGAGATCTCCCAGCAGTACCGAGAGAACGTCTACGTCACGCTGCGCCGCATCGACAAGCTGGAGGCCGAACACCGCCGTCTGCTGCGCGACCTCGACCGGTTCTCGGAGGACTCCCCGGCCCATCCGCGCATCACAGCGAAGCTCGCCCAGCTCGACGACCAGATCGCCCACTGGAAGGCCCACGTCGCCGCCGCAGAGGTCGCTGGCAAGAAGGTCTGGCGGCCCACCGACTTTGCCAAGGGCGACTACATCCAGTGCGGCGGCTCCCGCTGGCACCGGGTGTTGCGGGTCAACGCGAAGTCCGTGAGCCTCCGCAACCCGGACAGCCCGAACCTCGCGCCTGTCCCCATCCCCTACGACAAGGTGACCGGCCACCGCACCGCCGCCGAGCACGCCGCCGCGAACCTCCCGGAGGGTGGCCGTGCCTGACCTCGATATCGCTGCCGTCGGCGTGCAGGCCGGGCTGGTGGCCGTGCTGCGCCTGGGCTCCGACCCGGACTCCGGCGGCCCGGAGGAGGTGGTCGAGGACATGCTGGACCGCGCGGCCGAGCTGGGGGACGCCGGCGAGGTGGAGCGCGGCGGCGCGCTGTGGGACGCGGCCACTCAGGTGCTCGCCGCTCTGGACGATCTCGGCCCGCTGGACCGGGCGCGGGTGCTCAACGAGGCCGCCGACCGGGACGACGAGCGCCACTACTGCCGGGCTGGATGGCCTTGCGGGGGGTGACGAGTCCCTGGGCTTTCGCATGCCCGGGGTCCTCTCTGCCTCTCTCGACACACCACCTCACACCACCCACCGAGAGGTACCGCATGGACCAGACCACCACCGACTCGGCGGACGAGACCGCCGGGYCGACCGACACCGCCACCCGCGTGCACCTGCTGGCCGTGCCGCACCACGTCACCCTGCGCGCCGAGCGCGTTCCCGACGCCTTCGGCCCCGGCCATCACTACGAGATCACCGGCCACTACCAGGAGGGCACGAAGGCGTTCGCCCCGCAGAGCGTCTCCGCCTCGGCGGCCGGCAGTGCGGACGAGGCACTGCGCGTGCAGCTCCGCCGCTTCCGCGAGCGGGGGTGGTGACGATGACCGACGGGCTCGACCCCTTCGTCGCGCAGTTCTGGGGCGAGAAGGTCGCCTGGCGCGCGAACRGAGATCGCACGGACAAGGGTCAGCAGGTCATCCGCTCAGGCGGGGAGCACTACGTGGTCGGCCCCGAGGGCGACCCGCTGCCGGGCTTCGGCGGTCACCCCTTCGCTTTCCGCCTCGACGAGGGCGACGAGCTGGTCCACACCACCAACCTCTGGCACCAGGGCGCCATCCCGGACGAGTACGCCGGCCGACTTCCGGACAACGCCGTGCGGTTGCAGCCGTGAGCGCCGAGGTCGACCGCGAGGCCCTGATCGCCCACCTGGCCCGCGCGCACCCGAACCTGCTGACCGGCTCCGGCGTGCCCCTGCCAGGCGGCGCGGAGCTGGACGCGGTGTCTGTCGAGACGCTGGTGGCCGTGCACGAGGCAAACCATCTGCCGCGCTGGCGCGAGCACCCCGACGACGACTGGCTGACCCGTGATTGGGGCAGGCCGTGAGCCCTGACGTCAAGGGCGGCCTGGCCGTCGAGAAGCGCGGGCGCGTCTGGCGCGTCCTCACCCCGGTCAGGATCAACGACCTGGGGCTGGATCACGGCCCGTTCCTGCGCAAGCGGGAGGCGCAGGCGTACCGCGAGGTCGTCCTGGATCGCGTGGGGGGCGACTTCGACCGAGAGGTCGGTCGGAAGCACGCCTCCTGGCTATTCGCGCTCAGCCGCACTCCGGCACTGGTCGAGGCCCGCCGCTCCCGCCACGGGAGGTCTTGCGAGGCCTGCGGGGCCCATGCCGACCACGGGGACGGCCCCTGCGGCCCGCGCGAGGGTGCCGGCCCCTTCATTCCGCCCGAGTTCCGCACCTGGGTCGGCTAACGCGACCCGCGCCCCACCGCCGCCGAAAGGACGTCATGGCCACCGAGACGTTCGCCCACCTGGGCTCCACCCACGCCCACCTGACCGACGAGCAGGTCTACACCACCCAGATTCCCGTGGTGCTCCGAACCGAGAACGACCCCCACGACACCTGGCTGTGCGTGGCCCGGCGCCGCCCGGATGACCCCCGCACCCCGGCCGCGGTCGGCATCACCGCGTCCCGACTGGTCGCCAACGGGCTCGCCGAGATGCTCGCCGGCTCGTTCGCCGAAATCGCAGTGATGCCCGTGTACCGACCGGCCGTCGACGTCGCGGCCGTCACCACCGAGAGGACCAGCCGATGACGACCGAACCGCTGACCTTCACCCTGGACCGGGGCCGCACCCTGCTGCTGACGCCGAACAGCGTGGTCCCGGCCCGCTCCCTGGCCGGCACCATCCGCGAGGTTCTGGCCAGCGCCGAGGACGGGCGCGGTCACGACTGCGGCCTCGTGGAGCGCACCCACCTGGGCAATGTGGTCCTGACCTGGCCCAACGGCAACCGGGCCCGGCTCTCCGTCGGTGAGAGCGAGCGCCTCAACGCCCTGTTCGACCCGCGGCGCGTCTCCGACCTGCCCTCGTGGGACGAGCTGCACGACCTGGACAAGGGCGCTGCCCTGCTGCACGTCTGGAAGCGGAAGTGGGAGGGCGGCGGCTATGCACGGGAGCACTACCCGGCCCGCTACCTGGTGCACCCGCGGCTGATCGGCCTGACGCCGGAGCTGGCCTGCCGGCACGCGATCACCGTGGCCGCGCACTGGAACTCGGCGGTGAACCAGCTTGGCATGGACGAGGTGGAGCGGCTCTACTTCGGCGCGCTGGTCGAGGAGGACCGGCGCCGTGGGGTCGTGCGCCAGACCTCACCCGCCTACCGTGCCGCGCTGGCGACGGCTGGCGGTGCGGCGTGATGTTCTCCCTCCGTCGTCGCGCCAGCCAGCCCCCGATGGTCACCGAGGCGTCCGCCGACTTGGCCCCGGTCACCGACGAGGAGGCCCTGGCCGGCACCCGGGCCGACACCTACGACGGCCCCGGTGGGTCCATGTACGCCTACATCTCCGTCCTCCTGGACTTCCGGGAGGGGCGCGGCTGCCCCTACGGCCTCATCCGGGTCGAGCCCGATGCGGACGAGAACGAGATCGACCCGGTGGACGACAGCGAGCTGTGGAACCTCGCTCGCACCCGGGCGGCGGCCCGCGGCGAGGGCCTGGGCGCCGTGGATGCGTGGCGCCGGATCCTCGCCACCGACCTGCGCGACCACCACTCGTGGCACGAGCCGGAGCTGTGCCCGATCGGCGACCCCGACCAGGCCAAGGAGATCTCATGACCCAGATCAGCGACCCGAGCGCGCCCGGCTTCTCCCCCGTGGGCTGGCTGGGCGCCTTCGCGGCGGAAGCCGACTATCAGCGGGCCCTCGACGAGTTCCGCGAGAACCAGTTCATCCCGGGCGAGATGGCCGAGTTCGAGGAGGACCTCGCCTGGGCTGCGCAGCAGGCCACCCCGCTGGGGGGCGACCCGCAGCGGGCGCTGGACCGGCTACTCGCCGAGCCGGACGTGATGATCGCCCGGAAGCGCTCGGAGACGGCGCAGTCCATCCGGGACTTCATGGACGCGCAGATCGACGAGCTGCTCGCCCGGGGCGACGATGAATGACCACCCGTTCCCGCCCGGCGCCCGGGTGTACCACTGGCGCGCGCAGCAGTACCCCGAAGCCATGCGCGGCACGGCCACTGTGCTCGGGGCCGAGCCCCACGGTGGCTCCTGGGAGTACGAGATCCAGCGCGACCGGCCCCTGTTCGAGGGCGGCTCGAACGGCCCCACCTGGTGGGCCAGTTACCACACCGCCCGCGCCGTCCGGGATTTCCCCGTCTTGCCGGAGGACCAGGCCGATGAGGAGCGGGCCGGGGAGTTCGCCGCCTCGGTGCGCGAGGGCGGGCTGACCTACCCCGAGGCAGTTGCCCGCTTCTACCCCGACTCCACGGAGGGCTGATCCATGGTTCACAACGCAGAATTCCGCAACGCGAAGATGGACCTGCTCGTCGAGCGGGACTCAGCATCCATCAATGAGCGCCTCACCGAGATTGAGTCCCGGAACCCGGTACTCGCTGACGAGCTTTACCGAGACCCCGAGGTCGTCGCCCACGAGCGCGGCCTGATGCAGAGGGAATCCCGCCGCGACGAACGCGCCAGTGTGGTCCTGAATTGGCTGACTGGGGGCGGTCCTCGGCCGGAGCGGGACGCCACGTCATGAGCAATGAGCAGACCTGCCCGGTTCCGGTTCACGTGCCCGGCCGTCTGGGCGGCCGAGTCTGCGGTCGCACCCTGAAGACCGACGAGCAGCGCGAGGCCGAGATGTGCGGCCCGCACCTAGCGGGCAAGCGGCGCTCCGACGCCTCCATGGATGCCTGGAGGGACCGAGAGGCCGCCCAGCGCGTCGAGAACGAGACCATGCGCGGCCTCGCCGGGCGGTTCCACGCACTGCTGCCCGACGACCTGCATGGCGACCTCTTCGCTTCTGGCAGCGAGATCTGCATGCGGCGCCCGGCGGCCGAGCGGCTGCTGGAACTGCTGGAGGCCCACGACCTGGCCGGGGGTGCGTGATGCCCGTCCTGTTCGGCGCTGATGAGGGGCTCGACTGGCCCCCATCCCCCGCTGCGGCCACTGCGCCACGGCCGCAGGAGCCCGGCTGGGACCACGAGGCTGACACCGCCTGGTCTCAGCAGATCCGTGAAATCCCCTGGGACGAGGAAGGACCCGAGTGATGGACCACGACCCGGACGAGGTCTGCACCTGCGAGCCCGGCGGCATCGACATCTGCGAGTACCGCATGATCGCGGACACCGTCATCGAGCGGCTCAACCCGCCGGACAGCGACGTAGCGGAAGTCGCCATTGTCCTCGAGTCCATCGCGCACCTCGCTGACTACGTGGAGAAGCTCCCCTGCACCTGCCCGCCCGACGCCGCTCCGCCCGAGCTCGGCGACCCATGCGATCGCTGCCGCGTGCTCGGCCGTCGACTTGACAAGCGGGAGGAGCGGTGAAGACCGACCGGTCCGCAACCTTCCCGACTCTCCTCGCCGTGCTCCTCGCCGCCCACGAGGTCGCCGACAACCTACTGGGCCAGACCGACGACCAGGCCGGCCGCAAGGACAAGCCAGGCGCCGAGGGCTGGTGTGCGAACCTGCGGCACGTCGCCGCCTATCACGCGGTGATGTCCGCCATGGTCGGGGCGACGGTGCGTGTGACTCGCGTGCCGGTGTCCGGCCGGGGCCTTCTTGTTGGATTCGTCGTCTCAGCGGCGAGCCACGGGTTCATCGACCGGCGATGGCCTATCCGGCGCCTCATGGCCGCCACCGGAAGTCCGGCTTTCGCTGAGATGACTATCACCACCAGCGTGCCCGGCATGCCGTGGAAGCCGGGCCTCAACCGCGCCGACCAGGCCGCGCACGCCGGGATGCTGTGGCTGGCTGCGCTGGTGGCCACGAGGCTCTCGCGCGTACGGACCGCGAGGGACCTCCGGTGACCCGGGACGCGACGCCGGCCACCCGGGCGACCATGGCTCGCGCCATCGGACTGCTCTGGGCCGAGAAAGAGGACGCCGCCTGGGACGCGCTGGACGCCCTGGACGACTTTCAGCTCGACGCCGTCCAGGCCCTTGCTGGGAATCTCGGCACCATCGCATCCGAAATCGTGGGGCGGCGCCATGGCTGACAGTGACCAGACCGATGCCTGAGTCCACGCCGCCGGGCACCGTCGCCCGCGACATCGAGATCTGGGGCGAGCCCGGGGCGGACCACTACGTCAGGCCGGGGACGCTCGGCACGCTCGGCCCACTGCGCTGGTGGCGAGTCCAGGGCACCGAGACAGCCAGCGGCTCCTCGTGCACGTTCCCGGTTGCCGACTCCGTCGAGGAGGCCCGCGCCCGGCTCACCGAGCTGCGCGCCGATCCGGCGAACGCCCGGTACGACACCTGGGAGATCGCCCTCATGGAATCGCTGGTCAGGACGTCGCTGGTATCGCTGGTCGAGGGCGGCGCTGATGCCTGACCTCAACGACGCGGAGACCCTCGCTGACCGGCTCCTGTCCATGAGCGAGGTGACCTTCGCCGAACTGGTGGCGGCCGACCGGCGGATGCAGTCCGATCACGACGCGCAGCGCGACCCGCACTTCGCCGCGCTGCGTCACGACCGGGTGCTGGACCGCTGGCTGGAGACGATCAATCAGACCCACGCGGAGATCACGAAGGCTCAGATCTTTCTGAGGGCACAGGAGAAGCGGGCCAGGGCGCACCGCGACGCTGACGGGGCGGACGTGGCGCGGCGCCAGCGCGGAAAGGCCCTGCGGGCGCTGGAGGGAACCAACCAGCAACGACGCGAGGCCAAGGCGCTCATCGGCGACCGCAATCGGCGGACAGACGAAGAGGCGGCGAGGCGACGCCGCGCCGCACGCGAGGAGCGGCACCGGCTGCACTGCGAGAGCGCGCAGGGCCGGGCCTACGAGACCGCTCTGCGGCAGCTTCGCGACGCCCACCCGGACGAGTTCGAGATGCTGCGCGCCGCGGCCGAGATCGAGGAGATGAACCAGTGCCTGGTCTGAATGACCGCCAGGGCCCGCCGCATGGCTACACCGTTTCCGACGAGGGCGAGGCCGGATGGGTGGCTCGCAACCCCGCCGGTGACGCGATCGCGGTCGGCTGGAAGAGTCCGGAGGCCGCTATCCGGCAGGCGTGGGAGGCGGCTGACGCGGTCGCCCGCGCCGAGCGGGGCCGGCAGCCCGGATGGTTCGCCCTCGCTGGAGACCGGATTCTCGGCGGCCCGTTCGACGCCCGCGACGAGGCCGACGCGTGTCTCGCGCGGTACGTGGACGACGGGACGCTCCGGGTCGCCTACGGCCGGCGTACCGAGGAGTGGACGTTCGTTTCGGCACCCGCCCCGGCCGAGGGCGGCGACCATGTCTCTGGTCCCGAGTGCCGCACCAACCACCACGAGGAGTCCTCCAGTGGCGCCTGAACCCTGCCTGTTCTGCGACATCATCGCCGGCCGCGCCCAGGCCAAGGGCCTGCGCCGCTACGCCGGCTCCGTCGCGTTCACACCGCTCAATCCGGCCACTCGCGGCCACACCCTCGTGGTTCCGGTCCGGCACCACGAGGGTGTCTGGGACGTCGACCGCTCGATCTGGCAGGGGCTGATGGGCGTGGTCCACCTGGTGTCCGGCAAGCTGCGCCAGGAGCTGCGGCCGGACGGGATCAACATCATCCAGTCCACCGGCGAGGCGGCCACGCAGACTGTTCCCCACCTGCACATCCACGTGGTCCCCCGCTACGCCGGGGACGCAATGGGCCCGATGTGGCCCGCGAAGGAGGTCAGCCATGCGAACCCCTGACCCGCAGTGGCCGGACGGCATCGACGCCGCCGAGGTTGCTGACATCGCCTCCGCGGTCGGGCTGATGCTCCCGCCGGACATCGCCGAGCACATCGCCAGCCAGGTCGCCGCAGCCGCCGACGAGTCAAGGACGGATTCGCACGAACCACCTGTTACCTGACCCGCACGGACCATGCCCACTGATCAGTCCTGGCCGGACCTGTTTGACGTGGGGCAACATTCGGACAACAACCTGTACTCGCGCTCGACAGGCCCCTGACCTGCGCGGATCGCCCCTTGTCACACAGAGGTACACATCGATGCCGGGGGGTTGAGGTGGGACAGGAACTGCGGCTCAACGGGGCGGCCCAGCGAGCGGGTGTGACGCCACGGACGATCATCGACTGGATCGCCAACAACGAGTTGGAGGCGACCTGGCATTACGGGACCGGCTGGCACATCGCCTCGACCGACCTGGACCGAGCCATCAGGGCGCACCGACCGTAGCGACTGCGAACCAACGAGACCCCCGCGCCACGTTGGCCGGGGGTCTCGTCGTCGAGGGGCCGCCCGCCGGTCGGGTAGGGCGCCGCGGGCATCCTTCCAGCGTCCCGCCTGGCACCGACAAAACCAGGCGCCAGCCGCGCGAACCCACCGGGGCGCCGAGGCCGCAAGTGACCGGAGGGCGAGCCACCTACCCGCCCTCCGGTCACTTGTCCCACCACCGACCGGCACGCTACAGAACGTGCACGATCGGTGCCAGAGAGGTAGGGGTGGAGCTACGGGAGCACCTGTGGCGACGGGAGCAACATGGCCGGAGTGGACGTACCGACGCTGGCGGATCACGAGGCCTTGGCCGGGCGCCTGGACGGCATCGAGAGGCGGCTGGCCGCGGTGGAGAGCGGCACTGGGCCAACCCAGCCGACGACGCCGGTCGCGGGCGCCTGGCTGGCCGGGGCCTACTTCGGCGACGGGTCCAACTACACCCAGGCCGGGCCGGACGCCTGGCGGGCGAAGTTCGGGTTCCGGCCCGGAATGTGGCTGGTCTACTCGGACCGCAAGAAGGACGCGGCCTCGATGTGGCGCGCAGCCCACCTGATCAACACCAGCACCTTCACGGACAAGAGCCTCGTGCTCGTACTTGCGCAGAGCTTCGGCCCCGAGCGGCAGAACGTCACCTCCGGGAAGAACGCGGTGACGGCGGACGAGGTCCTCTCCGGCCGATACGACGCCGACATCCGGGCGATGGGCCAGGCGATGGTGGCTCGGGAGGCCGCCGGGTTCGCGCCGATGATCGTGCCGCTGGGCTGGGAGTACAACGGCGACTGGTTCCACCACGGCGCGGCCGATGCCCGGAAGTTCCGGGAGGCCTGGCGCCGGGTGCGCATCATCGTGCGCGAGACCGGCAGCCGAGCGCGGTTCGCGCTGATCGCGAACAAGGGGTACTCGCAGAACCCGCCGAGTCACAGCCCGCTGGACGCCTACCCGGGCGACGACGTGGTGGACATCATCGGCGTGGACGCCTACGACCATTATGCGGTGGCCCGCACCGACGTCGAGCTCGCCCGCGAGCTGGACAAGGCCGGCGGGGCACGGTGGTGGGCCAACGTGGCCGCCGAGCACCGCAAGGGCTTCATGCTCCAGGAATGGGGGGTCAAGAACGCTCCGAGCGCCGCCGGCGACAAGGGCGGCGGTGACAGCGCGTTCTTCGTCCGCGGCATGCGCAGCTTCTTCGCCGAGTGCGCCGCGCGGACGGACCTCGATTTCGTCGGAGAGATGTACTTCTCCGAGGACGACCCGGCCAATGTGGGCTCGTCGCTGACCTCGAAGCGCAACCCGAAGGCCTCGGCGGAGTACGCGCGGCTTTGGGGTGTCGCGTAGGGCCACCGTCAGTCCTGCGTGACCGGCCGGGCAGTGCACGGCGACCCTGCGGCGGAACGAGAGGATATGCCCACGTATCGTGAGCGGATCAGCGCGCCCGCGTGGGCGTTCGATCCCTCACCCCGGGCAGGGTCCTCATGAGCAACCGTCGCCGCAGAAGCCTGATCATTCTCGTGCTGTCGGTCTACGTCGCCATTTCGGCCGCGGCCAACCTGGGCGCCTTCGGCGCTGTCGCCGCGAACGTGTCCATGGCCGTGGTCCTGGCTGCCTTGCTAGTCGCCTTCCTGTGGGTCGTGTCGTACTGGCGGCCCCGCGGGATGGCGCGGCGAGCCAGCGAGCGCGAGGGCTAACGCCCCTGGAGGTCGGCCACCACGTCGAGCTGGGACCAGGTGGCTGGGCCGCAGATGCCGTCGACGGTCAGGTCGAGCCCGTTGCCACGCCACCACTGCTGGAAGCGGCGGACCGCGTCCTCGGTGAAGTCGCCGTAAACCCCGTCACCGCCCAGCTTGGCGCCCATCCCCTCGTTGAGCGCGCTCTGGAGGGTGAGCACCGGCACGTCGGCATCGAGAACCGTGCCACCCTTCGCTCGCGCCGCGGCCACCCGGGCAGCGTCGTCCCGGGCGCCAGCGCGCAGCGTGGGAAGTCTGCGGAAGCGGTTGTCCGCGCGGGCCGGGTCCGGCACCGGGGCCAGCGACGGCTGGCCAAGCCGGGCACGCACCCGTGTCAGCAGCTCGTCGTACGGGAAGTTGAGCCCGGGGTCGGTGTGACCGGCGGCCACGCCGAACACTCGAGCGAGCTGGGCGTGATGGACGAACCCGGGCGCGTAGGCGGCCACCTCGCGGTCGGCCAGCATCCGCACCGGGATGTTGAACCGGCGCGCGGCGTACGCCGCGGCCTCGGCGGAGCGGTCCAGCATCGCCAGGCCATCCGGGCTGTGCCACTCCGCGGCGAACCGCGCGTACCCGGCCTGTTCGATGTGCCAGCCGCGCCGGTTGGAGTTGCGCTCCGCCCCGTAGCAGCCCGAGGCGTCCGGCACGTAGCGCACGATGCCGCCCGGGTCGACCCCGACGTGGGTGGAGGCGTACTGCTCGACGCCCTGGAAGTACCGGCCCACGCTGGCGGCGGTGCCGACGCGGAGCGGGGCCTCCATGCTGTGGAGCACAACCCAGATCACGGACTGGCCGGAGCGGGAGGGCTGCCAGCGGGCAGGCATGTAGGGCCATTCAGCCACGAGGACTCCCGGAGGGTCTCGACGGGGCGTGGGTTGGCAGCGCTCCGAAGACCTCGGGGCAGCCGGCGAGCCGGTAGGCGTTGGCGGACTCCCGGCCCAGCGCGGAGGTCACCGGCCCGACAGTGGGCGGCATCGACCCCGGCGAGCGCGGGACGGAGCGCACCAGGTCAGGCAGGGCTGCGACCTCCCGGTGGAACGCGCAGTCGGCCGTGGTCTTGGCGTCCAGGACGTCCTGCTGATCGCGCAGGTCCCCTATCGCGCCAAGGAGCAGCACCAGCGCGGCGACGGCGCCGGCCGTGGCCAGGGCGGCGGAGCCTGTGGCGACCAGGGCCAGGCGGCGCAGGACGGCGAGTCGGCCCTGCTGGACGTTGTTGGTGAGGGTGAGGGTGGCACGCACCCCCACCAGTTGGCGGCTCAGGTCATTGACGGACTCGACCAGGGGCCTTGGCTGCTCATGGGGCGGTGAGGCCATCGCCGCTTCCCTCCTTGGTGCGGCCGGGCGGGGCCACCCGCTCGATCTCGACCCGTACGGCGTCCACGGCGGACTGGACCTGGATCAGCAGGGCGTCCAGGCGCGCCAGGCTGGCCGCGGTGGTGGCGGAGATGCGTTCCGGCTCGTCGCTCACGGCGATCTCCTGGCCAGCGTCGCGGCAGCGTCGGACAGAGCTCGGTTGGCCTCGGCCAGCGTCCGCGCGTACTCCTCCATCACCTTGGTGTTGAGGGTGCGCAGCTCTGCGGCGGTCTCGTCCGCGCGGCGGACCTCACGGGCGTACACGGTGCGCGCGAACGTCACGAGCCCGKCCGCCAGCGCCCCGGTCACCCCGAGTTGGGTCACGGTGCCCACGCCCACGCCGTCCCCACCGCCGGTAGTCAGGGCGAACAGCAGCGGAGAGGTACCCAGCCCACCGGACATCGTGTAGGCCACCAGGTCGGCCGCGCGCACCGGCTATCCATCCGACCGGTCGCTGCGGTCCAGCGAGACGTCGCGGGGCGGGATGGGCAGGATCTCGCGGACCTCACGCGCCTCGGCGCTGGCTCGCTCGCTTCGCAGCAGGGCCAGCACAGTGCCGATCGCCGCGGTGGCAATGCCGACCGCGGTGGCCACCGAGTTCAGGTCACCGTCCCGCACGAGCACAACCACCGCGAGAGCGACCGCCCCCGTGAACACCACCGCAGCCACGGCCGCCTGCGCCCGTCCCGACATGGCGAGCCCCCTACCTTCGGCACCTGTCCGTACTCATAGCATTACACTGCACTGTCATCCGCCGCGAGGGAAGTAGGCAGAGACATGGCGAGAGCTGATAGCGGTCCGCAGGCACCCGAAACGGGGCTGAGTGCGGGCGCGGACGGCTCACCCCGATGGATCGCCTACGTGCCGCTGGGTGAGGTGCGTGAGGCCGAGCGCAACGCCAAGGCCCACGACCTCGACCACATCAAGGCCCTGATCACGCGGTTCGGGTTCGCTGGCTCCGCAGTGCACGACGGCCGCACCGGGCGGATCATCGCCGGCCATGGGCGGCTGGAGTCCCTGCGCGCGATGGAGGCCGAAGGCCAAGACCCCCCGGACGGCATCGTGCGCGGGGAGGACGGCACCTGGCGGATGCCGGTGGAGCACGGCTGGTCGTCCCGCTCGGATGCCGAGGCCGAGGCGCTCGGCGTCGCGCTGAACGAGGCGACCACGCGCGGCGGGTGGGACGAGCCTGCGCTCACCGGACTGCTGGCCGATCTCGACTCCGCGGACGCCGAACTGCGCCGGCTCGCCGGATGGGACGACACCCACTTCGACGCGCTCGTGGCGTTGTGCGCTGTTCCTGGGCCATCCGGGGCCGGGATGGATGGGGGTGAATCCCCTGCGATCTCCGGGGACGAGGCGGACCAGGCCGTTCTCGACGAGACCGACCGCGCGGCCTGGCCGGTCATTCGCGCGCAGGTCTCCCACGAGCTGTATGCACGTTGGCGCTCGGTGGACGGTGCGGACGACGCGGCTCGCGTCGGGGTGCTGCTGGACCTGGCCGGGACGTGAGCGTGTCCGTCAACCTGCTGTTGTCGTACGCGCTCAACGCCAGCGTCGACCTCGCTGCCGTTCGGACGAACCTCGTGTGCGGTCAGATGATGATCGACTCAGGCGCCTTCACTGCTCACAGCAGCGGTCGTCCGATTGAACTGGGGGCGTATGCGTGGTACCTGGAGCGGTGGCGCGGCCACTGGGACCACGCAATCACCCTCGACGTCATCGGCGACCCCGCGGCCACCCGGGCCAACACCCGTAAGCTGCACGACCGCGGACTTCCGGTTATGCCGGTGTTCACTCGCGGCGACTCTCTCGCCGAGTTCGACGCAATGGTGCGCGAGGTCGGTTACGTCTGTGTCGGAGGGCTGGTCGGCATGCCCGGCGAGGCACAGGCGGCGCGGGTCGGGATGCTCCAGCGTCGAGCCGAACGTCTCGGCGGAGGCATCCACGCCCTCGGTGTTGGGGCGCTGAGCGTCCTGCGTAGGGCTCGGCCATACTCCGCGGACGCTTCCAATATCTCAGTGCAGTTCCGCTATGGCGGGATTGCCTACTTCGACGGACGCGACGTACGCCAAGTGACCGTAGCCGACCATGCGGCGATACTTCGCGCCCATCGGCACCTCATGGAACACGAGATCGACCTAGCCCCGCTGGTCCGAGCCGGGCGCCTCCCCAGCAAGGCCGGCGGGCGCCAGGACCTGATGAAGGCGATGAGTCTCTCCTATGCCGCCGCCGACGAGGCCTTGCGCCAATGGATCCCTGTCCCTCCACCTGTCCGGTTCACGAACAGCGGACCGCACCTGTTCAGCTCGGTGTCGGGTAACGACTACGAGGGCGCAAGCGCCGCCGACGCTCACCTGCACGGGCGACGTCCCGTCGGCGCCGGACTGGGTGCCCTGCCGCTTCTCGGACAGGACCCCGCCCGCGTCGCTCCCTGGAACCCACCGATCTGGCGGCGCTGGGGAAGTCGCCACGTCTGCCGCCGAAGGGGCCTCACCGATGCCGCGTGACCTTGTCCTGCTGTCCGGGGGGCTGGACTCCTCCACCCTGCTCGCCGAGCGGGCGAAGGAGAACACCGCGCGACTGGCGCTGTCGGTGAACTACGGCCAGCGCCATGCCCGAGAGCTGCGCGCCGCGGCCGACGTCGCCGCGCACTACCGGGTACCCCACCTCCTACTCGACCTGACTGGTTGGGGATCGCTGCTCGCCGGCTCCGCGCTGACCGACGAGGCGGTGGACGTTCCGCACGGGCACTACGCCGCGGAGTCGATGCGGGCGACGGTCGTGCCGAACCGCAACGCCACTCTGCTGATGGCCGCGGCCGGCGTCGCGCTGGCGCACGGGTGCGACCGAGTGCTGACGGCCGTCCACGCCGGGGACCATCCGATCTACCCGGACTGCCGGCCCGAGTTCATCGCCGCGGCGAGCGAGGCCGCGCAGCGGGGCACCGACAGTACGGTCGCCGTCGAGGCACCGTACGTGCACACCTCCAAGGCTGACATCGCCCGGATCGCCGGCTTGGTCGGGCTTCCCGTCGCGCTGACCTGGTCCTGCTACGAGGGCGGCGAGCGGCACTGTGGCCGGTGCGGAACCTGCGTCGAGCGCGCCGAGGCTCTCCACCTCGCGGGGGTGCCTGACCCGACCAGCTACGTGGACCCGGATTTCTGGCGCGCCGCCGCCTCCTCGAAGGACTGACCATGTACGAGATCAGCAAGGACTTCCCCTGGTCGGCCTCCCACGTAGTGGATGGGCTACCGGAGGGGCACCAGTGCGCCCGACTGCATGGCCACAACTACGTCGCGCGGGTGATCATGTCCGCCGAGAAGCTGGACACGGTCGGATTCGTCGTGGACTACGGCGCGCTGGCCCCGGTGAAGCGCTGGATCGACGGAGTGCTGGACCACAGGCACCTCAACGACGAGCTGGAGTTCAACCCGACCGCGGAGAACCTCGCCCGGTTCCTGGCCGACCTGGTGCCCCGGCTGGTGGAGATCCCCGAAGGGGTCTCCGTGTCGGTGGCGGTGTCCGAGACGCCCAAGACCTGGGCGACCTGGCGGGAGACCTCGTGACGGCCCTGGTGCGGGCCGGCGGGGCCACCCTGCCGGTGTCAGAGGTCTTCGGCCCAACCCTGCAAGGAGAGGGGCCGCACGCGGGCCGACTGGCCACGTTCATCCGCCTCGGCGGATGCGATCTTTCGTGCGCCTGGTGTGACACCGCGTACACGTGGGACGGGTCGCGCTATGACCTGCGGGTGGAACTCACCCCCACCTCACCCGAGGCGCTGGCGGCGCAGGCGGGCACGCCGATTGTAGTGATCACCGGTGGGGAGCCACTGCTGCACCAGGACTCCCCCGCGTGGGCTCGGCTGCTGGACCTGCTGCGCGACCGCGGCCACACCATCCACGTGGAGACCAACGGCACCCGCGGCCCCAACGAGGTCAGCCTGGCCTCCGTGACCGCCTGGATGGTCTCCCCCAAGCTGCCCAGCGCCGGCCCGCACCGCGGCCACCAGGACCCCGCCCTGCATCCGGACTGGCCAGCGCTGGCCTGGGAGGGCACCGGGGTGCACCTGAAGGTGGTGTGCGCGGACGCGGACGAGGTGGCCCAGGCCGCCGCGCTGGCCTCCCGCACGCGCTGGCCCAGCGTGCGGGTGTGGGTGATGCCGCGCGGGACCACTCGGGCGGAGCTGGAGGCGGCCTGGCCCGTGGTGGCGCAGGCGGCCACCGAGCACGGCCTCAACGCCACCCACCGGCTGCACGTACTGGCCTGGGGCGACGAGAGGGGCCGGTAGTGGACCTGGACAAGGCCGCAACGGCGGTGGCCGGGCTGCTGGACGCCCTCGGGGTGCAGGTGGACGACCACACTCGGGACACCCCCGGACGGGTGGCTCGCGCGTGGGCGGAGCGGCTGTCCGGGTACGGCGAGGACCCGGCTCGGCACCTGGCCATCACCTTCACTGGCCCGCCGTCCGGCGACCTGGTGGTGGTGTCCGGCATCCGCGTGACCACCACCTGCGCCCACCATCTGTTGCCCATCAACGGCACCGCCACCGTGGCCTACCGGCCCGGAGAGCAGGGGCGTGTGGTGGGGCTGTCCAAGCTCGCGCGGGTGGTGGAGGACTACGCGCGCCGGCTCCAGGTGCAGGAGACCCTCACCTACCAGGTGGCCGCCGCGGTGGCCGGCGCGCTGGACCCGGTGGGGGCCGGATGCGTGATCACCGCGCACCACGGGTGCATGGCGGTGCGCGGCATCCGACAGCCTGCCGCGCTCACCATGACCGCCTCCTGGCAGGGTCGCTGGACTCCACAGAGCACGGACGCGCGCACGGTGCTGGACGAACACCGGGGCTCGGCGCGAGCCGGCGGGCTGATCGGCGGGGGTGGCTGATGGCCCGGCCCAGCGCGCTCACCCCGGAGGTCCAGGCCCGGATCTGCGACGCCATCGGCATCGGGGCCTACCAGGTGGAGGCCGCGCGCTTCGCCGGGGTCGCGGAGAACACGCTGCTGGGCTGGCTGCGCGCCGGCCGCCGGGACACCGCGGAGGGCCAGGAGGACACCCCGCACGCCCGGTTCGTGGCCGAGTTCGAGCAGGCCGAGGCCAAGGCCGTGATCCGGGCGCTGACCGTGGTGCAGCGCGCGGCGGCCGAGGGTGACTGGCGCGCGGCGATGGGCTGGCTGTCCCGCCGGCACACCCAGCGGTGGGGGGAGCGCGGGCAGGTGGACGTGCAGGTCACCCGTGTGGACCCGGCGGACATCGAGCTGGCCGCGTTGATCAGGGAGGCCAAGGCGCGGAGCGCCGTCGAGGAGGAGGCGCTGCGCCAAGTCGCCCAGGAAGGGAGCGCCGATGGGTGAGCGGGACACCGAGCTGGACGAGCGGCCGGGCCGGGCCGTGATCACTCTCGACGAGGCCACGATCGCCCAGCTCCTGACCCTGCCCGCCGGCATGCGGGTGGCCGGGGTGTCGGCCGACTTCATGCGGATGGCGCTGCTGGTGCTGGTGGAGAGCCCGGACCTGCCACGGGTCGACCCGGGCTGCTACCCGCCCGAGCTCGGCGGCCGGGCCGCGACCGAGTACCTCTTCCTCCCGGAGGCGCCGGACCTCCAGGGTGAGCAGTCTCTCGCCGACGGCATGGTCCGGTTCGTCCCGGACCCTGACTCCGGCGGGCCCAGCCGGACCGGCCTGTGGGTGCGTTGGTCGTGGCGCATGGGATGGCAGGCCTCCCCCGCGCCAGCGCCGTACCGGTGCGGTCTCGGCTGGTGCGAGCAGCCGGCGACCCTGGCATTCGTGGCGGGGGTACGCCGCGGCGCCTACGAGTCGGACGCCCACCGGGGCGCGCTGCTGCTGTGCGAGCGGCACGCCGACGCCACGCCGCGGCAGTGGGCAGACGAGGACCGCCGGGGCGCCGAGAGCGGGGAGGGGTAGTCCGTGCCGTACCGGATCTCCAAGCGCGGCGGCAAGCACCGGGTGGTGAAGAAGGGCACCGGCGAGACCGCCGGCAAGAAGGCCGACCACTCCTCCCGTGCTGCCGCGGTGAAGCAGCTCGTCGCGATCAAGAAGAGCAAGGGGAAGGGGAAGGCGCGCTGACATCGGTGCTGGAGCGCCCGCGGGTGGTCGACCCATACAGCCCGCAGGCGGACGCGGAGACGTTCGACCTGAGCGGGTGGCTGGCGGGCTTCGACGAGCGGCTGCTGGCCAGTCCGGAGGGGCGACGCACGCTCACACGTCTCTCGCCCCTTCTCTTCGCGCTGCTGTACTGCCCGCACCACCTACGCGGGGACGAGACCGGCGGGGAGATCACCTTCGCGGACTTCCACCTCGCGCTGTTCCGGCACGCGCGCACGTGGGCGCTGCCGCCGTCCAGCCCGGCGGAGCACCGGGACGTCTGGGTGGCCCCGCGTAACGCGGGCAAGACCACGTGGCTGTTCCTGATCCTGCCGCTGTGGGCCGCCGCGCACGGGTGGGTGCGGTTCATCGCCGCGTTCGCCGATGCCGGGGTGCAGGCCGAGCAGCACCTGGACACCTTCCGCCGGGAGCTGGAGACCAACACGCTGCTGCGGCAGGACTACCCGGACCTGTGCGCTCCGGCCACGCGGCCCCGAGGCACCACCGTGGCCGACACCCAGCACATGATCCAGCAGCGCGGCGGCTTCGTGTTCGCCGCGCGAGGCATCGACGCCGGCGTGCTCGGCATGAAGGTGGGCGCGCTGCGGCCGGACCTGCTGGTGCTGGACGACGTCGAGCCCCACGAGGGCACGTACAGCGCATACCAGGCCAGCAAACGCCTGGTCGCGATCGTGGACGCGATCCTGCCGCTCAACACCTTCGCGCGAGTGGTCGTGGTGGGCACGGTGGTGATGGCCGGCTCGATCATCCACCAGCTCGTGCGGACCATCACCGAGCCCGAGGTGGAGCTGGACGAACGGCTCGCGGCCGAGCGGTTCGCGGTGCACCACTTCCGACCGATCGTGGACCRGGGAGACGGCACGCGGCGCTCCTGCTGGCCGGGCAAGTGGTCGCTTTCCTACCTGGAGTCGATCGAGCACACCCGCTCGTACGCCAAGAACTTTGCCAACCAGCCCGTGAGCCTGGACGGGGACTACTGGGGGCCGGGCGACATCGTCTACGCGGACCCGCCGCTGGTGCGGGCGCTTCTGTCCATCGACCCGGCCACCACATCCAAGACCGCCTCGCACCCCTACGGCCTGGCGGTGGTGGGACTGGCCCGGCCGGCACCGAATGTCCGCCGGTGCGTGGTGCGCTACGCCGCCTCGCTGCGTCTCTCCCCTGCGGACCTGCGCACCACCGTGCTGGGCGTGCTCGCGCGGCACCCGGAAGTGGGCGCGGTGCTGATCGAGACCAACCAGGGCGGCGAGGCGTGGCTGGAGATCCTGCACGACCTGCCGGTGCGGGTGATCACCGTGCACCAGTCCGAGCCGAAGGACTTCCGCGCGGCCCGCGCCCTGAACCACTACCAGCGCCGGTGTGCGGACGGCCTGCCCGAGGTGGTGCACGCCCGGCGGCTGCCCGCGGCGGAGAYGGAGATGCTCGCCTACCCCCGCGGCCTGACCGACGACGTCGTCGATGCCACCGGGACCGGAGTCTGGTTCTTCCTTGATCGAAAGAAGCCGAGCGGGCCGTCCGGCTCGGCCAGCACCTACGCCTGAGAGGAGAGCTCGTGAGCCCATCGATGCCGGCTGCGGCCATCGAGGACGCACTGACCGCGGACCTGGCCGCGCAGGCCGAGCAGAACCCGGACGCCGCCCCGTACGCGGAGGGCGGCGTACTCACCCACTGGGTGGCGGTCTCCGCGTGGACGCGGGTGGACGGCGTGGGGCCGCTGGCCATGGTGCAGATCCACTGCCGCGACGAGCAGATGCCACTGTGGCAGCTCCGCGGCCTGCTGCACGAGGCACTGCGGGTGTGCACCGAGCAGGAGGAGGACAAGGTATGACGACCGAGAGCGCCGCCCTCCCCCGGCGGTTCCTGCTGGTGCGCTACCAGGACATCTCCGGGGTGTCCGGCACCGGAGAAGTAGCCCAGGGAGCGTGCTGGGATGACGGGGTGGCCGCGCTGCACTGGCACGGTGAGCACCGCTCCACCGGGATCTACACCAGCATGGAGCAGGTGGAGGCCATCCACGGTCACGGCGGGGCCACCCGCGTGGTGTGGCTGGATGCACCCTGCCCGGACGGCGTGGCCCCGGTGGCTCCCCCGGTCACGCCGGAGGGCGAGTGCTCCTGCGACCGGGATCAGCTCGGCTGGCACGTCATCTCTGGCATGGACTTTCTGGACTTGCTGCGCCGTTGCTCGGGCGGGGAGAACGCGGACGCGGTGTACGCGGAGGTCTACGCCAACGCGGAACGCGAATACCCGGACGGCGGCACCGATGGCGACTGAGGGCGTGCCCGGCTTCGAGGGCACGGTCGGCCCGGGGCCCGGCGCGTACGGGCGCCCGCACGTCTACGCCCGGGACGTCACCAGCGGTGCCGGCAACTGCGTGTGCGGGGCTGACCTGGGCTCACCCCGGCACACCGAGGCCGCGCCGGGGGTTCCGGTGCCGGACTGGGCACGCCGCGGCGCCCGGACGGAGTACGCCGCCCAGCCCAGCGCGGACCGGCCGGCGCACGGAGCCGGGTGGGACTCGTGAGGGCGCCGTGTCCGACCTGACCGCGGCGGTGTGCGCGATCCGGGAGGCCCGGCCCGGTTACGAGGAGGCGATGGCCTATTACCGGGGTCAGGTGGACGAGGTGTTCGCCTCGCCGGCCATTCGCAAAAAGCTCCAGGCCACCGGCGCCCACTACAAGATCAACCTTGCCTGCCGTCCGGTGGACGCCGTACTGGAGCGGCTTCGCCTGCTGGGCCTGACCTCCCCGGACAAGGCGGCGGCCGACTGGCTGGCCGCGCAGTGGCGTCGCAACCGGATGCGGGCGGAGGTGGCCGACGCGCACCGGGACGCAGAGGTGTACGGCGACGCCTACCTGCTGGTGTGGCCCGGGGAGAAGGACGGGGACGTGGACGTGTTCCACAACTCCCCGCTGACCACCCGGGCGTTCTATGACGAGGAGGACCCGCGCAAGGTCCGCTACGCCGCGAAGCTGTGGCTGCCCGCCTCGGGCCGGCTGCGCTCCACGCTCTACTACACGGACCGAGTGGAGCGGTGGGTACTGGTGGAGCAGCCGAAGCAGCGCGGCGAGGTGGACACGGACTGGGAGCCCTTCGGGGACGAGGACGAGCATGAGGTGGGGCACGAGCTCGGCGAGGTGCCGGTGTTCCACCTGCGCACCGCCCGGCCGTACGGGGTGCCGGAGCACGCCAACGCCTTTGGTCCACAGAACGCGATCACCAAGCTGGTGGCGACCCTGATGTCTTCGATCGACTTCCAGGGCTTCCCGCAGCGGTACGCGGTGGCCGGCGGCGGCGCGGATGACCCGGGTGGCTTCGACGAGGAGGACGAGGCGCTCGCCCCGACGGCAGAGCGTTCCACCCTGCGTGCCGGGCCCGGGGAGCTGTGGTGGCTGCGCAACGTGGACAAGGTGGGCGAGTTCCAGGCGGCGAACGTCGCAGCCTTCCTGGACCCGGCCACGGCGATGGTGCAGTGGATGGGGGCGACCACGGCCACGCCGGCGCATTTCTTCGAGATCAGCGGCGACGCGCCCAGTGGGGAGAGCCTGCGCGCGGCCGAGGCCCCACTGGACAAGAAGGTGGAGGAGCGCCTCGCCACCTTCGGCGACGCGCACGAGGCGGCCTGGCGCTGCGCGGCCCGCGCGGCGGGCCTGGGCGAGGAGGTGGAGATCCGGCCGGCGTGGGCGCCGGTGCGCAGCATTGACGACCTGGAGGGCTGGAACGCAATCCAGGCCAAGATCGACGCCGGGGTTCCCACCCGGCAGGCCCTGCTGGAGTCCGGCTACTCCGCGGAGCAGGTGGAGGCCTGGGGCTACCACCGCGGCGACGAGATCAAGCCGAAGGTCGACCTGCTGGTCAAGCTCGGGCAGGCCGTGCAGTCCCTCGGGGCCGGGGTGGCCCTCAACGTGATCAGCGCGGAGCAGGTGGAGCGCGCGGTAAGCGCCCTGATCGACGCCCCGGACGAGGACGCCAGTGCCTGACCAGGAGGCGCTGGACGCCGCGGCGCATGAGATGGGCAAGCTGGTGGACGCCACCACCGAGGCCGTCGCCGGTGAGCTGGCCGCGGGATTGGCTGGGTGGGCCACGGTGGCGGCCCGCGGGTGGCTGCGCGCGTTCGGCGCGCTGGAGGCCCCGGCCGGCCCCGGGGTGGTCGGGCTGCTGTCCTCGCTGCGTACCGCGCTGGCCGGAGCGTTCGCCGGTGCCGCCGATATCGCGACACGGGCACTGTCGGCCGCGTTGGTGCGTGCTCGCGCGCTCGGGGTGCGGCAGGCTCGTGAGCAGCTACCTCCAGGCGCTGATCCCCCCGTGCCGGCGCCTGGGGGTGCTACCCCCGGCGCGCGGGCCGCGCTGGCTCCCGTGGCCGCGATGGTGGGCGAGCAGCAGGTGGCCGCGCTGGCCCTGCTGCGGCCCGAGCTGGTGCGGGCCTCCGGGTACTCCGCGCTGGAAATGGCACTCGGGCAGGCCCGCCGCGCGGTCACCCGGCTGGAGACGCACACCGCCGTGGTGGTGGTCTCCGCGGTGGACGATGCCGTGGCCGAGGTCAGCCAGGCCGCCGGGATGCGCCGGGTGTGGGTGGCCGAGCGGGACGCCTGCCTGGCCTGCACGCGCCTGGCCGGAGTGGTGTGCGACGCGGACGGCACCTGGAGCAAGACCGCCACCTACGGCGACACCGCACCGAAGGTGGCGGGCGCCCTCAAGGGAGCACCTCGCCATCCCCGGTGCCGGTGCCACACCATCCCGTACGCGCCGGACCGGGACGCGGACTGGGCGGCGGCACTACGCCGGGAGGCGGTGCGCTCGGTGTTGCGCGGCTGGTCCCTGCCGAGCGAGTCAGGCGCCGCACGGGTGCGCGCGGCCGACAGGCTGCTGGCCACGATCTCCCCCGCCGGCGCCCCGGCCTCGGTGCGTCAGGTGGCTGCCCGCGCCGTACGCGAGGGCCACTTCCCGGGCCGGCAGGTCCCCGTAGCAACCCGCTGACCACCCGCCCGTTGGGCGCGACCGACATGAGAGGAGCACGCGATGGCAGACGAGGACGCCCGGCCCGAGCCGGAGGACGACGACACCGACGACGCCGGCGCTGAGGAGGGCAAGGTCGGCAGCAAGGAGGAGAGCAGGACCGACCCGAAGTCCGGCGGCGGGGACGACGACCGCGACGCGGACGCCGACGAGAACGCCAGCAAGGACGCGGACGACAACGGCGACGAGGACCGGCCGAGCGCGTCCGAACTGCGCACCCTGCGGGACTCCCTGGCCCGCACTCGGGAGGAGGCACGCCGCTACCGCACCGATCTGCGCAAGCTCAAGGAGCAGGTGGCCGCGGACAAGCGCAAGGGCGAGAGTGACCACGACAAGGCCCTGAGGGAGGCCCAGGAGGAGGCCGCGAAGGAGACCGAGGGGCGCTACAAGCCGATCATCGTCCGCTCCGCGGCCAAGGCCGCGTTCCACGACGCGAATGCCGCGCTGATCGACGAGAACGGCAAGCCGTCGGAGGGCAAGTTCGCGCGGCTGTACCGCCTGCTGGACCAGGACAGCATCGAGGTGGACGTGGACGGGGAGGTGACCGGCCTGGCTGACCAGGTGGAGGCGATCAAGGCCGACTACCCGGAGTTCTTCCCCAGGCCCAAGCCGGAGCCGGCGAAGCGACCGAAGGCCGACGCCGCAGACCGCAAGCCCGAGCCGGCCAAGGCCAAGACCTCGGCCGAGCGACTGGCCGCGCTGCTGGGCTGAGGGCGGCGGCCCGGTCGCTCAGGGTGCGGCCGGGCCGCCTCCGTTGGCGCTGGGGTCGACCGGCGGCGGACTCTGTGTGTTGATCGGAACTCGCGGCATGCGGCCGACGAACTTGCCGAGGACGAA